>DASRGM010000039.1:0-9134 GCA_035651035.1 Terriglobales bacterium
CAGTCGAAGGTGCAGCCGCGCGAAGTTTCGACGACATCGACTTTGCGCCCCAACATGGTGTAGCCCTCGAGCACGCGGACATCGCGCCGGGGAGGCCGGATCTCCCCACTCTCCAGACTGTGCACCGGCCGCGCGGGATTCTCGCGCCAGCAGCCGCCGGGCTCACGATAGGATAGTCCTACAATGTGGGACATGCTGCCGCCGCACTCCAGCGCCTGCAGCAATTCACAAAAGGTGACCTCGCCTTCGCCGCGCACGATGAAGTCCACGTGGCTGTCTTGATACATGTAGGCCTGCGGGGCGAGGCTGGGATCGTAGCCGCCGACCACAACGCGCACCTCCGGCCGCAACTGCCGCAGCAATTCGATGATGTTCAGCGCAGTCTTGCGCTGGAAGGTCATGATGGAGAGGCCCACGACGTCGGGACGGTGCTTATGCACCAGTTGCTCGACAGTCTGGCGGACGCGCTGCTGCACGAGCACCAGGTCGGCCACCGCGATGTGATGGTGCGGATCGATGTTGCCGGCCAGCGAACAGAGCGCGCCGTTGGGCATGCGCACTGCGACAGTAGGCATGTGTTCGAACGAATCTGGCATGGACAACAGGAGGATGTTCACAGGCTAACGGTCTCCCCACGCAAGTGGATTCATCCTACACCCGAACCGGGGCGGGGGTGTGCCCAGGTTACGAGGCTTTTCGCGCCTTGTCGGCGGGTTTCTGCAAGGACTCGGCTTCGATGAACAAGCGGCTTACTTCCGGATAGTGCTCACGGATTGCCGATTCCAGTCGATCGATAGTCCGCTCCAGGTCCTCGATGGTGGGGTGCGGCTTGAAGTCGACATTCACATTGAGAAGGACCTCACTCGGTCCCAACTGCATGGTGAGCAGGTCTCCGCCGGCCGCGAGAAAGCTGTTTTTACGATTCTGTAACTTTGCGCGAGGATACCGCGGGTTCCCTCTCCGTCGTTGCTGCCGAGGGATGAAACAGCGAAGGCCGTCCGAGCCATAGTCGATTGCTGAGCCGTGCCGTGAGGCTGGGGCGCGAGCGGCCTCGGATTCGTTGCTGGACCTCGTGGTATGGGCCAACGAAGCGAATTGCGCTTGGCAGGCGCGGATAGATACGGCGAATCCAGCGCAGGGCGCGTTCGACGGCAGCGCATTCGCGCTCGCCATACTGGAAGTCAAACTCCTGGCGAAAACGCGAGGGCAGCAAGCTCGTGGTCAACGCACGATACCAGAATGGAGGCGGCAAGGAAGCTCCGGCGCCGGAGGCCAGCTGATGGGCGAGGCTTCGCGTCTTGGAGCTCACGCCCAACATGTCGGAGGCGAGTGCCGACTGCATGTAGCTGTCAAAGGCGGCCAAGTCCGGCGGCAACTCCGCCGGAGAGATCCCGAACAGCGCTGCGGACCGGAGGCTTTCGGCGTAATACCGCTCCCGCTCATTTGCGCTCAGCATCGGTAACGCCAAACCGTAGGCGAGCAGCGAACTGTCGATGAGGGTTGCGAACACCCAGATCAGCGCCCCGCTCTCATTGGCCTGGTAGGACGATCCTGCAGAGAAGCGGCCCACCGCTTCCGGCAACGTGCCTTGAATGCTCTCGTGCATCCGATGCAGGCGGCGGGCGGCGTTGAAAGCTTCGTCAACGGAGCCGAACGACATCAGGAACATCAGGCGGAAGGTGTTGTGGAAGCGGCGAACGGGAGCATCGAGGGTGCGCGAGTGTTGCGCGATGGCGGCCGCAACCCAGGGATGCGCCAATTGCAGCAGCGCGGCGCGCCCTCCGGCGAGGAAGAGCGCTGACTCGCGATTGACCTGCCAGTTAAGCGAGCCCGGTCCGAACAAACCCAGCTCAGGGGCGGCGATCGACGCGCGCAGCTGCGCGAGCAGGCTTTCGAGCTGGCTGGCCGCAACCGGACGAAACGGCATGAAGATATGCTATCGCCGGAAGCCCGCAAAATAAAAAGCTCCCAGCCAGCGGCACGAAGCTGGCCGGGAAAGTGGCACATGGAATCACAGGAGGGCGATTCTCTCTCTCGTCTAGGTTATCGGCAACCGCCCGGGAAACCTTAGCCGCCTCTTAGGCCGAGTGCGCCAGTCCCGCGCCCGCAGCGGCCCCACGTACCTGGTAGTGCTGTTCCGGCACCGGGAATCCCGCGGCGGAGAAGGTGTCGCGGATCAGCCGGTTGGTGTCGAAGTACACCTGCCAATAGTCTTTATTGTTGCAGTAAGGACGCACCGCCAGCACCGGTCCCGCCAGGTTGAAGGTGAGGATCTCCACGTCCGGAGCGGGACTGGTCATTACGTTGGGAATCGCGGCAAGCGACTTCTTCAGCAGTGCGACCGCCGCGTGCACGTTCACGTCGTGGGCCAGCTGCGCTGTTAGCTCGACCCGGCGATAAGCGTTGGTCGAATAGTTCTGGATCACGTCGCCAAAGATTTTGGCGTTGCCGATGATGGTGCGCACATTGTCCGGCGTGTCGATGGAGCTGGCGAAAAGCCCGATCTCATGGACCGTCCCGGTGATCCCGCCGGCGGTCACAAAGTCGCCAACTTTCAGCGGTTGGAGAATCACCAGAAAGACACCGGCGGCGAAGTTGGAGAGCAGGCCGCTCCAGGCCATCCCGATGGCGATGCCGGCAGCGGCGATGAGCGCGGCCAGGCTCGTGGTCTCAACGCCGAAGAAACCGAGAATGGCAATCACCAGGACGATGTTCAGCAGGGCGGCGACGGCGTTCTGCAGGTAGCGGATGACGGTGTGGTCGATCTTCTGCCTTGTCATCGCGCGGCCTATCATGCGCAGCGAGAGACCGATCAGCCAGCGTCCGACAATCCAAAGGGCGATCGCTTCCACCACCCGAATGCCCAGCGCGACAGCCATGGTCGAGCCTGACCGCACAATTTCGTTAATTTTGGTTTCCATAGCTCTTCCTCCATCTCAATGCAAGTTCAGCTCGCGAAGCCGGCGCTTTACCGCGGGATGGTATCACGCGGCGGCTTACCGTTTCACCGGAGAAGCGAGGCAGCAACTCTGACTGGGCAGGCAGGAAAAGGGAACAGTCAGGTTTATTCGTAGCGCAGTGACGAGATGGGGTCGACCTTGGTCGCGCGCCAAGCCGGGACGTAGCTGGCCAAAGTTCCTATCAGCAGCAGCAGGACCCAAACGGCCGCCAAGGTGAGTGGATCGGTGGCGGTGACTCCATACAAAAGAGCGGAGAGAATGCGCAAGGCAAAGACGGCAATCACCGCTCCGGCGACGTCGCCGATCAGGGCCAGCTTCAGCCCTTGCACAAGAAACGACCTGAGTATCTGCTCGCGTTGTGCGCCCAAGGCCAGGCGAATACCGATCTCGCGTGTACGCGTGGCGACCAGGAAGGCGAGTACGCCGTAAAGCCCGACTGCACTTAAGAGGACTGCGGCGAAGCCGGCAAATACCAGAATGACTCGCGTGAGCCGCAGCGGGCCAAAGTCGTTGAGCAAGACCTGCCTCATGGAGGAATCTTCGCCGATGGGGACATTCGAATCGATGTTGCGGAGCGTTTGTTTGATCTCGGCCAGCATGGCGCCGGCGTTTGACGCAGTGCGGACGACAAAGCGCCAGTCGCCATTGTTCTGCGTCTGCCAGTACGGGCGGTAGAAGAACAGGTGAGCGCCATCGGTGGCAGGATTGTATTGCGCGTCGCGCGCCACGCCGACCACGGCACAGGGTGTGCCGCCAATCAGCAGGGTTTGTCCCACCGCGTCGCCCGTTGGCCAGAGCCGCGCCGCCAGGCTTTCATTAACAACCACAACGTTCGGCGATCCCTTGCGGTCCGAGCTGGTGAATTCGCGCCCTCGCAATAAGGGTATGCCAAGGGTGCGAAGGTAGTTCGGAGCGACGCTGTTGTAATGAACGCGAAGCTGCATTTCGCGCACCCCACCCTCTCGCCCGGGCAGGGCAACAGTGTCCTCCCAACTCTCCCACCAGGGCATGAGTTGACCAAAGCTCACCGCCACTACGCCGGGCAGGTTGGCGATGCGCGTGACTGCCTCGGCTTGGATGGCGGCCGATTTTGCCGGCGGATAACCCAGTCGATAAGGACTCATCCTAATGATGGCAACATGATCGGGATCGACGCCCGGCCCTATGAGCACGCGGTTCAGGCTTCGCACAATCAGGATCGCCCCGGTGGACAGGAGCATCGCCAGCGCGACCTGGGTCGCGACCAGCAAGGCCCTTGAGCGCGTTTGTTGTCGGCCGGCAAGTGCCCCGGCCTCCTTCAACGTCTCCATCGGAGCCGTCCGGCTGGCGCGGAGCGCGGGCAAGAGGCCAAAGAGAAAAACGCTGATGACGGACAGTGCCGCAGTGGCGATGAATACGCGCCGGTCGAAGCCAATCTGGTAAAACGACCGGAAGCCCTCGGTGGACACGAATGGAAAGTTCGAGAGCCACCGCGAAGCCCAGACCAACAAAAGCGCGCCCAGGCCGGTTCCCAGCAGGACCAGCATTGCGGCTTCGGTCATCAGCTGGCGAATGATGCGGGCGCGCGTGGCACCCAAGGCCAGGCGCGTGGCGATTTCCTTGCGGCGAACCGTACCGCGAGCCAGCAGAAGTCCCGAAACGTTGGCACACGCAATCAGGAGCAGCACGGCCACGATGGCCACCAGTGTGGATGGCAGATGCGCAATCTCGAGGCGGTTCGCCGGATCGATGCCGCGTGCCGGATACAGCCTCATGATGCTTTTGGCGAGATCCGGATAAACAGACTCCCATTGCTGATCAAGCCTGTTCAGCTCATTGCGCGCACTGCTCAGGTCCATGCCTGGTTTCAAGCGGCCAATCACGCCATTAAAGAAATCACACTTGTAATCAGCCGGATTGCAGTGCGGAACGATGAAGCTCGCAGCGCTGCTGGGCAACCAGAGATCATTATCGAAGCCTGAGAACAGGCGGTGAAAACCTGCAGGCGCAACTCCGACGACAGTCAACGAGACGCCATTCAGCCGGATGGTCTTGCCCACCAGCTCAGGGTCGGCGGCGAACCGCTCGCGCCAGGCGGGGTAGCTGAGCACGACCACAGGCGCGGCGCCAACCTGATCGTCGGCCGCAATGAACAATCGCCCCAGAAATGGCTTGACCCCGAGTAGGTCGAAATAATTGGCGGTGACGATGGCGCCCAGTACGATCTCGGAGTCGTCCTTAGTTTGCAGGTATGCGTGTGCGGTCGGATACTCGGCGGCCAAGCCAGCGAAAGACCTGTTGTTATCGCGATAATAGCGATACTCGGGCAGAGAGACGCCGCGGTGCGTGCCCGTGGACATGACCAATTCGCCGGGGTTGTGCACTGGCGCGGTGCGGAGAAAAAGCGCATTCAGGATGCTGAATACAACGGTGTTCGCTCCCACACCCAAGGCCAGTGTAAGCACCGCAACGGCAGTAAATGCCGGCGAACTCCGCAGTACGCGGAAACCGTAGCGAAGATCCTGTCCAAATCGGGGCATGGTTCGTGGGCGAGCACCCTAACTTCGAACATGATACGGCACCTGAGATACCGAAATGATTCCGATCCAAGCTACGGAAACAATGCGAGTTAACGGCGGGTGGCCACCTGGTTGACAGGAGCGGAGTGTTCGCGAAGGCCTGCCGCTGTTCGCAAACGGACGGTTGGCCGCAGTATTGCCCACGACAACCGCCAACCGCAGGGCGAGATTGCCCACGACGACCGAGAGCGGTCGGCCGCCATTGACAACCGACAACCGGCAACCGCCGGCCGACGTTGCCAACGATAACCGAAAACCGCCAGGCGGCATTGCCAACCGCCAACCGATAACCGCCCCGCCGCTCGCTTTGTGCGCTCCAACCATCCTCATGTGACCTGCGCCACAGACTGGCTGTACATGCCCCCGCAGAATCGATGCGGGAGGCTACCCCGTGTACGAGATCGTGGAGGCGCGTCCGCTGGCGCGCAACATCAAGCTGTTCACCATTAAGGCCCCGCGCATCGCGCGCAAGCAGAAGCCGGGCCAGTTCGTGATCGTGCGGCTGGACGAGAGCGGCGAGCGCATCCCCCTGACCATCGCCGGCGCCGACCCTGCTGCCGGCACCGTCACGATTGTCGTGCAGGCCATCGGCAAGACCACCATGCTGCTGTGCATGATGCAGGCCGGCGACGCCATCCTCGACATGGTTGGGCCGCTCGGCAAGCCATCCGAGATTGAGAACTTCGGCACCGCCGTTGTAGTGAGCGGCAGCGTGGGCACAGCCATGGCGTATCCCACGGCGCGCGAGCTGAAGCGCGCGGGCAATAAGGTCATCTCCATCGTCGGTGCGCGCAGCAAGGAGCTGCTGGTGCTGGAGAACGAAGTGAAAGCCGTCAGCGACGAGACCTACATCTGCACCGACGACGGCAGCTACGGCACCAAGGGCCTGGTGACGGAGACGCTGAAGGAAGTGATGGGCAAGCAGAAGCTGGATTACGTGCTCGCCTGCGGTCCGGTGCCGATGATGCGCGCCGTAGCCCGGATGACCGCGCCCGAGAACATCAAGACCATCGTCAGCCTGAACTCCATCATGGTGGACGGCACCGGCATGTGCGGCGGCTGCCGAGTGCTGGTCGGCAACAAGAGCGAGTTCGCCTGCGTCGATGGCCCCGAGTTCGACGCGCAGCGCGTCAACTTTGAGGTGCTGATGCAGCGCAACAACATGTATCGCGAGCAGGAGCGCGAGAGCATCGAGCGGCTGCAGGCCGATCCTGAGTCCGAGCTGGAGAAGGTCCGACGCAATCGTCAGAAAGAGGAGTGCGCGCTGGAGACGGCGGAGGTGAGCCATGCCTGAGGTGAAACAGAAGAAGCCGAGCCACAATCCACTGCCCGCCAAAGAGCGCGCCAAGCTGCCGCGCCAGCGCGTGCCCGAGCAGGATGCCTGCGTGCGCGCCCACAATTTTCAGGAAGTGAACCTCGGCTTCCCGCCCGAGATGGCGCGGCAGGAATCGCTGCGCTGCATCGAGTGCCCCAAGCCCGGCTGCAGCGTGAAGTGCCCCGTCTCGGTCGACGTGCGCGCGGTGATCGATCTGATTCTCGCGGGCGATTATCTCGGCGCGGCTTCGAAGGTCCGCGAAGACAATGCGCTGCCCGCCATCACCGGCCGCGTCTGTCCGGTGGAAGATCAGTGCGAGTCGGGCTGCGTGCTGGGCAAGAAGGGCGAGCCGGTCGGCATCGCATATCTCGAGCGCTTCGTCGCCGACTGGGAGCGCGAGTCAGGGCAGTTTGGTTCGCCGGTAACGGCGCCGAAGACCGGCAAAAAGATCGGCATCATCGGCAGCGGGCCTGCGGGACTGGCGTGCGCCGGCGACCTCATCCAGGTGGGGCACCAGGTGCACGTCTTCGAGGCGCTGCACGAGCTCGGAGGCGTGCTGGTGTACGGCATCCCCGAGTTCCGCCTGCCCAAAGACATCGTGCGCCACGAGATCGACGTGCTGCGCCGCCGCGGCGTGGAGTTCGAAACCAACGTGGTCGTCGGCAAGACCGTAACGGTCGACGAGCTGATGCAGGACGAAGGCTTCGACGCGCTTTTCATCGCGACCGGCGCCGGCCTGCCGCGCTTCCTCAATGTGCCGGGCGAGCACCTGAACGGCATCTATTCGGCCAACGAATTCCTCACGCGCGTGAACCTGATGCGCGCCTACCGCTTCCCCGAATTCGACGAGCCGATTTACCCCTGCAAAGATCGCGACGTGATCGTGGTCGGCGGCGGCAACACCGCGATGGACGCGGTGCGCAGCGCGCTGCGGCTGGGCGCGAGGAGCGCCAGCATCTACTATCGCCGCACCGAAGCCGAGATGCCGGCGCGTGTCGAGGAAGTGCATCACGCAAAGGACGAGGGCGTTCACTTCGAGATGCTGGTGAATCCGGTCGAGTTCCTCGGCGACGAGAAGGGCAATCTTACAACCGTGCGCTGCATTCGCCAGGAACTAGGGGAGCCTGACGACTCCGGCCGCCGCAGCCCGGTGCCGATCAAGGGCTCGGAGTTCGTGACGCCGTGCTCGGTGGCGATCATCGCAGCGGGAACCAGCGCGAATCCGCTGATCCGGATGACCACGCCGGGGCTGGAAATCACCAAGCGCGGCTACATCTCGGCCAAGGAAGACACGCTGGCGACCTCAAAGCCGGGGGTCTTCGCCGGCGGCGATATCGTGACCGGCGGCGCTACGGTGATCCTCGCCATGGGCGCGGGACGCAAGGCCGCGAAGGCGATTGATGAGTATTTGAAGGCGGCGGTTAGAACCTAGGCACTCGGCACTCGGCAGTCGGCACTCGGCCCGCGACCGGCAGCTCTTTTCATCAGGTATGGTGTCACGAAAGATTTTCGAGATCTGGACGTCTGGAATAAGGCGCACGAGGTTACTTTGGCCGTATACAAGTGCACGGCGAGCTACCCGAGGGAGGAATTGTACGGCCTCACGTCGCAGATGCGGAGATGTTCGGTCTCTACCGGCGCCAATATCGCCGAAGGATGCGGCCGTCGCGGCAATGGAGAGCTCCATCGTTTCCTGCAGATTACGGCAGGTTCTGCGAGCGAATTGGAATACCACCTTTTGCTTTCGCGGGATCTCGGATTTTTGGGCGAGGAACCATTCAGGCATTTAACTTTCGAAACCCAACGGATCAAGAAGATGCTGTCCTCGCTCACACGAAAGGTAGACAGCGAGCGCGC
Source organism: Terriglobales bacterium (assembly GCA_035651035.1). Taxonomy (GTDB): domain Bacteria; phylum Acidobacteriota; class Terriglobia; order Terriglobales; family Acidobacteriaceae; genus Bog-257. The sequence goes on from DASRGM010000039.1 coordinate 8,691, forward strand.
GTGCGGCAGGTGTAGCTCGCCTGGAGTGCGCCGTTTGACTGCCGACTGCCGACTGCCGATTGCCAACTAATCCAGAGGCGCTGCCGGATTCGAGCGAACTACAACTGCGCCAAACGCCATCCTAATACCCCAGCCACGTTCGTACTCACGGCAATAACCAGGAGAAAGATCATGGGAAAGAGTTTGTTAGCGCTGGTTGTGGTTGGTTTGTTCGGCGTTTCGAGTGCCATGGCGCAGGATAGCTCCGCAGCAAGCCAGAACGCGCAGCAGCAGCCCAGCTATAACCAGTCAACCCCAACCAACCCGCAACAGGCGCCGGCAACTCCGAACGCCGGCAACTCCGGCGAGTCTTCCAGCACGCTGCCGCCGTCGACCCAGAGCGCGATGTCCAACGGCGCAAGCCAGATGAGCAATGGTGGGGAGCAGATGGTCGAGGGCTGCCTC
>DASRGM010000040.1:0-29020 GCA_035651035.1 Terriglobales bacterium
TAGCGAACGCTCCTGGTGTGATGGGCGCGGCTTACTTCATTCCGACGCTGGTAGTGCCAGCTCTGCTGGTCACGCACCTCTTGGTGTTTCGGATCATGTTGCGGCCGCAGACGGCAGTCGTTCGGCAACGGCTGTCGCATGCTGCATGAACTACCGCAGATGGCCCGAGACGGCGTGTCCTGCAAGAATTTGCGGGTGCCCCACCTTCTTCCCACCTGTTGGGGAGGGTAGGGCATCGCGATCGATGCTGAAAGGGCATACATTCGCGTTGTCGGATAATGGTGATTAACGAGAAAATGGCATTCATGAACCAGGCGCAAGAAATGTGTTGGGGTGTGGCTTGTCGTACGTGCAGCGAAATGATCGCATTGGCCAAAGTAGTTTTCGACGCCGAAGGGAAGCCGATCCGGCCACCGTTGCCGGCACCGTATCAATTTGAGGCGGAATGCCCTGCGGGTCATGGTCGCCAAACCTACTCCAGCGTTGAAGTGATCATGTTTCAAGCGCCGGCGGCTCGGGAGCTTCGGACTCATCCCGCTTTCCGATGAACCCGGCCTGTCTTCATCGCGGTGTGTCCCACTGACTTGCGTCGCAATTTGCTCCGTGTCAGAGTTATTTTCATGCTCACGCGCCCAGAACCAACTGAATACGCCGAGTTCTACCGGAATTACATCGCCAGAGTGCCGCAGGGCCCTCTGCTGGAATTTCTCTCCACTCAGCCCAGCTACTACCGCCAGCTTCTCGCCGGCATGACCGACGAGGCGGCAGGGCAGGCACCAGCTCCAGGGAAGTGGAGCGCCAAGCAAGTCCTCGGACATCTGTGCGACACCGAGCGCATCATCAGCTACCGCGCGATGCGCTTCGCGCGCGGCGACGAGAAGGAGCTGCAGGGCTTCGAGCAGGACGATTATGTCCGTGAGGCAGGCTCGAACGAGCGCAGCCTCGAAGATCTTATAGCCGAGCTGGAGAGCGTTCGCGAGTCCAGCGTGGCGCTTTTTCGATCACTGCCGCATGGCTCGGAGACTCGCCGCGGCGTGGCCAACGGAAATCCGGTGACCGTTCGCGCTTTGGCGTATATTGTTGCGGGTCACGCGCAGCATCATTACGAGCTGCTGAAGTCGCAGTTGGAAACCAGAGCGGCACATGGTTAGAGCTGGGCAATAGCGAGCGTGGTGGATCGTTTGGAGGACGGCGTCGCAAGCGTGGTCTGCAATCCAGGCGGACTGCAGTTGGCCCGGTGCCGGCTGAAGCCGGCGAGATCGGAAAACTTGCGACGCGAGACGCGAAGGTTCGCTCTACCTGAGCACGCAAAGCTCGGTCTAGCTTGGGATGCAAAGCTAAGGTTCTCTCGCTAAATACGCGAAGCTGAAGATCCGGTCTCGCTACTGCACGCTGCCTTGTGCGGACCTGAAGCTTGTCATCGCAGTTGTTATACTGAGGTCGTCATGGGAATCGTTAAGAACATTGCCGCCATCGCCAAGGGCATGAGCGTGACCTTCATGGAAATGTTCCGGCCCACGGTGGTCGAGAACTACCCCGACGGTCCCGGCCCCACCCGCGGCGCGATGTTTCAGGACCGCTTCCGTGGCATGCATGTGCTGCAGCGCGACGAAAATGGCCTGGAGAAGTGTGTAGCCTGCTTTCTGTGCGCGGCGGCTTGTCCTTCCAACTGCATCTACATTGAAGCCGCCGAGAATACCGCTGAGCATCGCGTGAGCGGCGCCGAGCGTTACGCCAAGGTCTACAACATCGATTACAACCGCTGCATCTTCTGCGGCTATTGCGTCGAGGCCTGCCCCACCGACGCCATCACGCACGGCCACGGCTTCGAGCTGGCGACCTACAACGCCAGCAATCTGGTTTACCGCAAGGAGCAGCTGCTGGCCGGAACGCCCGCGCATATCGGCGCCAACGCCGTCTTCAACAAGGGCGATAATCACCGGCTCGCGCCTAAGCGGTGATCGCGGCGAGCGTCGTGCGCGACGAAACAACCTGCTGAAAGCTTCGTGTACGACCGCATTCCCGGAAGTGGCGAAGCGTCGTGATTCGCGTTACTCCCCTCCATCCAACTGTTCCAGGATGCCATGCGCGGGGATACGTATCCAGGCCGGACGCTGCTCAAGTTCGTGCTCAATCTCGATGAGTGCCCGCTCAATCATGTAGGCGGCCAGCAGGACACGGAACTCGTCGGCTTGCTGCGGCAGGTAGGGCGCCCCGGCGCTGGCCGACAGATATTCCTTTAGAAAACTGGCGCTCACCCACTGATACCAGACGCGGGCCCACTTCTCCAGCTGAGGATGCGCTTCGCGGCTGGGCACGATGCCGGGGACATCGCCGAAGAGTGCGGCGTGCGACACGTAATGGAAGGAGCGCAACATGGTTGCCACGTCGCGCAGTGCTGACCGCTTGATCCGGCGCTCGCTCAATGGGCGCGCGGGATCGCCCTCGAAGTTAGTGATGAGCCACTTGTCTCCGGCGAACAGCACGTTGGAGAGGTGATAGTCGCCGTGAGCGCGAATGCGCGCGCCTGACATGCGCTTGTCGCGGAGCGACAGCAGCTGGCTGCGAATTTCGCTCTCCCGCTCTAGCACGCTGGTGATGTCGGCTTGGGCGATTGCCGGCAAGCCACGCATCTGGCTGCGTAGCATTTCGAACGAGCGATTCAGCTGACCCAGCATGCCGTGATAGACGCTTTGCCGATAAAAGGTGGTAAACGGCTCGGGAGCAAAGTCGGGAACGTCGGGGCGGGAGCTGAGCGCGTTGTGCAGCTCCGCGGTGCGACGCCCCAGCAGGCGAGCGCTGTCCAGATAGTTGCCCATGAGCTCGCCGATGATCTGCGGCACCGCGTCGCCATGCCCCCACAAGGAGGGCGAGATCAGGTCGCGCAGGCGCGGATCCTGCTGCGGGATGACCAGTGCATGTTCGAAAAACAGTCCCAGCTGGTCCAGCGTGTAGTGCCACCCGCTGTTGGCGTTGGCTACTACGCTGCTCAGGGTGCCCAGGCACGTCTCTACGACTGCATCGTCGTAATACATACGATAGTCGAGTGCCCCCAAGGCACGGGGGGTGAAGGCAAAGCTCGTCTGCGAGCACAGGAACTCTGGTATCTCGCGGCCAGGATTGATGCCCTCCTCCAGCTTGCGATAGAGCTTCAGCATGAATTCGCTGCCGTAATTGATAACCGTGAAGGCGTCGTCGGTCTGCAGCGGCGAGGGCTCCAGGTTGGACTTGACGGCCTTCCATGCGGCGCGAAATTCGCGGGTGTGCGAGCCTACCAGTTCGCCTCGCTCGCCGCGGATGCGACGCCGGCGCACGATCGCAGTCAGCAGAGCGTCGCCAAAGTCGCGATCGAGCGTGGCCGGATAAAGCACGGCCTTGGTTTCCCCCGGCAGCCCCGAGAGCCGGGAGTAGACACCATTTGGGTCGTGCGTGACCGCGTCCGCTTTATCGCCGGTCGCCACCGATGCCGGTATCTGGTACACCTCGGGATCGCCCTCGCCGTAGAGCACGGTTAGAAACAGCAGGTGCGCCGAGGTGTTGGGCAGCCGCAGTACGTTTTGCAGCGACAACCCGGTGATGTCGCGCCGCTTGCCCAGAAACCAGGGACGCGCACGCAGCATGCGTGGGATGATGGGCTGAAGCTGCAGCAGCAGCGCTTCTTCCGAGAATGCTTCCTCGAGCGAGGCGACCTGCAGCACGGGCGCCTCCTGCGGCGCGGCTGGGCCGCGGAACGAGTCCTGTATGACTTCACGCCTCTGCAGGTGAAACCAATAAAACGCGTGCGGCCCCAGCGACAGCAGATAAGGATTTTCCGTGATAGTGGGAAACTTGGCGCGCCCAAACACTTCGACCGGGACCATTCCTTGCCGGCTGGCCAGGTCCAGCTCCACGCACTGAGCGAAGCGCGAGAGATTAGCTACGACCAGCAGCGTCTCGCCCTCGAATTGGCGGACAAAGGCCAGCACCTTGCGATTGCTGGGATAAAGAAATTCCAGCGTACCGCGCCCGAAGGCCTTGAAACGCTTGCGCTGTTGAATGAGGCGCTTGGTGAACCACAGCAGCGAGTGCGAATTATTCTGCTGCGCCTCGACGTTGATAGTCTCGTAGTGATATTCGGGATCGATGTTAACCGGCAAGTACAGCCGCTGAGGATTGGCGCGCGAGAAGCCCGCGTTGCGGTCCGAGCTCCACTGCATGGGGGTGCGCACGCCGTTGCGGTCGCCGAGAAAGATGTTGTCGCCCATGCCGATCTCGTCGCCGTAATACAGCACCGGCGTGCCCGGCAGCGAGAATAGCAGCGCATTCATCATCTCGATACGCGGACGATCGTTTTCCAGCAGCGGCGCCAGCCGGCGGCGGATGCCAAGGTTGATGCGCATTCCGCGATCGCGCGCGTAGCTGCGGTACATGTAATCGCGCTCTTCGTCGGTCACCATTTCCAGCGTTAGCTCGTCATGGTTGCGCAGAAACATGGCCCACTGACAGCTCTCGGGAATGGCCGGTGTGAGCTTCAGGATGTCAGTGATGGGATACCGGTCTTCCATGCGCAGCGCCATAAACAGGCGTGGCATGAGGGGAAAATGGAAGGCCATGTGGCACTCGTCGCCGCTTCCGAAGTAGGCTACCGCGTCCTCCGGCCACTGATTGGCTTCCGCCAGCAACATGCGATCGCGATACTTCTCGTCAACATGCTTGCGCAGCTCGCGCAATGCCTCGTGGGTCTCCGGCAGATTCTCGCAGTTGGAGCCCTCGCGCTCGAAGAGGTAGGGAACCGCGTCCAACCTCAGGCCGTCCACGCCCAAGTCAAACCAGAAATCCATAGCCTCGAACATCGCTTGGCGTACTTCGGGGTTGTCCCAGTTCAGATCAGGCTGGTGTGCGTAAAAGCGATGCCAGTAATAAGCCTTGGCGAGCGGGTCCCAGCTCCAGTTCGAGCTCTCGAAATCCTTGAAGATAATGCGCGCGTCCTTATATTTCTCGGGCGTGTCGCTCCACACGTAGAACTCGCGCCAGCGGGTCCCGGGTGCGGCCCGGCGCGAACGCTGGAACCACACATGCTGGTCGGAGGTGTGATTCAGCACCAGCTCGGTGATGACCCGCAGCCCCCGCCGGTGCGCCTCGCGGAGGAAGCGCTGGAAGTCCTTCAGCGTGCCGTAGGAAGGATGGACATCGGTGTAGCTGGCGATGTCGTAGCCATCGTCGCGCAGCGGCGAGGGGCAAAAGGGCAGCAGCCAGACCGCGGTGACTCCCAAGTCGCTCAGGTAGTCGAGCTTTTGCGTGAGCCCGCCGAAATCTCCGATGCCGTCAGTGACGCTGTCGAAGAAGGCGCGAACGTGCACTTCATAGATGATGGCGTCTTTGTACCAGGTGAGGTTCGGGAAGACGTTCATGATTTTCCGATGAACAAAGGGAAGATACTAAGGCCGCAGCTCGGAGTTGTTCAACTCGCGTTGGATGATATTTAGGGCGCCCAGGCTGCCGCAGCGTTTTCGATGGGCAAGACCCGCCTTAACAGGAACGAGCTGCGTCCCCCGCAATTGAGGGGGAGCGGTAGTAGCCGGCGGAAGCGGTTGGAGACACGTCGGGGAGAGCCGCGAAGGGCGCGACCTTGGTTTGTGTCCCTGGCGCAAGCTTTGGGTGACGGGCGAAGAACATCGCAGGCCGTGGCAGCCGCCCCCGGTTGCGAAGTCTCAATGAGCGTCCGTGCTCTGCATACAGGCCTCCGTGCCGGAGAGAGACATGCGGAAACCAACAAAAGTAAAACCTTTGCTTGACACCCACATCGAATGCATTATTATTCATTATGACGTATATTTATGCGTCAATGACAGTATTAGATGCGATGTCGAAATTAGCCCGTCATGCCGTAATCCGGCGCCTCGTGGAGGACAGCGAAGTTGCCAGCCAGGACGAGCTGCGGCGCAAACTGTTCCGGGTGGGCCATCGCGTCACGCAGGCGACGCTGTCGCGCGACATCCACGAGCTCGGGCTGCTGAAGACACCCGAGGGCTACAAACTGCCCCAGGGGGAAGACGCCGAGCTGGGACTACCGTCGATCGAGCGCCTGATCCAGACCTTCGTGTATGAGGTTCGGACGGCGCTGAACCAGGTAGTGATCAAGACCAGCGCCGGTAGCGCGCAGCCCGTTTCCGCAGCCATCGATGCGGAGGAGTGGGACGAGGTGGTCGGCACCATTGGCGGCGATGACACGATCCTGGCGGTCACCACCGACAGCCGCGCGGCGGAACGTCTGGCGCAGCGGCTGCGCAAACTGATGGCGTGAATCAATGCGGTTCGGAGGCTCTAGAGTGCCGAACCAGGCGATTGTCATCACGACGGGGCTTGACCCTACGAGAGATCTGCGCAGGGGAACTGGGATGACTGCTTTGCTCCAACCCGCGATCTTCGGCGCCACCGGCTATTCCGGCTTCGAGTTGGTGCGCCTGCTGGCGCGGCATGCTGGATCGAAGAAACCGATGCTGGTGCGCCGCAACGGCGAAGGTGGGGGGTATTCCGATCTCGCTGAAGCTTATCCGCAACTGGCTGGCAACGGCGGCTTTCCCTTAGAGAGCTTTTCCTGGCAGGTGTTGAAGAATGCGGGCGTCGATGTATTGTTCCTGGCGACACCGCACGAGTTTTCGCGGGAGCTGGTCCCGGAAGCGCTCGCGGAAGGCTTTCGCGTCATTGATCTGAGCGGCGCCTGGCGGCTGAAGACCGCCCAGAACCGCGAGGTCTATGGCTTTTGCGATACTACGCCGCACGCAGACATTGACCGCTCGGCGGTTTATGGCTTGCCTGAGCTGCATGCCGGAAAAATCAAGGACACGGTCCTGCTCGCCAACCCCGGCTGCTATCCAACATCGATCATTCTCGCGCTCGCGCCATGGATTCGCGCCGGCTTCATCGACCTGGAGCACGGCATCGTCTGCGACGCGAAATCCGGAGTCAGCGGGGCAGGGAAGACGCCCTCGGCCAAGACCCACTTTGTGGAGGTCGACGGCGACTTCTCCGCCTACAGCGTATTCGGGCATCGGCACACGGGCGAGATGCTTGAGCAGCTCGGGATCGACAGCGGTTCGCTGCAGTTCACGCCGCACCTGCTTCCCATTCCCCGCGGCATTTTGTCAACAATTTATGTGAAGCTGGCCTCGCAGCTTTCAGCCGAAGAGCTGGAGCAGGCGTTGCGCGCGTTCTATGCCGGAAAACCGTGGGTACGGGTCTTTGGCGCAGCACGATTGCCGCAGATCAAGTTCTCGCTCAACACCAACTATTGCGACATCGGCTTTTCGCTTTCGCCTGACGGCAAGCGCGCGGTGCTGGTCTCGTGTCTCGACAACCTGTTGAAAGGCGCAGCCGGACAGGCCGTGCAGAACATGAACCTGATGTTTGGATTCGATGAAAGAGCGGGCCTGGCATGAAGCTGGTCATCAAAATCGGAGGCGCGGCGCTCGACGACAAGCAGCTCGTCGGCACATTCGCCAAAACCATTCCCAGCCTGGTGCGCGAAGGCCACAAGCTGCTGATCGTCCACGGCGGCGGCGCGGCGCTCAGCCGCACGCTGAAGCAACTCGGCTGCGAGACAAAGTTCATCGACGGGCTGCGCGTCACCGACTCGCAGACACGCGACGTCGCCATCATGGTGCTCGCCGGCCAGCTGAATAAACAGCTGGTGGCCGCTATCGGAGAGGCAGGGCAGCCGGCACTCGGTGTCTGCGGCGGGGACCTGCGCCTGGTACTGGCCTCGAAGAAGCAACAGCCCGACCTCGGCTACGTCGGCGAAGTCTGCGCTGTCGACGCTCAGTGGATTGAACGGCTGTGGGCTGCGGGCGTGGTGCCGGTGATCTCGAGCCTGGCACTCGGCTTCGACGGCGAATACTACAACATCAACGCGGACCAGATGGCCTCAGCTTGCGCGGTGGCCTGCGGCGCACAAGCCCTCATCTATCTCACCGACGTTCCGGGGGTGCGCGATGCCGAAGGTTCCGTCATTCGCTGGCTGGGGGTGAACGCGATCAGCGACATGGTAGGGCAGGCCACGGTCAGTGGCGGCATGCTGCCCAAGCTCCAAGCCTGTATGAGCGCTCTGAAACGGGGCGTGAATCGCGTGCGCATCCTGCCGGCGTCGTGCGCCGAAGTGCTGCCGGGATTTTTTACCCATCCGATCGATTACGGTACCGAGGTGATTGCCTCGTGAAGCGCTGCAACCATCTGATTCTCTTTCCGACCGAGCGCAAAGATGGCGCCTGGCCCGGGCCGCGGTTCGACCGTGCCTTAGAGCGACGCAGGTAGCTCCCTCTCCCCGATATTTTCGCGTTTCGTTTCCACCGGCTGTCCCGACAGAAGGAGTTAGAACATTGATTGCAACTACCATCCCCCCCGGCGCGAATCCCAGCGCATACGCTTATCGCAGCGTCACCGGGCGCGACCTGATTTCGGTCCAGGACTTTTCCCCTGACGAGCTTCTGTGTGCGCTTGAGTTGGCATCGGCGATGAAGGCGAAGCCTGCGGATTTTCGCGACATTCTCTCCGGCAAGCAGCTCGCGCTGTTCTTCGAAAAGCCGTCGCTACGCACGCGCATGACGTTTGAAGCTGCCATCACGAGCCTCGGTGGCACGTCGTTCTTCGTCGATCAGACGCAATCGCGACTGGGTGTGCGCGAAGCGTTAAACGATCTTGCCCACAACCTGGAGCGCTGGGTCGACGGCCTTGTGCTGCGCACGTTTTCGCATGACACGGTCACTGCCATGGCCAAACACGCCGGCATTCCAGTTATTAACGGGCTGAGCGATCTCGAGCATCCCTGCCAGGCGATTGCCGACGTGCTGACCTTGCAGGAGCACTTCGGTTGTTTGCGCGGCCTGCATCTTGCGTATGTTGGCGACGGCAATAACGTCGCGCATTCACTGATGCTGGCTGCGACCAGCTTAGGAGCTTCGATCTCGGTCGGCACGCCGAAAGGCTATGAACCGGACATCGAGGTTACCGACGCCGCCCGCGAACTGGCGGCCGCCTCTGGCGCAGAGGTCCGGATCCTCAACGATCCAGTCGAAGCCGTGAGCGGCGCCGACGCGGTTTATACCGACGTGTGGGCCAGCATGGGGCAGGAGGACGAAGCCGCCGATCGCGGTGAAATCTTCGCGCCGTTCCAGGTGAACCAGGAGCTGTTTTCCTTTGCTGCCAAACATGCCCTGTTTATGCATTGCCTGCCGGCGCATCGCGGCGATGAAGTCACGGCTTCCGTCATCGACTCGCCGCGTTCTGTTGTTTTCGATCAGGCGGAGAACCGCCTGCACGTCCAGAAATCGATTCTTGTTTTGCTGCTGGAGGGCGGGGCTCACCGCTTTCCGCCGAGGAGCGCCAATGCGTGAAAAAGTCGTACTTGCATATTCGGGTGGGCTGGATACTTCCATCATCATCCCGTGGCTGAAGGAAAACTACGACTGCGAAGTGATCGCATTCGTCGCCGACGTCGGCCAGGGCGATGATCTCGATGCCGTCGTGAAGAAGGCCTACGACACCGGCGCGTCGAAAGTGATCGTCGAAGATCTGCGGCAAGAGTTTCTGACCGACTATGCCTTCCCGGCAATCCAGGCGGGCGCGGTCTACGAGCACAAGTATCTGCTCGGCACGTCGCTGGCGCGGCCGATCATTGCGAAGTATCAGGTCGAAGTCGCTTTGCGTGAAAGCGCGACTGCCGTGGCGCACGGCTGCACCGGCAAGGGCAACGACCAGGTTCGCTTCGAGCATGCCTATCAGGCCCTGGCTCCGGAGCTGAAGGTTATCGTGCCGTGGCGCGAGTGGACGCTGCAATCGCGCGAGGATTGTCTCGACTACGCCGAGCAGCACGGCATTCCTGTCGTGCAAAGCCGGGCGAAGATTCACAGCCGCGATCGCAACCTGCTGCACGTCAGCCATGAAGGCGGCGAGTTGGAAGACCCCAACAACGCGCCACTGCCCACAACGTGGACCTGGACGAAGTCGCCCAAGGATGCGCCTGACCTAGTCGAGAAAATGACGGTCGAGTTCAAGCAAGGCTTACCGGTTGCTGTAAACGGCATCGAGCTCGATCCGGTCGCGCTCGTCGAAATTCTGAATGAAATTGGCGCGCGCAACGCTATCGGACGGATCGATCTGGTCGAGAACCGCTTCGTCGGCATCAAGTCACGCGGCTGCTATGAGACCCCCGGCGGGACACTGCTGCTGACGGCGCATCGCGAGCTCGAGGCGCTGTGCCTCGACCGCGAGCTCACCCAATTCAAGCAGCACATCGCGCTCAAATACGCGGAGCTGGTGTACTTCGGGCTGTGGTTCACGCCGCTACGCGAGTCGTTGCAGGCCTTCATCGAAAGCTCACAAGCTGACGTGAGCGGCATAATCACGCTCTCGCTCTACAAGGGGAACGTCGAGATCGCCGGGCGCCAGTCGGAGACGTCACTCTATCGTCCCGACATCGCGAGCTTCACCATGGGCGCCGCCTACAACCAGAAGGATGCCGAGGGCTTCATTCGCATTCTCGGCCTGCCGGCGCGCTCGCGAGCGATTATGAAGGCGAAGCAGGAGAAGGAATCTGCTGCGGGTAAGGCGGTGGCGAAGTGAAGATGTGGTCGGGCCGCTTCGGCCAGCCGCAAGACGCGGACTTCGAGCAGTGGCAGCGATCGTTCCCCTTCGACCGCGTGCTGCTGCCGTACGAGGTGGCAGCCAGCAGGGCGCACGCGTCGGCGCTGGCGAAGGCCGGCGTGCTGAGTGGGGAAGAGCTGGCTCTGGCGCTAGCTGCGCTCGACGAGATCGCACGCGAAGGTGTGCCGGACGATGATTCTGCCATTGAGGACGTACACCACTACGTCGAGACGCGGGTGGTTGCGATTGCGGGTGAGGTCGGATACAAGCTTCACACCGGTCGCAGCCGCAATGAGCAAATCGCCACCGATCTGCGCCTGTACGTTCGCGAGCAGATCGACTCTGTCACAGCTTTGCTGGCGGACTTAGCGAGCGTTTTCGTGCAGCAGGCGGAAACTGCGGGCACAAGCGCTATGCCGGCCTACACCCATCTTCAGCGTGCCGAGCCGGTACTGGTCGCGCATTGGCTGCTGGCGTATTTCGAGATGTTCTCGCGCGATCTTGAGCGGCTCGCCGATTGTCGCAAGCGGTTGAACTTGTGTCCGCTCGGCTCCGGAGCTGTGGCGGGAACGATTCTGTCACTCAATCGCAAGGCCATTGCGGAAGCTCTAGGCTTCGCTGCTCCAACTGCAAACAGCATCGACGCGACCAGCGATCGCGACTTCGCCATCGAGTTCGTGCAGACGCTGTCGCTGGTTGCGCTGCACCTCAGCCGCTGGGCCGAAGAGTTGATTCTGTTTGCGACGACGGAGTTCGCCTTCCTCAAGCTGCCGGAACAATTTGCTACGGGCAGCAGCGCCATGCCGCAGAAGAAGAATCCCGACGCGCTGGAACTGATTCGCGGCAAGGCAGGCCGAGTCTTCGCGCAAGCCACATCGCTCTTCATCGGCATGAAGGGCCTGTCGCTCGCCTACAACAAAGACCTGCAGGAGACGCAGCAGCCGGTGTTCACGGCGGCGCAGCAGATTTCCGGCATGCTTCGAGTCGCGACGGGGTTTATGTCTGCGGTCGAGTTCAACTACGAACGCATGCAGCAGGCGGCCACCTGCGGCTTCATGAATGCGCAGGCTGCCGCAGCGCACCTGGTTCGCCGGGGGATGCCCTTCCGCCGAGCGCACGAACTCATCGGACGCGCGGTCCGCCTTTGCATCGAACGAGGCTGCGAGCTGGAGCAACTCTCGCACGCCGACTACGCGCTGTGCGGCATCGAAGCTAATGAAGAATTCCATAACGCCCTTGCCCTTGACGAAGTGCTGGCTATTCACGACGTTCCGGGAGGCACTGCGCCGGCACATGTGCGCGAAGCCTTACAGACGGCGAAAGGAACCCTATCTCAATATCTCGGAGTCGCCCATGCATGCACGTAACGCTACGCTACCCGACGCCTTCGCCATCGAGCGGCTGATCCAGGTGCACGTGGGCGACGGCACGCTGCTGCCGCGCTCGTTGGCGGAAATTTGCGAGAACATCCGCGACTTCATCGTGGTTGAGAACGAAGTCGAAATCGTCGGCTGCGGAGCACTGCACCTCTACGGCATGCATCTCGCCGAAATCCGCTCGATCACCGTGACTCGCAAGTCAAAAGGCAGAGGCGCGGGGCGCGTGCTGGTCGATGCGCTGCTGCAGGAGGCGACGAAGCAGAGCGTGACCTGCGTCTGTCTGTTTACCCGCATTCCAGAGTTTTTCGGGCGCATGGGATTTCAGACGATCGAGAAGGAGCGCCTGCCGGACAAAGTGCTGAAGGACTGCATCCGTTGTCCGCGGCAGAACGCCTGCGATGAGATCGCAATGTATCGCGGCACGCTTCCGAGGATCGCGGGCATTCGTCGTCCGCGAGCCGCGCAATCGGTCGTGCAGATCGCGCCGCTGCAGGCGTAAACCAGCGGCGCAGCTTGTCCGTTGGATGCTCCCTCGCAGTTTGAGTGTGTCATCCCGAGCAGGGCTTCGGCCCCCGTGGAGGCAGTTGCTTCGCGATCGCAGTCGGTAATAGCTCACGAGAAGCAGGTCCCTCCACTCCGGTCGGGATGACAAAGAAACACGAAGGAGCTTGTCGGCGCGGCTGAAGCCGCACTTTTCCACCTAGTACGCCGCGTGCCCCGTGATGTGCTCGCCGATAATCAGCGTGTGGATGTCGTGGGTGCCCTCGTAGGTCTTCACCGACTCCAGGTTGGCCATGTGGCGGAAGATGGGGTATTCGTCCGCGATGCCGTTGCCGCCGAGAATGTCGCGCCCCATGCGCGCACACTCCAACGCCATCCAGACATTGTTCCGCTTCGCCATTGAGATGTGGTAGGGCTTGGCCTTGCCCGCGTCTTTCAGCCGCCCGACTTGCAGCGCCAGCAACTGCGCCTTCGTGATCTCGCTGATCATCCAGACGAGCTTCTCCTGCACCAGTTGATGGCCTGCGATGGGCATATCATGAAACTGCTTGCGGAACTGCGCGTACTGCAGCGCGCAGTCGTAGCAGGCCATGGCCGCGCCGATCGCGCCCCAGCCGATGCCATAGCGCGCCTGGTTCAGGCAGCTCAACGGCGACTTCAGGCCGCCAGAGTCAGGCAGCAGGTTTTCAGCCGGGATATGGACATCCTGTAAAGAAAGACTTGAAGTTACGGATGCACGCAGCGACCACTTGCCGTGCACATCTGCGGCGCGGAAGCCGGGTGTGTCGGTGGGCACGATGAAGCCGCGAATCAAGTCCTTCTCGTCTTCGACTTTCGCCCAGATGATTGCGATGTCGGCGATCGAGCCCGAGGTGATCCACATCTTCTCGCCGTTCAGGATGTACCCATTGCCATCTTTCTTCGCGCGGGTGCGCATTGCGCCGGGATTCGAGCCCGCGTCCGGCTCGGTCAGCCCGAAGCAACCGAGAATCTCGCCCAGCGCCATCTTGGGCAGGTACGTCTGCTTCTGCTCCTCGCTGCCGAAGGCGTAGATGGGATACATGCACAGCCCCGACTGCACGCTGACGAACGAGCGCACGCCGCTGTCGCCCCGCTCCAGTTCCTGCGTCATCAGGCCGTACTCCACGGCTGACATTCCAGCGCAGCCGTAGCCCTTCAGGCTGGCGCCGTAGAAGCCCAGCTCGCCCATGGGCTTGATGAGCTCCTTGGGAAAGCGGCCGTCGCGGTTGCACTGCTCGATGATCGGGACAAGGTTTTCTTCGATGAATTTGCGGGTCGTGTCGCGCACCAGCCGCTCGTCGTCCGTGAGCAGGGTATCGTATTCGATGAAATCAACGCCTTTGAATTTCAGTGCCATGACTTGCTCTTTCTGGTAGGAATTTGCGGGTAGGGCAAACTCTCGAAGGTATCAGGCGGCGAAGAGCGGGGTCAAACGGAGCTTAGCCCAAGACGACCGTGCTTATGGGACGCCGGTCACGAGGCGGCGTGATATGTGGCACAGATTCTCTCGCCGGGAAAGCGCAGCCTAACCTGTCCTCGACCTGAGATCGGCTGATGGTCGCGGCTACGAGGAGACTACGCTCCGACTGCCCTCAAGCGCGATCGCATCTCGTTCCATCTTCGCTGCTAATAATGGCGTCTCCCGCAGCGGCGCGTCTGCTGGTGGCCGCATATCTTCTTCCGGAGGCTTTTATGCTTCACCTCGACACCGGTAATACCGGCTTCATGATTCTTTGCACCAGCCTGGTGATGCTGATGACACCAGGATTGGCGTTTTTTTATGGTGGGCTGGTGGGACGGAAGAATGTCCTTGCCATCATGATTCAGAGCTTCGTCTCGATGGGCTGGACGACCGTCATTTGGTATCTGTACGGATATTCTCTTTGCTTCAGCGGCGACTGGCACGGCATAATCGGCAACCTCGACCAGTTTTGTCTGCATGGCGTCAACCTGTCGACCCCTTCTCCGCTCAACAACACGGTCCCAGCGATGGTCTTCATCGCCTATCAGATGGCTACCGCGATCATCACGCCGGCCCTGATCACCGGCGCTTTCACCAATCGGGTCACCTTCAAGGGTTACATGTGGTTCCTCACCGCATGGCTGACATTCGTCTACTTCCCGTTCGTGCACATGGTGTGGGGGGGAGGACTATTGCAACGTTGGGGAGTGCAAGACTTCGCTGGCGGCATCGTCGTCCACAACATTGCGGGCTTTGCTGCCTTGGCCTCGGTCTTTTATGTGGGCAGGCGCCGCCTGCTGGATCGTGGACCGAATAGCATTCCGCTGTTTGCGTTGGGAGCAGCGCTGCTGTGGTTTGGCTGGTACGGTTTCAATGCCGGCAACGAAATGCAAGTTGACTCGGTGACCGGAACGGCATTCCTGAACACCCAAATCGCTGCCGGGTTTGCTGCCATCGCCTGGATGGCCGTAGCCTGGTGGCGGGACGGAAAACCGAAGCTGGTCGCACTTCTTACCGGCGCTCTGGCGGGCCTGGTGACGATTACCCCTGCCGCCGGTTACGTTTCGCCGGCGAGCGCAATGATCGTTGGCGTCGCCTCGGGGGTGATCTGCTATCTGGCGGTCGAGGTGAAGAACAAATTGCACTGGGACGATGCTCTGGACGTGTGGGGAGTCCACGGCGTCGGCGGCGTCCTCGGCATCCTGATGCTGGGCCTGTTCGCTAACAGCGCGTTCAATCCCGCCGGAACTAACGGATTGCTGCATGGCAATCCTGGTTTCTTCTTCAAGCAACTGGTCGCGGTCCTGTTCTCGTCGGCGTGGGCCTTCGGCTTCACCTACGCCATGCTGGGCATCATCGACAGGTTCACGCCGGTAAAAGTGGATGAGATGAGCGAGGAGCTTGGGTTGGATGAATCTATCCACGGCGAGCACGCCTATGAAACTCTGGAAGTGGAGGAGTTCTTCAACAACGATGGTCATCATGTGACGATCGAGCACGCCGACGAAGAGTATGAACTGGTTGGTCCCAGGAAGTAGCCAAGGCGGGTCAGGTGGTCAATTATCGCTGCTAATCTGATCTCCGGTTCTAGTCTACTCACCGGTGGTCCCAACCGATCCGCTGGAAGGTGCCCAGATCCGGTTAGCCCAGCTTGGGATGTCGTACCGCCGACTGATATTCGCCCAGGTCTCAAAAAGCGGCGAGACCTGGGGCACCCTTATGTCGGCGGGAACACACAGTTTCTTCATTGCTGGCTTCCACCAATCGACTGGCAGCGAGCGTTCAGTTGCCTGCAAAAAACTCTGACATCGCCGGTGCGGTGGTTCCGTTTCCCATACATGGGATCTCGACCGCGTCGCAGATCAGCCGCAAGGTCGATTCGTGCTGGTAGAACGTGTTCGAGACATACTGGCTTTTAAGATTGGAGCCCACCAGAATCAGCAGCACGTGGCCGCCGCCATATTGGCTGTCGGTATCCCATGACTCGTCCCAGGTGATGATCAGCAGGCCATTCTGCTGGAAATCAGGGTTGGCCAACAGCGGGCCGAGATTCTGCTGCGCCCAGTTGTCTCCCACCTGCAACTTCTGATCGTTGTCGCAACCCGGCTCGTTGGCGGGACAATCGTGCATGGTGTCGATTTGGTTCGGCTCGATGAACATGAAATCTGGAAGGGTGCCGGATGTCATGTCGGCTGTCAGCTGCGTGAGTGGCACCAGGTTCGCGGCCTGCGCTGGATCGTTGCGCACATCCGAGAAATACGCCGCGGGGTCGTGCGTCTTCTCGTAGGGCACCGCCATATCGCCCAGGTAGCCGACCGACGGAATGCTCTCCTCATAAGCCTTCCAGGTCTTGCCGGCCGCGACGATCTCGCGCACTATGTTGTCGGCATCCACCACGCCGCCAAAGTTCAGATCGTTGGTGATGATCTGCCCGGTAGTCAGCATGAAGTAGTTGCCCAGCGAGGGATGGGTATCTGCGAAATAGTTTGCCGCATAGGCGTTCTGCATTGCGAGATTAGTCAGCCAGGGCATGTTGGGATTACCCAGGATCTTGTCCTCTTCCTGGTTCTCGAAGACCACGAGGGCGACGTGGGCGAAATGCGGCACATTGTCGAACGTCGCAGACTGCGTTGGCGGCGGCGATGGACTGGAAGGCGGAGGTGCGGCTGGGTCGCTCTGCGAGGTCGATGCGGCTCCTCCACAACTCACTTCGGCCATTGCCATAAGCACAGCGATCGATGTAATGATTAGGCCACGCATCATGCCTCTCCCCCTTCCGCATTCATCTGGGATTAATAATCGATTGACAGAAGGATTCGGGGTTTTCAGACGATGTTGCTCGACAACGAGAGTGGCGGCTGGAAATCGCTTGTAGCCCCCTTTGCCGGCGTGCTCTCTTTGTGCTACTTGCCGGGGGAGCTAGAATCGGCGACTATCGTGTGCTCAGATTGTTTTCATTTCCAGGGGCAAGATTGATCACGGCAACTGTCGCGGCGGAGGAGCTTTGGATAACCACTTGAGTAGACGATCCTTTCTGGCGCAGGCGGGAGCGACGCTGGGCACACTCTACCTGGGCGCACTCACGCCCGAGTTGCTGGCCCAGGCGCACGCGCATGCAAAATCGATGCCGCCGGCGACGGCTTTCAACAGCTCGCTGCGCTTCTTCACGCCCGAGCAGGCCGCCGACTTCGATGCCTTCTCGGCGCAGATCATCCCGACGGACGACACGCCCGGGGCACGCGAAGCGAATGTAGTGCACTGCGTCGATTACCTGTTGAGCTCCATTGGGGTCGATCATCAGGCCGACATGACAAAGGCCCTGGCAGCGTTGCAGGAGGCGGCGACGAAATCCGTTCCAGGGGCGAAGTCGTTCGCCGGGCTCACCTCCGAGCAGCAGATTGCAGTCATGAAGGCGATGGAAAAGAGCCCCGCGTTTGGAGGACTGCGCAGTGTCACCATGGTCGCGTTTTACGACGATCCGGCACTGGGGGGCAACAAGAATGAGGTTGGCTGGAAGCTGATCGATTTCGATAGCAAGTTCCTATGGCAGCCGCCGTTTGGCTACTACGATGCTCACGCGACTGAGGAGGAAAAAGTATGAGCGCGGTTCCTCCCATGCGGCATTACAAGCTGACCGAGGCGGTGGACTTCCTCATTATCGGTTGCGGCGCCTCCGGCAGCGTACTAGCACGCGAGCTCTCGCAGAACGGCTTCAGTGTGGTGGTGCTGGAGCAGGGGCCCTGGCTCTCCACCGAAGACTTTAGCCATGACGAATTTAGGAACTGGACGCAGGCACTGCTGACTAACGACTATCGCAAGCAGCCCACTACATTTCGCAAGACGCCGCAGGAGAAACCAGTGACCCAGCCGGCGCTGGTCTATGGACGCATGGTAGGCGGCGGTCCCGTGCATTTCACCGCGAACTTCTGGCGTTTCCACGAAATCGACTTTATTGAAGCCAGCAAGAAGGGCACGATCGCGGGTACCGGCTTTGCGGACTGGCCGATCACGTATGCAGACCTCGAGCCCTACTACACGAAGGCGGAGTGGGAACTCGGAGTCTCCGGCCAGCAAGGCGCGAGTCCGTTCGACCCGCCGCGCTCGAAGCCGTATCCGCTGCCGCCGATGCCGGTGAAATCGAGCGGGGTGCTCTTCGATCGCGGTGCGCGCAAGCTCGGGTACCACCCGTTTCCTGCGCCGGTGGCCGTTATCTCGCAGAGCTACCAGGGGCGCGTACCCTGTCAGCATTGCGGCTTCTGTATGGGCTTCGGCTGTGAGATGGGCGCTAAGTCGAGCCCGCTGCCATACATCATTCCTCAGGCGGTGAAAACGGGTCGCTGCGAAATTCGGCCGAACAGCTACGTGCGCAAGGTTGAGCTCGATCAGAACGGCCGCGCGGTAGGCGCGATCTACTTTGACAAAGACCGTAAAGAAAACCTGCAGCACGCGCGCGCGGTTATAGTCGCGGCTAACGGATCGGAAACGCCGCGGCTGCTGTTGCTGTCGAAGTCGAACCGGTTTCCCGACGGGCTGGCGAACTCCAGCGGACTGGTCGGCAAGTACCTGATGTTCAATACCGATTGCGAGGCGATGGGGAAGTTCGAACATCCGCTTAACGAATACAAGAGCATCGAGGTGACACGGGTAATCCACGATTTCTACGAAATTGACCCGAAGCACGGTTTCTACGGCGGCGGCGGCATCGATGCCCGCTTCCTCTTCTACCCCATTTCGTTTTCCATGTGGGGCCTGCCCCCAAATGTCCCACAATGGGGGAGTGAGTACAAGAAGATCGTCAGCCAGTACTTCACACGCACCATGATGTGCGCCGGTCACACCACCTCGCTCCCGCTGGAGAACAACAGCATCTCCCTCGACGACGAGGTCAAGGATGCCTGGGGCCTGCCCGCCATGCGCGTAACCTATAAAGACCATCCGGACGATTTGAAGACCAACAAATTTCTTCAGGACCGCGGAATGGAGATCCTCGAGGCCGCCGGCGCGCAGGACCGCTGGACAACTCCCGTCGAGGAGTCGACCTATGGCTTTCATCTGCTGGGCACCTGCCGCATGGGCAAGGACGCGAAAAGCTCGGTCATTGACATCGACCATCGCACCCACGACGTACCCAACCTGTTTCTCTGCGATGGCTCCAGCTTCGTCACCAGCGGGCGCGGCCAGCCTACGGAGACGATCCAGGCGCTGGCCTTCCGCGCCGCCGATCGCATCACCGCGCTAGCGAAGAAAAACGAGATTTGACCATTTTAAAAGGGCACGGCTGGGGGCGTGCCCTTTCAACGCAACTTTCGGAGATTACGCGGCACCTCAGAAACCGGATGGCCTTTCGCTCGCGACGTTGAAAGCGTGCTCCAGCGCGATGCCAGCCTCGCACAGAGTTCCCTCGTCGAACAGTCTTCCGATAAGAGTCACGCCGTGAGGTACCCGCCGTGGCGGGGAAAACTTGGGCAGGGGATGCGCCGGATCGGGAGCCCAGTCGCTGCGCGCCTCCGAGATCTCGACGAAGCCCGCCCGTAATGTCAGCGAGGGATGCCCGGTGAAGTTGGTGATGGTCAGCATCTCGTCGCGCAGGGAGGGAACCATCAGTAAGTCGACCTGCGAGAAGATGCGCCCCATCTCGTTCGCGACCATGCGACGAAAGCGGTCGGCTTGTACGAAATCCACTGCGGAGAGAAAACGGGACTGGCGGAAGGTGTTCGGCCACGCGTCGGGAACCTGCATCTTCATCTCGGCGATCTGGTTATTCAGCGTAATTTCCTCGAATGCCGCAGCCGCCTCGGCGAAGAGAATCAAATCGAGCGAATCGTAAGGCCACTCGGGAAGCGAGACCTCGACCGGAACCATTCCCAACTTGCCGACCGTCTGCAGCGCGTTGCGGTCGACGTCGGTGGCCGGTGGATCCTTCATCCAGGCAGGGAAGTAGCCGACGCGCAGGCTCTTGACGTTCGCGCCGGCATTGAAGTCGAGCTTGCTGGGGATGCTGTTCAGGTCGCCGGGATCGGGGCCGGAGATGGTATTGAGCACAAGAATCGTGTCTTCCACGCTGCGTGCCATCGGGCCGAGCTTGTCGAGCGACCAGCACAGCGTCATAGCGCCGGTGCGCGCGACGCGGCCGTATGTGGGACGCAGTCCGGTAACGCCGCAGCGCATGGAAGGGCTGACGATGCTGCCGCCGGTTTCGCTGCCGATGGCGAATCCGACCAGGCCTGCAGCAACCGCAGCACCCGGCCCGGCGCTGGAACCCGACGAGCCTTCGTCGAGGTTCCACGGGTTCATCGTCTGGCCGCCGAACCAGATGTCGTTGAGCGCCAGCGCACCAAGGCTGAGCTTGGCAACCAGCACCGCGCCTGCATCGTTTAAGCGCTGCACCACAATGGCATTGTCTTTCGGAATGCGATTGCGGAAGGGCTCGGCGCCGTACGTTGTCGGAATACCTGCTGTGTCCAGCAGGTCCTTCGCGCCCCAGGGGATGCCATGGAGCGGGCCGCGATACTTGCCGGCGCCAATCTCCTGGTCCGCCTGCCTCGCCTGTTGCAGCGCGAGATCTTTGGTCAGCGTAATGACGCAGCGCAGCTTCGGATTGTACTGATCGAGCCGCCCCAGGTAGATGTTGGTGAGCCGCTCGGAGGTGAGCTTCCGCAACTCGATCCACCGCGAGAGCTGCGAGACCGTCGCAAATGCGATGTCCTCCTCGCGCCCGGGCAGGGGCCCCGGATCGGTATTAGCGCGGACGAACTCACTGCGCTCCGGCAGTTGCGGTGTGCCGGGCAGCACCGGATTCCAGCGCGACCACGGCGCCAGCGTCTCCGCTAGCGCAACCTTGCGGGGCCCGATCCGCCGCTCGTACAGCGCTGCCATGGACATGCGCCAGTTGCTCGCTGCCTCTTCCAGCTCCTGCTGGCTGAAGCTCACCTGGACGAGTTTCTGGGCGTGCGCGAAATCGTCGGCGGAAACCTCCGGCCCGACCGGCGGCGCGGTGCCGAATGCCGGCGGCGCTCCGGGCGTTGTGGTGGGAGGGTTCTGCACCTGGCTCTGGGCCGCAACGGCGGCTCCGGCAAGCGCCAGCGATAGCTGGCCGAGAAAGCGTCTGCGTGTGCTTGTCATTTCATTCCTCTCGCGCAATCCGGCGGCAACTGCCGACGCTGGCAAGATACAATACGCGGCTCGCCGTTTCTATGGGCAACTATCGTGATTCTGTGGGTAGGCAGCGCAGGTGACACATTGTTGGGAAGCAATGCCCCCTAGAACTTCGTATCCCACAGTGTGGTACACACAGCGAAGTACATCATCGGCTGTGGGAATTAGCTTACACAACTCCACCCTAATTAACAGAATTTTCATGGCATATTGATGCAGGGAAATCGCGACTCGCGTACTCTCGTGTCAATTGCAAACCTGATCGGAGAGAGAGAGGGGAGATGGCCAAACAGCCGCTCCCCATTTTTAGTGGCCAGTGATCAGTGGTCAGTGGCGAGGACCCGATTTCGCCGCCATACCACAGCTCCCAAACAAACTTGAGTTCCATGTTGAACCGTTGCCCGCTCCGCCTGTCTACTGATGACTGGCCAGTGGCCACTGGCTTGCACTACCATCGATTCATGGCAGTCCTGACTGATACCCCCGTTTCTTCCTACACTCCGGTGCGTGCGCCGCGTGGCAACCAGCTCTCCTGCAAAGGCTGGGTGCAGGAGGCCGCCATGCGCATGTTAATGAACAACCTCGATCCCGACGTCGCCGAACGGCCGCAGGATCTGGTCGTGTATGGCGGCACCGGCCGCGCCGCGCGCAACTGGGACTGTTATCACGCCATTGTCCGCTCGCTGCAATCGCTTGCCAATGACGAGACGCTGCTAGTGCAATCCGGCAAGCCGGTCGGAATCTTCCGCACCCACGACTACGCGCCGCGCGTTCTTATCTGCAACTCCAATCTTGTTGGCCACTGGTCCAATTGGGAGAAGTTCAACGAGCTGGAGAAGCTCGGCCTCATCATGTACGGCCAGATGACCGCCGGCTCGTGGATCTACATCGGCACGCAAGGAATCATCCAGGGGACCTACGAGACGTTTTCCGCCGCAGGCGAGAAACACCTGGGCGGTGATCTTGCGGGCAAGCTGATCGTCTCCGGCGGAATGGGCGGCATGAGCGGGGCGCAGCCGCTGGCCGCGACCATGACGGGCGCATGTTTTCTGGGTATCGAGGTCGATCCGGAGCGCATTAAGAAGCGTCTGCGCACCGGCTACTGCGACTTCATGGTGAACTCGCTGGACGAGGCGCTGCGCATCATCAAGAACTCAGTGCGCAAAAAGGAGAACATCTCGGTTGGGCTGGTCGGCAACTGCGCAGATGTTGTCCCGGAGCTGGCCGAGCGCGGCGTGGTGCCCGACATACTCACCGACCAGACCTCGGCGCACGATCCGCTGAACGGCTACGTGCCGAACGGCATGTCGCTGGCAGAAGCGTTCGAACTTCGCCAACGCGATCCTAAGGGTTACGTCGAGCGTTCGCTTGACACCATTGCGCGCCACGTGGAAGGCATGCTGAAGCTGCAGAAAATGGGCTCGGTAACCTTCGATTACGGCAACAACATCCGCACCTTCGCCTTCGAGCACGGCGTGAAGAATGCCTACGATTTTCCCGGGTTCGTGCCGGCTTATATTCGTCCGCTGTTCTGCGAAGGCCGGGGCCCGTTCCGCTGGGCGGCGCTCTCGGGCGATCCCGCCGATATCCACGCCACCGACGAGCTCGTGCTCGAGATGTTTCCCCACAACCGCATTCTGAGCCGCTGGATCGACCTGGCGCGCAAGCGGATCAAGTTCCAGGGGCTGCCGTGCCGCATCTGCTGGCTAGGCTATGGTGAGCGCGCGCAGTTCGGGCTCGCCATAAATGACATGGTGAGGAGCGGCAAGCTGAAGGCGCCCATTGTGATGGGACGAGATCATCTCGACTGCGGCTCGGTGGCATCTCCCTTCCGCGAGACCGAGGCGATGAAGGACGGCAGCGACGCTATCGCCGACTGGCCGCTGTTGAACGCGCTGCTGAATACCGCAAGTGGCGCATCGTGGGTATCGATCCACAACGGCGGCGGGGTGGGCATCGGATACTCGCAGCATGCCGGACAGGTCACGGTTGCCGACGGCAGCGAGGAAATGGCCAAGCGCATCGAGCGCGTGCTGACCAACGACCCCGGGATTGGCGTCGCGCGGCATGTGGACGCCGGCTATGACGAGGCGAAGGCGTTCGCGAAGGAGAAGGGAATCAAAGTTCCGATGCCGGAGTAGCAGGCAGCGCGCAGCGGCTGCGCAGTGCGCACTCTCCTCAGCACACGCAATGCAACATTCCAAGGGACTGAATACCGAATGCTGACCTTTTACTTCGCCGCCTCGAATTCAGTCCAGGGCTGGGAGTCCATGTCCCGCAGCACATCCTTTTCCCAATCAAACTCAGGATGCGCTTGCAGGTGGGGTTGAGCCTTGAAGTCGATGCCGCAGGCGTGTCCGGCGGCGGCTACGAGTTGCATCTTCTCCGCCATTGCCGCGGTCGTGGCTTTGTTCTGGACCGTTCCTGCAATACCAAACGGCGGCTGCCAGGGCGGCATGCCCCGCGGCGAAAGATCGACATGTCCGCAGAGCGTGCGGTCGCTGGGCTGGTTCTGCTGCTTAGTGTAGCTGTCGTAATGGTCGGTTTCAAACCTCTCGGCGGCCGTAAGATCGATCCGTCCCTTGTTTTCCGCCATCAGTTGCTCCCAGCGGATGTGGCGCGCATTGGCGCTGCGGCTGGGATCAGGGTCGAAATGGGTCTCCTCGCGGGCAAGCTTCTCGCTGATCGGAAAATTCGAGCCAACGAAATATCCATCCTTCTTGCGCTCCAGCGTGACGTTCTTCAACCCCAACTCAAGACTGGCAATCTCGTTGGTCTTGGTGTCGGCGATGAGCCAATCATTGGCATAGCCGCCGTTATTGCCGGTTTTCATAATGCTCGCAAAGTCGTCGATGGACTGCGAATACTGCATCGCTTTACGAGCGCGCACAAATTCCGGAATTCCGTTGGGATCGTATCCGAAGAAGGCGGTGATTGTTGTCTCGGTAATCACGATGCCGGCGGAGTTGATGCCAAAATCGTCGCCACTGTGAATCAGGCCAGGGAAGCCGTCCATAATGAAGTGCTGCCCTCTTGCGGGCACGACGTCGAAGATGATCGTCCAGCGCTCGCCATCCAGGTAGCTTGACCAGTTGTTATGCGCAATCACCACGCGCCCGTCCTTGGTGTAGCTGCCGGTGGCGACAAAGGCGCTGCAATGGTCGCCGGGAGCGGTCGTGGGTGGCGATTTGATCCCGTGCTGGCTGTCGTACGCGGCTACGTAGTAGCTCCACTCAAGAAAGCCATTAAGGGCCACCACGTCCCACAGATCCAGCTTGATACCTGCGGCATTCGCGCCGTCGGTGATGCCCTGCAACTCCTCGCGATACTCCGTTTCAACGTGCGGCCACATCATCCGTTCAGCCGCATCTCGGAAGAACTGCCAGTCTTTAGCGTTGTCGTGAGTGAGTTCAACCTTTTCCATCCTGAGCGCATCCTCGATCTCCGGCGCCAGCAGATAGCCGTGCTGAAAACCAATCTGCGAGGGGGTGCCGGAGAGGTGGACGTATGTCCAACCGTGCTCTGCGGGATGACGAAAGGCGCCGGCCAGGCGCGGATCGTTCGCCAACTCCTGCTTGGAAGCAGCCTTTGTGTTGCCGGCGAAGAGGTTGCCGCCGCAGAGTGCGGCGAACAAAATGGCGGTCAGGAATCGCGTGGATGGGCTCATCGGTTCGCTCCGAATGTGACGATGGCGAGTATGGTACCAGATCAATGAAAGTGGTGGACCGTGTCGACGGCTACGCCAGGTGAGCTCTTACCGCAAGCTCACGCCGCCTGAAGGCGAGCTCTACCAAAAAAGGCACGGGCCGAAACCCGTGCCAAGGGCGCATGCCGGTTAGCACACGCTCTATCTGTTGAGGGAAGCTTAATCGGTGCCCATTTCCAGATGCGGATGCTCGACATGGGCGTGACCGCAGCCCAACGGGCATTCGCCCAGGATCGGCCGGCAGGCCGGGTCCTCGCCCACTTCGATCACAGCAGGCGGCAACTTGATCTCCGCGAACTGCTCGGCCTCGGTTGACCTATCCAGCGCCGTGACTGACGACTTACCGCTGGCAATCACCTGCGTCACCGCGTCGAAGTACCCGGTGCCGACGAAGCGCTGGTGCTTGACAGCCGAGTAGCCATGGCTGAACTCACGAGAGAATTCCTTCTCCTGCAGCCGCGAGTAGGCGGTCATGCCCTGGTCCTTGTAGGCGCGCGCCAGCTCAAACATGCTGAGGTTCAGGGCGTGGAAGCCGGCTAGCGTGATGAACTGGAACTTGTAACCCATTTCGGCCAGCGCCGGCTGGAAGCGGGCGATGGTGGCATCGTCCAGCTTCTTCTTCCAGTTGAACGAAGGCGAGCAGTTATACGCCAGCAGTTTGCCGGGGAATTGTTCGTGGATTGCATTGGCGAAGCGCTCCGCCTCCTTCAGGTTCGGCTCGGAAGTCTCGCACCAGATCATGTCGGCGTACGGCGCGTAGGCAAGTCCGCGGGCGATGGCGGAGTCGAGGCCGCCATGAATCTCGAAGAAGCCCTCGGCAGTGCGTTTGCCGGTGCAGAAGATTTTGTCGTAGTCGTCGACATCGCTGGTCAGCAGGAAGGCGCTGTTGGCATCGGTGCGCGCCAGGATCATGGTGGGCACATCCAGAACATCCGCCGCCAGCCGCGCCCCAACCAGCTTCTGGATAGCCTCCTGCGTCGGCACCAGAACCTTCCCGCCGAGATGGCCGCACTTTTTCGCCGAGGACAACTGGTCTTCGAAGTGAACGCAGGCCGCGCCCGCCTCGATCATCGCCTTCATGAGCTCGAACGCATTGAGCGTGCCGCCAAAGCCGGCTTCCGCATCCGCGATGAGCGGCGCAAACCAGTGGATACCGTTCTTGCCTTCCGAATGATGAATCTGATCGGCGCGCGTTAACGCATTGTTCAGCCGCCGGCACAAATTAGGTACTGAGTCGGCGGGATAGAGGCTCTGGTCGGGATACATCTGCCCAGCGTTGTTGGCGTCGGCCGCGCACTGCCAGCCGCTGACGTAGATCGCCTTTAATCCGGCGGCGACCATTTGCACCGCCTGATTGCCGCTCATCGCGCCCAGCGCGTGGACGTAAGCGTCGGTGTTCAGCATCTCCCAAAGACGCTCGGCGCCCAGCCGGGCCAGGGTGTACTCGATGCGAAGAGTGCCCCGCAAACGAATCACATCTTCCGGGGTATACGGGCGTTGGATCCCCTTCCAGCGCGGGTCGGTCGTCCAGGATTGCGCTAACTGCGCTGCGCTCGGTTGAGCCGCCATTTCGTGATCTCCTCTCGGTTCGTTCGTAAGAGTGCGGGTCTAGCCGACCACGCTTGCAACGACTGTCACCGCTGAGCCGCGGCCGCAAATCTGACTGTGTTCAACCTATTGAACATCAATTCCAGATTGTGTACGGACAGTACCCGGCTAGCGGACCGTGCGGCAAGCCTATCGTTCAAGATATTGAACATAAATTCATAATCATGTACGGTGAAATCGGATTCGCACCTTGGTAAACTGGTTGGCTATGGCTTCTCAAATTGACGCCTCCTCGACTGCGGTCGAACGTACTCTCCTCATTCTGGAAGCCGCGGCTCAGCGTGAGGGCGGCATGTCAAACGCGGAATTCAGCCGTAAGCTAAAGATTCCAAAGAGCTCAGCCAGCTATATCCTGCGGACGCTCGAGCATCACGGGTATCTACGCCGCGACGGCGATGGCGGCCGCTATCGCTTGGGGATGAAGGTGCTGAATCTTTCCCGCGCCGCTTTGGGTGGAGTGGACGTTCGCGAAGTAGCCCAGCCCGTGATGCAGCATTTGGTCAACCGCATTCACATCACCAGTCACCTGGCCATCCTCGACCATGGCGAGGCGGTCTACGTCGAGAAGGTGGAGGCGCCTGGGTTCATCAAGATGAACACGTGGATTGGCCGGCGAATGGAAGTGCATTCGACTGCAGTGGGCAAGGCGCTGCTGGCCTATCTTGATTCCAAGGAGCGCGACGCGATCCTGCGGCATCGCGGGTTGAAGAAGCTAACCACGCACACCATCACGACCATGCCGAAGCTCCTGCAGGAACTGGAGCACGTGCGCGAGGTGGGCTATGCGGTTGACGATGAGGAAAACAGCTTGGGAGCGCGCTGCATTGGCGCGCCTATATTCAACGTCAACGGGCAGGTCGAAGCGGCCATTGCCTCGACCGGCACCATCAACGCGGTCCCGCGGGATGCGGTGCCTCACTTGGCCGACATGATCAAGGAAGCCGCGCGACGCATCTCGCACCAGTTGGGCTATCGAGGAGCTTATCCCAGGCCGGCGGACTGGGAGTGACCTCAAACCCGGCAAGATCAGTCCCGGAAGCGATACTTCACCAGGTCCCACACCGCCATCACGCCGTCGCTCCAGCTGATCTTCTTGCCTTCGGCATAAGTCCGCCCGTGATAAGCGATCGGCACCTCGTAGATGCGCGCGCCCATTTTGGCGAGCTTTACCGTCATTTCGGTTTCCACGCTGAAGCGATTGGAATGCAGGTGCATGTTCAGCAGCAGGTCGCGGCGAAAGACCTTGTAGCAGGCCGTAACGTCGTGCACGCTAAGCCCGGTCAGCATATTGCACATCACCGAAAAAACGCGGTTCAGCACGTAGCGCCAGAAGCGGGGCACCTTGTGCGAGCCGAAGTGAAAGCGATTGCCGAAGACGGCGTCGGCGTGCCCCTCGAGGATGGGAGCAATTAGCGCGGGATAATCGCGGGGGTCGTACTCCAGATCGGCGTCCTGAATCAGCAGCAGCTCGCCGGTAGCGTGTTCCAGCCCGCTGCGCACGCCGGCACCCTTACCCATGTTCTTCTCATGCAGCACCAGTTTGACGGTGTTGGCCCCGCAGGCGCCCAGCAGCATGGGCAAGTCGGCATCGCGCAGGAACTCGCGCGTGCCGTCGGAGGAGCAGTCGTCGACGATGATGATCTCTTTGTGCAGGCTGAGGGGCTGGCGCGCCACCTGCCGCAGCAGCTTCATCAGCGTGCGACGCTCGTTGTAGACCGGGATGATGACGGATAGGGTAGTGCATCTGGGAAGGATCTCATCGCGCTCGAGATCGGAAATCTCGTGCTCCTGACTGCCATGTGTCGCCGTACGTGAACGGGCTTCCGACACCAGGTACACTCCCAGGATGATCAGCTGCGGATCGATGGGATGCCGGTAACGCGGCTCCGGAAAGCAAATATAGTAGACCAGCGGATAGAAGACCAGCAGCGTGGAAAAGAGGAAGATGCCGTGCACGCGACGCTTGATCGCCAGCAATAACCCCCATATCCCAACGACCGAGAGCAACAGAATGTGCGAATTCTTGATCTCCGACAGCGACGGATATTTCGCTAGCCGCGGCAGCCCGTTCCAGAAGAACCATACGCGCCGTGCGGTGATGGTAGCGAAACGGCCGGGGTTCTGCGCGATCCACTCGCGTGCGCGGCGGCCCTGCTCGGCGCAGAAAGCCCACTCGCCCATTGCCTGATAATTCGCCAGCACCTGCGGGTTCCGGCTTGGGTGTAGAGCTAGTACGTACTGTCCCTGGGCGAGGGGATTATTGCCGATCCACAGCTCGTTGCCTGCGTTGTCGCGCACCAGCACGAAGTGACCCATTGCGGCGTAGTCGCGCACAAGCCATGGCATGATGGTCATCCAAAACACCACGGCGCCGAGCGCTGCGGGCGCGAGGAACGGCTTGCCACGGCGTTGCAGTTGATAAGCCAGCCAACCTCCGGCGAACGGCAGGAATGACAGTGCTGACGGATTCGTCAGCGCCTCCAGGCCCCAGAGCAGGCCGTATCCCAGCCATGACGCAACGCGCTCGTCGCCCGCCATCTCAATCGTCAGCATGAACAGCAGGCTCAGGAG
>DASRGM010000041.1:0-2020 GCA_035651035.1 Terriglobales bacterium
CGAGGGTGCGTTCTACCGCGGTCTTCGGATCGGTCTTATCGTCAGCGCGAATGTACTCGATGCGCCGATTGAGAAGTCCACCTTTGTCGTTGACTTCGTCAATTGCAAGTTTGGCGCCTTGATAGCCCTGTTCACCGAGCGCGGCGTCCTCGCCGCTTCCCGCGCCGCGTTGGCCGGGGCTTTTCCGGAGCGCGCCGGCGCGGCAAAATAGTTGGCGGACTCGGTGTGCACAGCAAGCCGTGGCCGGGGGTAAATCAGCAATGCAACCTGTCTTGAACCTGCCACTTCCCGGAATCCTCGCCCTAGCAGGCTGTTGAAGAACTCAGCCGCGTTCGCAAACGAAGCCTGAATCGTCGCCGTTGTGTGTGTAGAAGTGGCCCACGAGCCTGCCCGCCGTGCCGATGATAGCCCATCCGCGACCGCAGGCGGGGTCGTTCTCGTCGTGCCCTTGCCATGAGAACTCCGCGCAGGCCGAACCGTCTCGCGCCCCGTAGCGGACGTCGAGCAAGCCCGTTAGCGCACCGAAGGCAATTTCACCGTCGGGCCTACCCTCGAAGGTAAGATGCGCCTCTTCGACAAGATCGAGGAAGTCGCGGTCCCAGTTGTCCATTTCGACGATGCGCCAGCGGCCGGCAAAGGCCTTCGCGCAGCGGGGCACCTTGGCCATCAGCCGGCCCCCGCGATCAGCTTGGGCAGCCGCACCAGATTGTAGGCGGCGGCAGCGAAGGTAAAAGCCCATGCGACGCGATCACGGCCACGGAACTTGGTCTTCTCTTGCCCGGCGACTGTCTTGATCCAGCCGAATGCCTCCTCGATGCGCTTGCGGATGCGCTGGCTGACGGCGTAGCCGCCGTGCCGGGTCGTTCGCCCGTCGACCGCAGAGCTGCGGCCACTGGTGTTCTGCGCAACATGCGGCGTCACGTTCATCGAGCGCAACTCGTTGACGAAGTCTTCTGCGTCGTAGGCTTTGTCGGCGCCAAGTGTGATCGCTGTCGGCCGGTCAGCACGCGGTTCGATCATGTGCAGCGCCGCCACCCGTTCGGCATGCCCGTCCGCCAGCGTCAGGCAAGCGTCGACCAGCAGACCGTGGCGGTTCTCCATCAGCCCATGCCCGATGAAGCACAGCTTGGTCTCCTTGCCTCTACCCTTGCGGTAGAGCCTGGCATCGGGATCGGTGGTCGACGCATGGGTGTCGTTCGAGCGTTTCTGGCCATGGAAGTCCGCTTCGGCATTGCGCCCGCCGCCTTGCGCCGGCGGCTCGCCCGAGCCGTCCTTGGGCTTGACGCTCTTCATCGAGGCCCAGGCCTCGATCAGCGTGCCATCAACCGAGAAGTGATCGCTCGACAGAAGCTTCTTCACCTTGGACTGCGCCAACACCGCCGCCAGCAACTTGGCCGCGATGTCGCCTTCCAGCAGCCGGTCGCGGTTCTTCGAGAACACCGAATGGTCCCAGGCTGCGTCATCAACGCCGATTCCGACAAACCAGCGGAACAGCAGGTCGTATTCCAGCCGCTCCATCAGAAGCCGCTCCGAGCGGATCGAATAAAACCCCTGCAACAGCATCGCCCGCAGCAGCTTCTCAGGCGGGATCGACGGCCGCCCTATCGGCGAATAGAGCGCGGCAAACTCGCGCTCCAGCGCCGACAGCGCCTCGTTCACAATCGTCCGGATTGCCCGCAGCGGATGATCGCGCCGGACCCGCGCCTCAAGATCGACGTAGCTGAACAGCTCGCCCGTTCGATTGTCGCCCCCGCGCATGCATCATCTCCGAATCTCGTCGGAGCCAATGAATCACGGTCCCCGCTCGACGGCGAGCACCTTTTTTCAACAGCCTGCTAGGGCCTGTCCTCAATTAGCGGATTCCCAAATCAGAATCTTGATGATTCCTAGAGGGTCAGTCTGATTCGGAGGCTGACCCTATGCGGCGCTACGCGCTACGTGACGACCAGTGGGAACGAATAAAGGACCTGCTTCCAGGTCGAGAAGGCCACGTGGGTGTAACCGCGAAGGACAATCGACT
>DASRGM010000042.1:0-2237 GCA_035651035.1 Terriglobales bacterium
GCAACGTCTCGCTCATTCGCGCCGTGGAGAAGTTCGATTACAGCCGCGGCAACAAGTTCTCCACGTACGCCAGCTGGGCCATCATGAAGAACTACGCCCGCAGTATCCCGGAGGAGAAGCATCGCCGCGAGCGCTATGTCACGGGGCACGAGGAAGTTTTCGACGCTGCGCCGGACACGCGCACCGACGAGCAGGAATGCCTGGCCACGGCCGAGCAGGCGTCGTACCGGGTCAATCGTCTGCTGGAGTTGCTCGATCCGCGCGAGCGTGAGATCATCCGCATGCGCGCCGGCCTCGATTCCGGCGCCGAAGGCATGACCCTGGAAAAAATCGGCGAAAAGCTCGGCATCACCAAGGAACGCGTCCGCCAGCTCAATGTTCGCGCCATGAAGAAACTGCGCTCCATGGCCGGCGACACCAAGGAAGAGCTGAGCTGAGCGCTTTGTAACGCCCCGCCCCCCCTAGCCCACCGGTGCACACCCGGTGGGCTTTTGCTGCGCTCCCAATCTGAATCTAAGATCCGCCCCTCCTGCTCTACCGCCGCCACCGCCGGCCCGCTTCACACATCGATTGCCATTTTTCGGCCCACGATGGACAATGACGAGTGGAAGGAGTGAGCCATGACTGCACTGCAAGAGAAGCTTCGCGAGTTTGACGGCGCCTTGCCTCTGGAACGGGCGCGGACCATCCCCAGCTCCTGGTATTTCGACGCAGAGATCTATGCCGCCGAATGCCAGCGCGTGTTCGGGCGGAGCTGGCTGCTGGCATGCCGTGCGGAGCAAGTGCGCGAACCGGGCGCGTTTGTCACGGTCGAAATGGCCGGCGAGCCGATCCTGGTGCTGTGCGACGATCAGGGGGTGCTGCGGGCGCTGAGCAACGTGTGCCGGCACAAGGCGGCGCAGGTAATCAATCAGCCTTGCGGCAAGGTGACCAAGCTGCGCTGCCGCTATCACGGCTGGACCTACGACTTGACCGGCCGGCTGCGCGGCACGCCGGAGTTCGACGGCGTGGCCGACTTCAACCGCGAGGAGAACGGCCTGCCCGCGCTGGCCGTGGATACGTGGGGACCGCTGGTGTTCGTGCATCATGGCAAGCCGCAGCAGTCCCTGGCAGAGTTTCTGGCGCCGTTGCCCGAGCGGGCCGCGGGGCTAGGTCTGGAGAGGCTGAAGTTCGTCGCCCGCCGCGAATACGACCTGGCCTGCAACTGGAAGGTATTCGTGGACAACTATCAGGACGGCGGCTATCACGTCAACACCGTGCATCCGGGGCTGGCGGGAGCACTCGATTATGCCCACTATCGCACCGAGAACTTCGATCACGGCGGCGTCCAGATCAGCCCCCTCAAGCCGAGCGCCGATCCCACGATCGCCAAGGTCCGCAGCGGCGATAATGCCTACTATTGGTGGATCTTTCCCAATCTCATGATCAACATCTACCAGGGCGTGATGGATACGAATTTGGTGCTGCCGCTCGGCCCAGACCGCTGCAAGGTCTACTTCGACTACTACTTTGCCAATTTCGGCCCAGAGACCGAGAGGTATGTTTCCGACAGCATCGCCGTGGCGCATCAAGTGCAGATCGAAGACATGAGCGTGTGCGACGAAGTGCAGCGCGGACTGAAGAGTTCGACCTATCGGACGGGCCGCTTCAGCGTCAAGCGCGAGTCCGGATGCTATCATTTTCATCAGGTGCTGGCGCAGTATCTGCGCTCGGAATGATCCTCGTTTTCAGCCCAGGACCATTGCAGTCCGCTGCTGGAGGTTGTCGTGGCGTTGCGCTCAAAGCTGTTTCGAAACGATGCGAAGCTCCAGGCATGCCTGGTGAACGATCCCGCGCATGTTGCGCTAGGAGCAGTCGGAGAGCACGTCGGCAAGATCCAGCAGGCGCTGGCGATTGTGGACGGCGCCCAGATCGAAGCGAATGAGTTGGCGGTCAAGAGATATGGGCCGTCCACGGCCGCGGCGGTCTTGAACTTCAAGAAGAAGCGGGACATCGTCAATCGCAGTTACCAGACGCACGCGGACAACATTGTCGGCAAGATGACCATCGCCGCCCTGGACGAGGAAATGGTCGAGCACGAGCGCGAAGGCATGATTCTCTTACAGCCGACGTTTTGCCAATGGGGCAAAGGGCCTCGCCGGACTGAGCCGGCGTGAGGCGACAGGCTGGATGCGAGGAACGACCTTGAGCAATCAATGGGTGGATCGGATCAGGAACACCAAGCAACTCAGCGTCTT
>DASRGM010000043.1:0-2830 GCA_035651035.1 Terriglobales bacterium
GAAGCGCATGCCCTCCGAGGCAAGGCGATCGAGGTTGGGGGTCTTCAGGCCCGTGTTGCGATAGCAGTTGAGCATATCGCGGCGCACCGACTCGCCGAGGATGAAGATGACCTGGCGAGGCTCGCTGCCTGAAGGCGCGGCGGGTACCGCCGAGACAGCAGCGGCCGCAGCTCCGGATTTGAGGAAGTCTCTGCGTTTCATGAAGCTTGCACGGAATCAGCTGAAGGCAATGCGTCCGACCGCGACCGCCGCGGCGGAAGAGAAGCCATGGAGCGGTCGCGAGGGCTGACGCTCGATGGGGACATCGTGCCCGCCTTTGACGGCGTTATAGCGCTCCCACAGATGTCCGGTCTTCTCCCAGGTATCGACCACATTGGCGATGTATTTGCGGCTGACGGCGCGCGCCTTGTCCTGATATCCATTGTTGAGTAGAGCGAGGCCGACGGCAATTTGCTGGGGGGGGCCAGGCTTCAGGATAAGCCCATTCGTTGACCTTGTATTCGGGGTGCGGACTGGGGTAGTCGCGATCCGTGAAGGTGAGGCCGTAATCGCGGTCGAAGAGCTCCAGATGCTCGACCACGCGCCGGGCCTGCGACTGCGTGGCAATGCCGTGCCACAGCGGCCAGAAAACGTTGAGGGAGTAGTAGGGCAGGCGCATCTTGCGCACATAGTCGTACTCAAAGTAGCAGCCCTTCTTCTCGTCCCAGCAGTATTCGTTGATGCGGTCGATGCGCTGCTGCGCCTCTTTATGCCACATCTCAGCCTTTTCATGCCAGCCGAAGCGGGTGGCCAGCGATTCGAGGACCCGCGCATAGCGGACCAGGGCGACATTGATATGGATGGGAACGCAACGCCGGACATCGCCGTCAAAAATCGGTGTGAAGTCGAGGCCGGCCTCGCACTCAGCAGCAAGGGCCGGCGTGAGCGTCGTGGAGCCGGAATCGCGGCAGGTGGAGAGGCCGATGGGCGTCTGGTGCGTGGGGCCGTTCCAGTACTGCGTGTATTCGACGACCAGGCTGGGATAGGCGCGGAGCGCGAACTCCTCGTCGCCCGTGGCCTTTAGATAGTTCTCCACACTCCAGGGAAGAAGCGGTGGCTGGCCGCGGCTGATGTAGTAGGTGCGATTCCCATTGAGAACTTTGCCGAAGCGATCGATCTGGCTTAGCTGGTCGAGGATGTGCCAGCGCACGACGTCGCGGCGGCCGTGCTCGAGCAGCGCATAGTTAGTGAATTGTGTGTCCCAGCCGTAGATTTCGGGGAACGCCACCTCGGAGCCGCCCCCGGAAACATAGGGCCACGGAAGAAAGAGCAGAGTTTGTTTCTGATCCTGGCGGATTGCCTCTTCATCGGCTTTGCGCAGATCACCATCCCACCAGCCACGGACCGCGTCATCGAGCTTTTGCCAACGTGTTTTGAGGTCGTCATCTTCGGCAGGCGGCGAGGGCTGGAGAACTGCTGGGATGGCCGGCATTGCAGCCGAAGCCAAAGCTCCGGCTGCTGCCATGGCAACAAAAGAACGACGAGACAAGGCAGAATTCTGCTTCATCCATACTCCTGAGCGCGAAAGGCAGGGATGGGGGGAAAAGGGAGAAGAATGTGACTCCACTTGTACTCCGGCGGCTCCACCATGTCCAGTTTAAATCGATTGAAAGTGGTGTACCAATGGATATTTCGACTGTTACAATCACCGTGCTTCATTCCGATGAGACCGTGGTCCGGAGGACGGTGCGAGGCTCCGGAAGGGTCGCGGCGATTCAGATCCGCTCCGGCAATCCACGCAGCCGCACGGAAGAAAGCGGAAAGGTGCAATGGCTACGAAAACAAAAAGACTTCGACTGGGTGCGCGGCGGCTGACGTTGAGTGACGTTGCCAGGGCCAGCGGCTTTTCTCCATCCACGGTGTCGATTGTGCTCAACGAAGCGCCGCATTCGCGGTTTGTGGCCGCTGGAACCAAGTTAAAGATTCGTGAGACGGCGGAGCGCCTTGGTTATCGGCCGGATGTCTTTGCCCGTTCGCTGCGCAGCCGCAAAAGCGCGACCATTGGAGTGCTGGTAATGGATCTGGCCGATCCATTCTGCACGCTGATCCTGCAGGGTATCGAGCAGAAGCTGCGGGAGACCTCGTATCTGCCCATCATTATGGATGCACACAACGAGCCGGGGCAGGTGCAGCGCTACGTCGAGATGATGATAGAACGGCGCGTGGAAGGCGTGGTGACGGTGGCGAACTGGCTGATGTTCGACATCTCGCTGCTCGAGGACATCAGCGACGATCAATTGCCCACCGTACTGGTGGGACGCGAAGTAGAAACGCCGGCGATCCGCGGGGTGATGGTCAACAACGAAGCCGGCGGATATGCAGCGATGGAGCATCTCTACGAACTCGGACATCGGGAGATTGCGATGGTATGCGGCCCGCGACGCTTGGCCGACAGCCGCCTGCGCTGGCGTGGCATGCGGCGCTTCGCACAAAAGATGAAGCTAAAGCTGAACCCTGCGCTGGTGAGAAATCTGCCGGATATTTCGGAATCGGGTTCGAGTTTCGAGGGGAGCCGCGAGCTGACGAATCTTTTCCTTCAGTCGGGCGAGCCGTTTACGGCGATCGTTGCTTTCGATGACATCAGCGCCTATGGAGTGATCCGTGCTCTGTCGGAAAATGGACTGCAGGTTCCGCAGGATTACTCCGTGATAGGCTTCGACGATATTCCTGTGGCAGCGCTGAGCACGCCGAGTCTTACAACGATTCGCCAGCCGCTGCTGGAGATGGGCGAATATGCGGCGGACTGCATCCTTCAGTCTCTGAAGCCGGGCGAAGAGGCAGAGCAGGGATT
>DASRGM010000044.1:0-35663 GCA_035651035.1 Terriglobales bacterium
GCGCCTCCACGTTGCTGATGGCGAAAGCCTTTCCCGACTCCGAATTCTTCGGCTTCGACTATCACGACAAATCGATTGAAGCCGCCCGTGAATCGGCGAGGAAGCAAGGCATGTCTGATCGCGTCAGTTTTGAGCTGGCCAAGGCAAAGGAATTTCCCGGCAGAGAGTACGACTTCGTCACCGTGTTCGATTGCTTGCACGACATGGGCGATCCGATCGGGGCTGCGGCGCACGTTCGGCAGTCACTCGCGAAGGACGGCACCTGGATGATTGTCGAGCCGTATGCAAACGATCAGTTCAAGGATAATTTGACCCCAGTGGGGCGGGTGATGTACTCGTTCTCGACGCTGCTTTGCACGCCGTGCTCACGGTCCCAGGAAGTGGGGCTGTGCCTGGGGGCCCAGGCGGGTGAGGCGCAGATTCGCAAGGTAGTGACTTCAGCCGGATTCAGCCGCTTTCGGCGCGCAGCCGAGACGCCCTTCAACATCGTGTACGAGGCTCGACCGTAGCGGATTAAATTGTACAGGCGTGGCCGTGAGCGACTTTACGTTGCCCACGGCTGCCCCATTCGCACTTGCAGGAAGGAGGGCATGTCATGCCACAGTCGATTGAACAACTCATAGGCGCTATCCGGGGCGAAGTCATTGAACCTTCGCACGCGAACTACGACTCCGTGCGCAAAGTCTACAACGGCATGATCGATAAGCGGCCGCGGCTCATCGTGAAGTGTGCCGATGTGGCCGACGTTATCGCAGCCGTCAAGTTTGGATTCGAGAACAAGTTGCTGACCGCGATTCGCGGCGGCGGACATAACGGCGCCGGCCTGGGCACCTGTGACGATGGGCTGGTGATTGATCTCTCGCGCATGAAGGGCATTCGTGTTGATCCTGCTGCGAAAACCGTGCGTGTCGACGCGGGCTGCGTGTGGGGCGATGTGGACCATGCTACCCATGCCTTCGGCATGGCCACTCCTTGCGGGTTCATCGCCAGCACCGGAGTTGCCGGACTGACCTTGGGAGGCGGAATCGGGCACCTGACGCGCCGCTATGGTCTGACCATCGATAACCTTCGGTCTGTGGACATGGTTCTGGCCGACGGGCGCTTTGTGATGGCGAACGAAGTAGAGAACCCGGACCTGTTCTGGGCGGTGCGCGGCGGGGGAGGAAACTTCGGCGTGGTCACCTCGTTCGAATTCCGGCTACATCCGGTGGATATCGTGCAATTCGGACCTACCTTCTGGGACCTGAGTGAAGCCGCGACCGTGCTTCGAGCATATCGCGACTTCATCAAGGTGGCGCCGGAGCATGTGAGCGGGTTCTTTGCATTCCTGGTCATCCCGCCCGCCCCAACATTTCCTGAGCACCTGCACATGAAGAACGTATGCGGAATTGTCTGGTGTTGCACGGGCACTGCGCAGGAGACGGAAGAAGCGCTTAAGCCGATGCGAAATGTGGGCAAACCGCTTTTGCATCACGTAGGACCGGCGCCTTTCCCGGCAGTGCAAAGCTTTTTCGATCCGCTGTTTGTTCCCGGGCTGCAGTGGTACTGGCGCGCAGACAATTTCACCGATCTCAGCGATGAAGCGATTGCGCGGCACGTGGAACATGGGTCGAACATTCCCACCATGCTCTCCACCATGCATCTATATCCCGTGAACTGCGCAGCGCAGCGGGTCGGCAAGAATGACACCGCGTACAGCTTCCGCGAGGCGCTCTTTGCCGAGGTCATCGTTGGGGTCGATCCCGATCCGGCCAATGCCGAGAAAATCAGCAACTGGTGCAGGAATTACTGGGACGCTCTGCATCCGTTCTCCGCCGGCGGGGCATACGTGAACTTCATGATGGACGAGGGGCAGGAACGGGTGCAGTCCACCTATCGCGACAACTACCAGCGACTGGTTGAGATCAAAAGCAAGTACGACCCGCATAACTTTTTCCGAGTGAACCAGAACATTCGTCCAAGTGAGCAGACTACGGTGGGAGCAGGGACGTCGTAACCAGAGTTTTGAAAGGGGCCGGTTAGCATTTGCTCCAGCATAGTGCCACCAAGCCTCCTTTGACTGCTATACCTCGAAGCCGGACGTGCATTGTTCGCGAATTCCTAGGCTGATATCGCGATGAAGCACTCTACCCTGAAGCCGAGAGCGAGCGCTCAGCGAGTCGCGCCGGCTTTGCGGAGTTCGGCAGCCATCTCTTTGTAGCCGTGCGCCACGGCGAGACTCAGCGCGGTGTTGCCGCGCCGGTCGGCAGCATTCACATCCGCTCCCGAATCGATCAGCAGCCTGGCAATGGCGGGCGAGTAGATAATGCCTTTGTCATTGTCGAAATCCTCCGGTCCGTCGATGGCTTGCATCAAAGCCGTTCGACCTTCGACCGTCGGCCGGTTCACGTCCGCCTTTCGCGCCAGCAGCAGGCGAATGCCGCCGGTCTCGTGCTGCGTGGCTGCCAGGATCAGCGCCGTCTCACCACGCCGGTTGGCGGCATTGACATCGGCGCCGCGCTCCAGGAGAAGCGTGCCACACTGTACCTGCTGGTCGCGGACGAACCGTCTCGCCGCCCACAGCAGGGCCGTGTTGCGATCGGCATCCCGCGCATCGACATCGGTGCTTTTGGCCAGCACCTGGGGAAACGCCGGATTGCCTTCCGCGGCCATCCACATCAGCGCCGTCTCGCCGCGCGCGTTACGCCGGTTGACGTCGGCCCCGGCTGCGAGCAGCAGGGGGACGAGAGGATCGATTTCCTCGCGCCAGCTTTGCCGCGAAGCGGCGGCGCGCAGCAGCGGCGTATTACCGGTCGTGTCGACGGCGTTCGCATCCGCCTCGTGCGCAAGCAGCGCCTTCACCGTCGCGGCGCGATAGGCGGCCGCGGCGATCATGAGCGGCGTTTCCCCGTCCACGCGCGCATCCACAGTCGCGCCCGCTTCCAACAGGAGCAGCGCCTTGTCCGGGCCTTGGAATGCCGCTGCGATGGAAAGCGGCGTCTGTCCCTTGCTGTCGCGAAAATTGGGATCCGCTCCCTGCGCAAGCAGCGACCGCGCCGCCTCCACCGAACCCTCCGAAATCTCCCGCAGCAGCCCATAATTACGGGCCTTGGCGAGCAAGGCCGGCGCATCCGCGACGTCGGCGCGTTTCGATAAAAGAAACTGCACGCGCTGCGGATAACCGGCTTCAGCGGCGCGTTCGGCCGCGGTGCGTTCCTGGCGGTCCGCCTGATTCAAATCAGCACCGCGGCTGAGGAGCAGCGCCATCATTTGCAAGGAGGGCTGCTCCGATTGGAACAATGCTGCTTTTATCAGCGCCGACTCGCCCTTCTCGTCGGCCGCATTCACGTCCGCGTGGGCATCGAGCAGCAGTGCCAACCGATCCTGCTTGCCGAGCTCCGCCGCCAGCATCAACGGCGTGCGCCCGTCCTTCAGCCGGCCGTTAACGTCGGCGCCGGATGAGAGCAGCATCGGAATCAACGCGGGCTGATCGGCGAACAGGCCGGTCGCGCGCAGCAGCGGCGACCATCCGCTGTCGTCCTGCGCGTTCACCTGGGCGCCGTGCGCGAGCAGCAGCCGTACCATGCCCTCATCCGCTCCGATGACACCATACTCGGAGGCCGCTCCCGCGATGGACATCAACAGCGGCGTGCGGCCGATGCTGTCACGTGCGTCCACCGCCGCGCCCCCGTCGAGCAGCAGAGTGGCAACCTGCACGTAATCGGGCGTCGCGCCCTCTTCGGCCGGGTGGCGCGCGACCACGGAGCTCGCCCAGAACAGCGGCGTGCGCCCCTTGTCGTCTCGAATATTGGCGTCCGCGCCCTGGTCGAGAAGCCGGCGCACCTGCGCGGCATCTCCGCTCCTGGCGGCGGCACACAGCGGCGGCACTTCGTCGTCCTGGGTCGCGGCCACGCCGATCGCCGCAACCGCGACGAAGACGGCGAGCGCGCCCGCTGCGAATCGGCGCACGCGCCTCAAGGCGCCGGCCTCCACG
Source organism: Terriglobales bacterium (assembly GCA_035651035.1). Lineage (GTDB taxonomy): Bacteria > Acidobacteriota > Terriglobia > Terriglobales > Acidobacteriaceae > Bog-257. The sequence goes on from DASRGM010000044.1 coordinate 3,974, forward strand.
CCGATGGCTCAAACACAATGTCGCGCGCTTCCGTCTTCGGCTCCAGATGAATGTTCACCACAAACTCGCCCGAGCCCGGCGGCTCGTTGGGCTGCTCGTCATCCATGCGCTGCCGCTCGAAGGAGATTACGGTGTCGTTCTTCAGCCAATACCGGCCGTCCTGGGAGGTGCGCTTTCCACCCCACATGCGTACCGTTTCTTCTGAATCGGCGACCAGGTGCCCGGGCATCCAGCCCGCCGAAAAAAGCCGCCGTTGCGCGTCAAGCTGGAACGCGTCGATCTCTTTCACCGGACGCTTCTCCGGCGTGATGCCGATGTTCATATCGGCAAGCCGCCCGTTCGGCGCCGTACGCAGCCAGAAATAGCGCGCCTGCGGAAATTGCACCGGCGGCGTGCCCAGCCGGTAGTCGAATACCATGTCCTCCACGATCATGTCGGTGCCGTCGGCCATGTGCGTCGGCGCGCGCCACGGAATCGTCGATCGTTGCTGGACCTCCGCCATCGTCATGCCGATGTCCGCTTCGAGCGTTCCCTTGGAGCGCAACGTGGGGCCAACCGTCTGCCACACCACAAACGGAGCGGCGATCAGCGCGCCGATTCCGAGAAAACCACACATCGCCAGGACCACGCGCGTTTCGTGCTCGGCCAGGAACCGCACCATCGGCAGGTTAGCGTTGCCGATGCCGCTCTGCAGTGTCGTGAACACGTGCACCATGAGGCCGATCGCGCAAAATCCAAACATGCAGAAGAGCAGAAAGATCGATCCGTAGACTCCGCGCTCCGCGGTCTTGGCATCGACCCCCGCCATCTGCGCCAGCTTGCCCACAGCGCCGGCCACGAAAATCAGACCGAACGCCACCGCGCCGGCGATCAGCTCGAATTTCACGAACGGCTTCATGCGACCCTGCCCCCGCCGCGCAATGCAGCAGTTTCCGGCAGTTGGCTCCGGCGTGCGTTGCTCCGCGCCAGCAGGATCGCCCCGGGCACGATAAACGCCGCACCGACGGCAAGGAGCAGCGTGCAGAGCACCCAAATGGTGTCGAACGCCAGGACCTCGGCGCTTTGCGGATCTTCCGGATTGTAGAGCACCGTCACCTTGTCGCCGCGGGCCTTGGAGAACGGCGTGTCTGTCGAGGCGTACTGGTGGAAGCGACCTTGCGGCGTCGTGTAGTTCACGTAAAAGGAGTACCGGCCCAAGCCGCTATCGGAGTCCTGTACGTCTTCGATGACTCCATCCGCTTTGGCCGCCCTCGCGATGTAAGCGATTTTGTGGGCAGCGAACCCGATGCCCACCAGAATCGAAAGCAGGCCGGGGAGAAGGAGCAGAAACGCCGGCGCGCGGACGCTGGTTACCTCCATCTGCTCGTCCGTTCGCTTACTCACGATCGTCCACCCGCACGCGAAGACCAGCGTGACAAAGACCCCGATGACAAGCAATCCGGCGGCGGCGTACCAAGCCGTGCGCCCGAAATCGGGATCGGTGGAGAACACCATCACGTCGCTCGCAATGTGCAGACCCTTCCGCTCAAGCGCCCTGCGCACGTAAGAAGGCAGTTGGCCGCGCAGCAGAAGACCGCTGGCTGTTGCTCCAGCGGGGTGCGGCGCGTCCACCAGAAAACGGACAGGCTGCGACGACGTCCAATCTGGGCGGGTGATAGGAATAATGCTGTGGCGGACCGAAACGTGGGTGCTGCGACCGGTCAACACCTGCTCGTAGCGAGTGCCGTATTTCTGCTGGAGCACTCCAGCGAGCGTGCAGTGCTGCTCGTCGAGCATGGCCGTGGCGGGAAGCTCGTCCAGAGATAACTGCCGCGCCGGCCCAACCGCGCTTGGCAGCAGCAGGGTGCGCCAATACGCCAGACCGGCGGCCGCAGCCAGCAGGATTGCCGCGATAGCCGACCTCCTGGCATACACCGCGGCCATCTTCCGGCGGTCAAGCGGCGCACGATCGCCCCTGGCGCGACTGCGCCACAATTGCACAGCGGGAATTCCGATCAAGAACAGGGCGAGAAGAGGCGTGGTGGCGACGAAGACCACGCTAAGCAACTTGAGTTGCCAGTAGAGGAGCAGACCGGGGATGCCGCCGTCGCTCGTAATCAAGCTATGAGCGAAGACTGCGGTCCCCAGGATCAACCAAGCCCAGTAAGTTTTTCGTGTCGGAGGCATGGCTTTGCCCGACATTATGGGGCGGCCCGGTCAGGCGCGCAAGTGTGCCGCGTCGCGAAAAGCCTCCGGCAAGAGTCTCGTTCTCGAGTCTTGACCGTTATTGTGCTTTTTCGAAATCCGCAAGGGCGGCAGGGTTCGTTTGCGGGAGTTGGTCGTAAAGCTCGGCCCGAAGTTGGCGGGCCTGACGATCATTGGGATCGATCTTCAATCTTGTGGTGCACGACTCGATGGAGTCGTACCACAATCTGGCGTCCACAAAGACCTGGGTTTGATCCTGCGAATTGGGAGATGTAGCCGCGAGCCGGGACTGGATCTGCTCGCGTACCGTCGGTCCGAGGATCACGATTTCGTCCAAAGGAGCGGCTTCCCCGAACATGCTAACCGAAGGCTGCACGGTCCAGAAATAACTCTGTCCCGACTGCAGAGATGGTGCGCCCTCCGGATATTTGAAACTCGTGCCCGAAACCTTCGCTTCATACAGTAACGACTTTTGGTCTGATCCGAACAGCCGGAAGGTGTAGTTCTTGATGTTGTGGTTAGGATTCGACCATTGAAAGAACGGATGCAGCCCAAATGCTTTTCCTTTGTACGGAGCCAGAAGCGTGGTTATCGTTCCCAGTCCTCGTGAGGCCCCGCCGATCTGCGTTCCCGAAGGGGGCTTCGACGCCAGTTCAAATCCTTGAAGATTGGCGTGCACTCGGACAGCTTTCGATGATGCACTGCCGCCATTCTTCGCGGGAGCATTCGTGTTCTGCGCGGATTTCGACTTGGTAGTGCTTTGGGCCGTGCAGGCGACGGCCAATAAGGCCGCAAGCGTGCAATGAACAAGAAGAGGCTTCATCGTGTACGCTTCCTCCTTCAATACGTTCGGGCACTCTGGTTTGTGCTTTCAACTGCAAGATAAGAGATGAATCTACTGCTCGAATCCCCGACGTTGTGGGCAAGCCCAGGCCAACTACCACGATTGCGATTTACAGGCCGATGATTCCGGTTCGGTGCATGGACTGCGGTTGACTGTACTAGCGTCTAACGCAAAGCGCTGTTGGCGGCGGCCGGTTCGGCTGGCTCGGCAATTATCCAATTTGAAACGCCAACTTCCCGACGATAAAAGACCTTTGGTCGTTGGCTCGTTGCATCTTCACCGCCATTGAGCCCGCGCTGTGCAAACGAGAGCGATCGGCCCTGAGCCTTGAATTGCTGCAATGTTTCGAGTTGCATCTCGGGGACGCGGTGGGTGGCGTAGGAAAGCCATTCGCGATCGAGAATCTTTCCGTCGCGGGGATCGTCGTCGGACATTCCTTTGTCCAGACCCTCCGAAACCAGCGTGTACGTCAGCAGGCCATGGCCCAGCTGCGAAACCTCGAGTGCCGCCTGATAGCTTTGCGCCGCCGTCAATATGTACATCCCTTTCTCGTATGCCAGTTGGGCAAGTCCGCGGGAATTCATCGGGCCGCGTCGCTTCTCCGCAGATTCCAGCGCTTGTCCGGAGTTGCACGCATCGATAATGACGATGATTTTTCCGGCGTCCATGCCTTCGAGCGCCTGTTCCAGATCCAAATCGGAGATGCTGTGGTGCAATATCTCTTGCACGCCGGCTTCGTCCAATTGGTCGACTTTGCCCATGTATCCCAAATCGTACGGAATGAGATAAAAGCGATCGTCGACAGCTACTCCGTGCGAAGCGAAGAAGAGGATTACGTGGTCCTCAGGTTGAACTTCAGCCGCGATTTTGCGAATGGAATCGAGAATTCCCGATCGTGTAGCCGCATCGTCATAGAGCGGGATCACCTGCACGCTGCCGGAGATGAGCTCCTGATCGTGCCGAATTGCGTCCGAGAGCGATTGCGCGTCGGCTATGGCGAGCTTCAAGTAGTACTCGGGGTTGGCGTATTTGTTGATGCCCACGGCGAGAACATACGTGACCGGCTGGCGGCGCAAAGCCTCCGCGCCTTGCAGTGAGAGGTGCGCATCCAGGCTCTTCACGTTATCGCGATTGAACGCATACGCCGTAAACCGGTTTTCTCCTGCAACCACCCGGACCTTCGCGTCAAGCGCGGTGCTCGATCCTCCATTCAACACGTCGCCGTGCCAAACCTTAACTAGAGAGCCGTTGCGGAAGAGGCGTACGTCCTTCGCGCCGCTGCCGGTTTCGGCTTCGGCAACATCGAGTTTTAGAATTATCTCTCGCTGGTCCAGAGCAGTGCCCGAGTTAGGGAACTCGATTCGTACCACCGGCTGACGGCGATCCTTCTGCTCGATATTTTGCGGTGGTTTCGGCCTTTTTCCGGCAACAATGTCAGCCAGAAGTCCCGGATAAAAGTACTCGTTGAAATACGATTCCACGGGAGCTACATCGAATGTGTTGCGCGAGTATCGCCACAGAATCTGGTTCCACGCTCCAGGCGAGCCATCGAACAAGCCGTCTGGGGTAGCAACAAGCCAGTCTGCGCCGTCATACAGGGAAACCAGAGTGGCGAGACGACTGCCACCTTTCGGATCCCATAACGAAATCGACCCATCACCTTGCGTGGACGCCAGGAGTCGATCGTCTGCGCTGAACGCCAGGCTGAAAGCCGTGTCTTTCGTCGGGATTTCCGCATTGACACTTCCAGAAGCGCGGTCCCAGACGCGAATGAAGCAATCGCGTCCGCTCGTGGCCAATAGTTTTCCATCGTGGCTGAACGCGACGGCCACGGCGCCGTTTTTATGCCCGGCCAAGGTCGCGACGACGCGCTGCGCGGCCGGATCGAGCACGAGCACCGGGCCGTCGCTCTCTACTTCCGTGCCGCCTGTAGTCCTTGCAGGCGCTGCAGGCGGAGAAGGAATTGAGCTCTTGTGCCGGGGCAAGCCAACGTTCGGCACCGCAATTCCAAAGTCGGCAAGCCGATGATGATGCGCTGCACTCTTCAATGCCGCCACGGCCTGTTGTTGCTGCGCTGCTAAGTCCACGCTGAATTTGAGGGTGACAGTGGCGGCCGCCAGGCTCTTGCTGTCAGGGCTGAATGCAAGTCCCGTGACCGTAGTGGGCACGACGCCGTATGGATATGGCGACGGACCTTGCGATAAGGCAATGGTGGAGATCAGTTGTCCATTCGCAGCGTTCCAAAACTTCACGCCATAGGCGCCAGCGGTCGCAATGCTGGCGCCATCCGGACTGAACGCTAGCGACCGGTTGTTGTAGCTGAACGGCACGGAGAGCATGAACTTTTCTGCGCCTGTATGTGTATCGAATACGTGGATCTGCAGCGCCGGATTGTCTGGGTCGTTGGCAGCCTGGGCATTCAGCTTCATAAATTGCGATGGATCCTTGCGCAATTCTTTCTGAATTTCTTTCGCACGCTCCTCGTTCTTTTCTTGCAGGCGCTGCTGCACCGCAGGATCGGCGTAGTCGTAATCGCGCAGAATCGCGATTGAGGACCCATCGGGACTGAAGGTCATCGATGCTGTGGCCTGGCCGGGCGGAGCTTTGATGGTCGCAATCGTGGTTTGTCGCTGCAGGTCCCAGATGCGAACCACACCATGGCCAGTGTCTTCGGCAAACAAGCGGCCGCTGTCGGAAGAGACCGAGTGCGGACTAATCGCTCCGGGAATGGTGCGCAAACCGATTCCCGATTTCAGGTCCCATTGCGTTTTGCTTCCGGCGTAGAGCGTCTGCCCGCGTGGACCGAAGCTGAGAACGCCGGAAGGATTCGCGTGTCCGGCGAGGGTGCCGCGCGCCCTTCCGGTGGAGGGATCGAAGACATGGATGTTGCCGCTGTTGTCCCCAATGGCAAGTTCTTTCCCATCCTCGCTGAAACCGACGGCTGAGGTACCAAAGCTGACTACGCCTGGCGAGTTGTTGGACGAAGTGATGATTTGTCTCTGATTGGCTACATCCCAAACTTGAAGTTCTTTCCTGTCCTGCAGAACCAGAAAACGTCCATCGGGGCTGAGTGACATTTGCTCCGATGGACCATCTATGCTGATTACTACGCCGGTGGACAGATCATGGACCTGTATTTTGCCGGCGATCCCAGCCTTGCGTGCCGCGCCTGTTTCATTTACGCGCGTCAGGACTAAGAGATGTCCATCGGCAGCAAAACCAATCGCATGGTCAGGCACGGTGTCATACACAGACGCCACAATCTCCTGTGACTTCATCGTGCCGCTTACCAGATCGAGTGTATCGACCGTCGTTCCAGTACCGGTATGACGGACCATCGCAAGTCCACGCTCGTCGGGCGTAAACGCGATGGAGCGTGGCGTGGACTCAGGACCTGACGACGCGCCCGACGATACTGGCTGCCCACGATTGCTGAGTTCGCGAATCTCCAGATCGCCATTCGCTACCCACGCGAGATAGCGTCCGCTTTCGCTTATCGCAAACGGAAAACTGATCGACGGCAAGACAAGTTGCGACGATTGCAGCGGGAAACGGTAAAGGCGCTCGCCGTCTCGCACATTCCAAACGTCGATCTCGCTACCGCTCGATGCAGCGATCAGTTGTCCGTTGCCACTTAACGCGAGGGCATTCACGCCTCCAAGGCCGAACTGACCAGCGCCAGCTTCGACGCTAAAGGTTCGCAACTGCCGCCCTGAACTCAAATCCCAAAGCTGGATCGAGTTTTCCATGAACCCGTTCGACGCCAACAGTCGTCCATCGTGACCGAAAGCAAGTTGCGCCAACGCATAGGTGTTCCCCTGTTGGACAACGATTTCGGGCGCCGCTGTACCGGGGACTTGGGCGAATGCAGCAGAGGCAAAAAGAGCTGCGGCGGAGAGGGCTGCGAGATTCGGCAGAATCCGCGCCCGGCCCAGCAATCTCAGGCATGGAGCAGAATTATTGGAAGCCCTTCGGAGTGTTTTAAGAGAACCGGGTTGGTGTTCGACCAGGGAGAATAGCAGATTCAACAACGGGCCCAAGAAACCTGACCTCCAGCGAATTTTCTTCCACGTGACTTCTCGGTACGCAGTTGCCTAAGACCGCAGATTCATGCGGAACGCGCAAACTCCAAGACCATAATCATAGCGAATGCGAGAACAGAAGCCAGATGCTCCGCACCTTAGTACGCGATTAAGGCTCTGGTTTATCAAGAGCAGAGGCGAGCCAGTCAGGTGCTGGATTGATTTGGGGTTGATGGCCTCGGTCAACTGATCCCAGAGAACGTCTTCATCGGACGTCGGAAGGGGTTCACCCGCAGGAACAGGGCAGATCATTCTCGTCCCTCCGAGACGAAGCGCCTCAGCAGCCAAGCGTGGCATTAAATTATGGCATTCCCATGCTCGATCGCCAATCAAGAACCATCGCAATTAATTTGCTGCAAGCTCGATTGATGCCGGTTGCAATGCTTGCTTCGGGAGCTTGGCAGAAATCGGCTCAGTGACTGTACGCGCACTGTCCTGGAACCGGATTTGGGGGTACCTGAAGCGCGGACCGAGTCCAAGCCGCGCCGAGCCTTCATTGACGTGTCTCCGAATTGCCCCCTAGCATGGGCAGAGAGGACGGATCGTGATCAGTCGAGTGCTGGGGCATTGTCGTGTCACCGAAAAGATCGGCGAAGGAGGCATGGGAGTCGTTTATCGGGCCTACGATGAGCTCTTGCACCGCGATGTCGCCTTGAAGGTCGTGAAAAAAGACCCCGCTCTGGATGCGGTATCGAGCCAAAGCCTGCTTCACGAAGCGCGTGCCTCTTCCGCGCTGTCCCACCCTAATATCTGCACCATCTACGAAGTTGGCGAGACCGAGGGTGAGCTCTACATCGTTATGGAGCTGGTCGAGGGCCGGAGTTTGCGCGATATCTCCGCCGGCGCGGGGCTGCCGCCGTCCTCGGTGCTTCGCTATGGAGTGCAGATAGCGGGCGCTCTGGCCCGCGCTCACGATCGGGGAATCATTCACCGCGACCTGAAGGCGGCGAACATCGTCGTCACTGCCGAGGGCATGGTCAAGGTCCTCGACTTTGGCTTGGCCCGGCAGATTGGAGCCCCGACGTCGGACGCAGCAACGCGTTCGTTCGCAACCGTCCAGGACGCTTCTAGCGTAAGCGGCACGCTGTCCTACATGGCACCCGAGTTGTTGCGCGGAAGCGCCGCCGATTATCGGAGTGATCTTTGGTCGCTGGGTGTTGTCTTGTACGAAGCGGCGTCCGGGCGGGTGCCGTTCACGGGTGGCACCGCCTTCGAGATCAGTTCGGCGATATTGCGCGAAATTCCCACCGTACTAGGGCCGCCCGTACCTCCGGGGCTGTGGGCCGTTATCCAGCGCTGCCTCGCGAAGGAGCCCGCGCAGCGCTACCAGCGGGCGAGCGAAGTGCAGGCCGCGCTGGAAGCGGTACAGTCGGGCGCAATCGCTGCTCCCGAGCCGGCCCCCGATCCCGGCCCGCCGCGGGTCACCGTGCTTCACAGTGTGCAGCACGCGCAGGTGAAGAACGGCGACTTTGTCCTGCTGGTGGGCACGACCAAGGGAGCATTCGTGGTTCGCTCCAATACGCAGCGCCGGCGGTGGGACGTTGGCGGCCCGTACTTTCACGGCCACAATGTTTACGCGATGGCCTACGACGGCCGGGCCGGGCAGCGCCGCATCTGGGCATCGACCCAGAGTTATTGGGGTACGTACCTGCGCTCCAGCGACGACTTCGGCAAAAGCTGGACAAATCCCGAGCACGCCCCGATCCGTTTTCCGCCAGACACCGGCGTGTCGCTGAAGAACATCTGGCAGATTACGTTGGGTCGGCCCGACGAGCCGGATGTGCTCTATTGCGGCGTTGAACCTGCGGCGCTCTTCGAAAGCCGTGACGGAGGCAGCACGTGGTCGCTGGTGCGAGGTCTGTTCGACCACCCTCACCGTCCGCGCTGGATGCAGGCTAACGGAGGGCTGGCGCTGCACACCATAGTCCTTGACCCTGCAGAGGGCCGGCGGATTTATGTCGCGATCTCTGCCGGTGGCGTCTACCGCACGGACGACGGAGGAACGACCTGGACGGCGCAGAATCGAGGCGTGAAGGCCCTCTTTCTGCCGGAAAAATATCCTGAGTTTGGACAATGTGTTCACAAAATCGCAATGCATCCTGCGCACCCGGAACGCTTGTTCCTGCAGAATCACTGGGGAGTGTATCGCTCGGACGATTGCGGCGAAAACTGGTCGGACATCGGTAACGGGTTGCCGTCGGACTTTGGTTTTGGCCTCATCGTGCATCCCAAGAACCCGGACTGCGTGTATATCGTTCCAGTCGAATCGGATGAATTTCGCTGCTCTTGCGACGGACGCCTGCGAGTCTATCGGACCCGCAACGCCGGTGGTTCCTGGGAGGCGCTCATGCGCGGGCTTCCGCAGAGGCGCGCCTACGAAACCGTTTTACGTGACGCGATCACAGCAGATTGCCTGGAGCCTGCTGGCATATATTTCGGCACTCGCAGCGGACAGCTGTTCGCCTCACGTGACGACGGTAAGACCTGGCAACGAATCCTGGAAGGCTTGCCGGCAATCGTATGTGTGCGCAGTGCAATCGTAGGAGAAGGCTTCGGAGCAGCAAAGGTAAAGTCATCGCACACCGCCCATGCCCCCGCCTCATCGCAGCCATCCAAAAGCACAACCAAGTCGCGACGCAGCAAGAGGTGACGGATGCCGGTAACCTTTCACATTCCACGCGCGTTGCGGGAGTTCACGGCGGGACAGGCGAGCGTCCGGCTGGATGCTTCGCCTTCCACCATCGCCGACGCTTTGGCCGCCCTGTGGACGCTGTATCCGGGCTTGCGCGACCGCATCGCCACCGAGCAAGGACAGGTTCGCCAGCACGTCAACCTCTTCATCGGCAATGAGGACATCCGCTACACCGGCGGGCTCTCGACGGCAGTTTCCGATGGCTGTGAGATCTCGATTGTTCCGGCCGTCAGCGGGGGATAAGCAGGGCTAATACTTCCGCATGTGGATTTCGGCGCCGTTCTTTTCGAACTTCACCTCATCCATCAATTGATTGATCAAATAGATCCCGCGGCCGTGGTTGGAATAAACATTCTGGCCGTTGCAGGGGTCGGGCACCTCAAAGGGATCAAAGCCGGAGCCGGGATCGCGAACGATGATCAGCATGCCGCGCTCTTCGTCGCACCCCACGCAGCATTGGACTTTCTTGTTGGGATCGCTCTTGCATCCGTGCACGATGGCGTTGGCCAGAGCCTCGCGCAACGCTGTCTCGATCTCGAATTCTTTGCCGGCGGCGCACTCCAAACCGCGCGACATCTCCATGATCCCTTCCACGACCGGACTGATGGCGGTAGGATCGGCGTTGAGCGTTACCTCAATGCGTATCATCAGCGTGACGCGAGCGAATTCCCGGTTACGGCGAGCGCTAAGCTTGGCAAAGCTCTCCACTAAGATCGCGTGCGGCTACTCTGGCAGAAAACACCCCGGGGGTCAAGCAGGAAAGCACAAACCGAGCAACCAAAATTAGCTCTTTCGTGACAAATGATCGGATAGAAGGGAAGAACTGCTCGCTCCCACGAGGGAGTTAGACTACCCGCCTCTTTGCACTGGCTGCGCTCGCTCGCCGGGAAAAGCTGTGAAGGATACTTGGCGGTGACTGGTAATCCGCCCAGAATCGCGGATTGCTAGCGATTTAGTTAAACTGGTTCCGGTTGCTGCTTGCGCTGCTCTCGCCGTGGGACGTTATGCGGAAAACTCTTCTATGGCTATTGATGCTTTCCTGGCTGGCGTCTGCGGCGCACGCGGACGAGATCGCGGTTGCCGCAGCCGCCGATCTTAGCTATGCCCTGCAGGACCTGGCGGGACGTTTCCAGCAGAAGACGGGCAACAAAGTGGCACTTTCGTTTGGGGCATCGGGTAATTTGTATTCCCAGATTCAGAACGGCGCGCCCTACGACTTGTTTTTCTCTGCCGATTCTGACTATCCGAAGAAACTCGCCGTGGCCGGTCTGCTCGACAGCACATCGCTGCGCACCTACGCTGTGGGACATCTGATACTTTGGGCGCCGAATGGTTCCGGGCTGGATCCGAAGCGACTTAAGATGGACCTTCTTCTGGAACCAAAGGTGACAAAGATCGCCATCGCCAACCCCGAGCATGCCCCGTATGGACGGGCGGCCATAGCTGCGCTGCAGCACTATGGCCTGAAGGAACGCCTGGCCAACAAGCTGGTGATGGGCGAGAACATCAGCCAGACGGCGCAGTTCGTGCAATCCGGAAACGCGCAGGCCGGGCTTATCGCTCTTTCGCTCGCTGCCTCTCCGGCCCTGAAGAACGCCGGAACTTATTGGGAGCTGCCTACCGAGAGCTACCCTGAGATCGGGCAGGCAGCCGGCATCCTGTCTTCGTCGAAGCATAAACAGACGGCGCAGGCCTTCCTCGACTTTATTAACTCCCCGCAGGGAGCAGCCGTGCTGCGGCAGTACGGCTTCGGAGCGCCCTCGCAGAAATGATTCTTCAGGCGCTCACACTCACGCTGAAGTTAGCGGTGACGGTCTCCGTCATTCTGCTGGTCGCCGGAGTGCCTCTGGCGTGCTGGCTGGCATTCTCGCCCCGGCGGTGGAAATTCTTCGTGGAAGCGCTGGTCTCGCTGCCGATCGTGCTGCCGCCTACCGTACTCGGCTTCTACCTTCTCGTCGCCCTCGGTCCGCTCAGCCCGATTGGCCGCTGGTATCAGACGCTAAGTGGCCACGCTCTGGCCTTCACCTTCGGCGGCCTGGTGATCGGGTCGGTGCTCTACAGCCTTCCATTTGCCGTTCAACCCATGGCAACGTCGTTTGCAGCGGTCGACGGGAGATTGCTGCAAGCCTCGGCGCTGCTGGGCGCGTCGCGCTGGCGTACCTTCTGGCGCATTCTGCTGCCGCTGGGCTTGCCCGGCGTGCTCACCGGCTTCGTCCTCAGCTTTGCGCACACGTTGGGCGAATTTGGTGTGGTGCTGATGATCGGCGGAAACATTCCTGGGGCAACGCGGACCATTTCAATCCTGATCTTCGATCAAGTCGAGACGCTGGACTACGCCGCGGCCAATCGCACCGCGCTGCTCCTGCTCGTGCTCTGCTTTGCGCTGCTGACCGTACTGTACGCGTTGCGGCGACGCGCAGTCTGGGGCTTGTGGAGCTGGAAATGAGCGCGGCCGAGATGCGTGGGCCCGGCCCGGAACTCCTGGTTGCAATTCGCAAGAGCTTCTCTGCCAACCGCGCGGCAAATCAGAGCTTTCTCTTGGATGTCGAATTCAGCGTCGCTCCCGGGTTCACGATTCTCTTTGGGCCGTCCGGCTCAGGCAAGACCACGCTGCTTGATTGCATAGCGGGGTTGCGGCGTGCCGACAGCGGTCGCATCGCGATCGCCGGGGACCTGCTGTTCGATGCCAATGCTGCTGCGAACCTGCCGGCGCATCGTCGACGTGTGGGATACCTGCTGCAATTTCTGGCGCTGTTTCCGCACATGACGGTCGAGCAGAACGTGCAATACGGCCTGCATGGATTGGCGAAGCAGGAGCGCGAGCGGCGCAGCCAGGAGATCCTGGAGTCGTTCCGGATTGCCGCGCTCAGCCGGCGCCGTCCCGCCGAACTCTCCGGGGGCGAGCGTCAGCGGGTCGCGCTGGCGCGCACGCTGGTGCTGCGGCCGCGCGCGCTTCTGCTGGACGAACCGCTCACCGCGCTGGACTCGAAAGTGAAGTCGCAAATCGTCGACGATCTGCGGGCGTGGAACGAAAACCAGCGGATCCCGATCCTGTACGTCACGCACCAGCGTGAAGAGGGCTTCGCGCTGGGAGAACGGGTGCTGGCAATGAATTCGGGCAAGATCGTCGCCCAGGGATCCGCCCACGACGTGCTCCAACGTCCTGCCTTAGAGACGGTAGCCCAGCTGACCGGCTTCGAGAATGTTCTCGTGTGCTCGTTTGTCGCTGCGCATCCCGAGCAGGGAACGATGACCTGCCGTGCCGCCGAGTCTCATGTCGAGCTTGAGATCCCGCTTTCACGTATCGACCAGTCACGGCCCCTGCGCGTAGGCATTCGTGCCGGAGACATCCTGCTGGCGTCGGCGGCGCCGCAGGGTCTAAGCGCACGCAACATTCTTCCCGGAACGCTCGTGAACTTGCGGCAACAGGACGTTATGCTGCAAGCCATCGTCAATTGCGGTGTCAAGCTCGAGGTACACATCACCCCGGCAGCGCGCGACGCGCTCCAGCTGCAGGAAGGCAGTCAGGTCTGGCTGGTGGTAAAGACCTACTCGTGCCAGGTGTGGCAAGGCAGCGGACAAAACAGTAGATAGTAGTTAGTGGACGGCAATGATTTCAGCTACCCTATCTCTCAATCACCGGCTGCCGTCTCGCAGGCATGCACCACCATCCACAGATCACTATCCGCTATCCGCTGCTTCATCACATCCTTTCGTGACCCCGCTCACTGCGTCTTCGTTCGCAAAGGCCATACTGGAGATGTGCGCGGCTGCCAGGCGACAAAAATTGCGCCACGAATCGCCTCAGGCAGCGGCCGCAGCCGAGGTGTGACATTATGCCGACCGTAACCGAACCAACCGATTCAGCAACCCAGCGGCAACCGGAACGCAGCTTACCAGCCCTGCCGGAATTGTTTGCGGCGGAGATGGAGATGGAGAAGAAGAGCTCGAACTTTTTTCCCCTTGTCCTGATAGTCGCCCTGATCGTTGTCGTCGGCGGCACCATCTACTACTTTGTTAAGGGTGCACAGGACAAGCTGACGGCTCCGGCGGCCACGACGACGCTCACGCAGATTCTGCAAGCGCAAGGCCCGGCCACGGTCCGCTTCCAGAGTGGCAAAATCGACAAACCCGTGGCGCCACAATATGAGCTGCTGGCCAAGGCCGGCGTTGTCGCGATCAACAATCCTAAGACTGGCGCGACGGCCACCGTCACGGTGACTGGCCCTGGCGAGACGCTGTTGGGCAATATCGACGGCGTTCAGAGGGAAAAGACCGTGACCGGCGCGACCAAGTACCAGGTGCCGCTGGCCCAGCGCAAGTTACTCTCGGTCGACAAGGTAACGATGCTGAAGCCGCACCTGGCGCAAGTCGAGTACAGCTGGCAGTGGAAGGCGAACCGACTGGGACAGGAATTCGACGCTGCCGGCCCGCTGGTGAAGAGCTTCAGCACGTGGGACCGCACGACGCTCATCAAGTCCTATGGAGTTGACTTCTATAACGCCGCACCCACGAAGAGCAGCATCGTCCTACAGGAAGCCGACAATGGCTCATGGAAGCCATATACCGAGTAGCCGCCCCGATGCACCGGGATAAAAACGGGCGCCCACGTTGACCGATCCGTTCAGCTAGCGGGGGCAAATCCTCAGTAGCGGAGCAACCTGGCGCACAACTTCTAGACCATTCGCAACCACAACAGACCTACTCCCAGCGTTAATACGGTGACGGGAACGCCGATCTTCATGTACTCCAGAAAGCCGATGTGCGCCTCGCGGCGCGCCTTCTCCACAACGATCATGTTGGCCACGGAGCCGGTGATGGTGAGATTCCCAGCAAGCGTGCTGACCATGGCCATCATCAGCCACGCCCGATGAGGATCGCGGAACTGAGGCACCAGCCCCTTCAGCAGCATCACCGCCGGAACGTTGCTCACGAGGTTTGATAGCACGGTAAGCACGACGGCAAAAATACCGCCGTTGTGCAGGTTGAGTCGCTCGGCCGCGGCAAGCAAATAAGTCGTGATGCCGGCCTGCTCGGCGCCGCCGATGACCAGAAACAGGCCGAGAAACAGCACGAGCAGCGACCAGTCCACATCGCCGTAGATGACCTTGGGAGAGCGACGGCGCTGTACCAGAAGCAGCGCGCCGCCTATGGCTGCCACCAGCGCGGGTGGAAAGCCCGCCAGGAAGCCGATCAGTACGCCCACGCTGACCGCGACCGGCCATCCGGGATGCATCGTCGGAGCGGGCGAGGCGACGCTGGGCTCGTCGGCTGCTTCCGCAAGCGTGCCGCTCCCATTGCGCAAGTGGATCCAGTGCAGCACCGCCCAATCGAGGAACAGTCCAATCAGCGCGACCGGGCCCAGGTGCGCCAGAAAATCGCGATAGGAGATTCCCGAGATCGAGCCGATCAGAATGTTCTGCGGATTGCCGGTGATAGTGGCGGTGCTGCCGATGTTAGAGGCGGTCGCCAGCGCCAGCAGATACGGTAGAGGACGCCGCCGCATGCGCCTTGACAGGCCTATGACGAGCGGCGCCATTGCCAGGCAGACGATATCATTCACCAGAAACGCTGAGAGGATGCCGCTGGCAAAAATGACTCCGGGGAGCAGCCGCGCCGGGCCAAGGTGCTCGACCACCAACTGCGTGATCCACTCGAAGAAGCCCGACAGATGCAGGCTGGCAACGATCAGCATCATCGAAAAGAGCAGCACCAGAGTGGCGAAGTCGATGCTGGCTATTGCCTGCTTCGGTCCGAGCACACCGCAGGCGAACATCAGCACCGCGCCGATGACCGCCATCGCCGGCCGGTCGATCCTGGTCCCCGGCAGCCTGCCAATGGCGAATACCAAATAGCTGGTGAGGAAGACCAGCCAGGCAACGATGATCTGCCAATGTGGCAGGCTGTGGCCGATGGCCGAGATCATGAGTCGATGTTCGTCCTTCGCCTCTCGCGAATCGCTTTTCGCCAGAGGCCTCTCACCGCATCAGCACACCGCATTGCCTGCGCATTATCTATCGTTGAGCTCTCGTGGGCATGTGCTTCTGGCGAACCGCGAACCACGAATAGCGAAACGTGTCTTCACTGGATGCGCCTATTTCGATTCTGCATTAGCATTGCTGGTTACTTTCTGCGAGGTCCTACATGCGACGTCTCTTTGCTCTGCCGCTTCTTCTGGCTGTTACGGCCATCCTCACGATGGCGCAAACCAAAGCCGGCTCATCCGCTGCCGAACAGCCCAAGCCGATGGTCAGCTTCGATGTTAATGCGATGGACAATTCGGTCGATCCCTGCAACGACTTCTATCACTATGCATGCGGCAACTGGCTGAAGAATAATCCCATTCCCCCCGACCAGGCTTCCTGGGGCCGATTCAACGAGCTCCACGAACACAATCAGCTGGTCTTGCGCGGCATTCTGGAGAAGTACTCGGCCGACGATCCCAAGCGCAACGCCAACGAGCAGAAGATCGGCGATTATTACTCCTCTTGCATGGATGAGGCGGCCATTAACGGCAAAGGCCTGGCGGCCCTGAAGCCGGTGCTGGACCGCATCGACAATCTCAAGGACAAGTCGCAGCTCCCGGGCCTCATGGGCTACCTGCACACCAATGGTGTTCACGCGTTTTTCGATTTCGGCTCCGAGCCTGACGCTAAGGACTCGCGCATGCAAATCGCCGGCACCGATCAGGGTGGACTGGGCTTGCCGGATCGCGACTACTATCTGAAGACCGATGCCAAGTCAGTCGAGCTCCGCACTGCCTATCTCGACCATATGACAAAGATGTTCACCTTGATGGGTGAGACGCCGGCCAAAGCCGCAGCCGATGCCAAGACGGTGATGAATCTCGAAACCGAGCTGGCCAAGGCGTCGATGGACCGCGTGGAGCGCCGCGATCCCAACAAGGTCTATCACAAGATGACCACCGCCGAACTGCAGGAGCTGAGTCCGGCCTTCACCTGGAAAGAGTATTTCGCCAATATCGATACCCCCGGCTTCAGCAGCCTCGACGTTTCCGTTCCCGACTTTGTGAAGGGTATGAACCAGACGCTCCAGATGGCCAGCCTGGGCGATATTAAGACGTATCTGCGCTGGCACGCCGTACACAACGCCGCGCAGCTGCTGCCGACGGCGTTCGTCGATGAGAACTTCAATTTCTATGGCAAGCAGTTGACCGGCGCGAAGGAGTTGCAGGCGCGCTGGAAGCGGTGCGTGCGCTTCACCAACGCCGACTTGGGCGAAGCTCTCGGCCAGTCCTACGTCGCCGAGCAATTCCCACCGGAGAGCAAGGCCGCGGCCTTGAAGATGGTGCACGAGATAGAAGCCGCGCTGAAGAGTGACATCAGCGAGCTCTCGTGGATGACGCCGGAGACAAAGAAGCAAGCTTTGGAGAAGCTGGCACACGTGGCGGACAAGATCGGTTATCCGGACAAGTGGCGGGACTACAGCAAACTCACCATCGTGCGCGGCGACGCGCTGGGCAATTCGCTGCGCGCCGATGCATTCGAATTCAACCGCCAGCTCAACAAGATCGGCAAGCCGGTCGACCGCTTGGAATGGATCATGACACCCCCGACGGTGAATGCGTACTACAGCGATCTGGAGAACAACATCAACTTCCCCGCGGGAATTCTGCAACCGCCGTTCTACGATCCCAAAATTGACGAGTCCGTGAACTTGGGTGCAATCGGCGCCGTCATCGGCCACGAACTCACGCACGGCTTTGACGATGCGGGCAGCCAGTTCGACGCTGATGGCAATTTGCATAACTGGTGGACAGCGAAAGATCGCGAGCAGTTCGACAGCCTGGAGTCATGCTTCGTAAATGAGTACGACCAGTTCGTCGCGGTGGACGACGTGCACGAGCGCGGCAAACTCGAGCTAGGCGAGAACACCGCCGACAACGGCGGTCTGCGCATCGCGCATATGGCGCTGCTCGATGTGCTCGCCAATAGCCCCGAGAAGCCGACCGAGGGTGTCACGCCGGAGCAGAAGTTCTTCGTCGGCTGGGGACAGATTTGGTGCGAGAGCGAGCGTCCCGAATTCGCGCGGCTGATTGCGCAGACCAACGAACACGCGCTGGGCAGGTTCCGCGTGAATGGGGTGGTGAGCAACATGCCGGAATTCCAGAAGGCCTTCAGTTGCAAAGCCGACGCACCCATGGTGCGCAAGCCCGTATGTAGAACGTGGTGAGGAAAAAGCAGCGGTCAATGGCCAGTGGTCAGAGGCAGAGAAGGATTAGGACCCGGGCCTGAGGCCCGGGTCTGCAAGGTTTTCACGAGGTCCGATTTCGTTCCGAAAGTTGATTTGGGGTGCCGCCTGCCCCGAGCCGGCCCTGACCCGTGACCCCTAACCCCTGGTCCCTACCGTGTTTCCCGCACCAGCCTCGGCACTAGTTACTAGCCACGATCCGCTGACCACTGGTTTATAGTTGTGTCGTGCTTTCGTGAATTCCCTCCGCCTCTATTCCAAACGACTGCTAGCCGCCTGCTTGCTGCTTGCGCTTGCCTTCGCTGCGAGCTGCAAACGGCAGAGCCTCGCGCACCACGAGTACATGTACGTTTCAGCGGCTGAGACCAGCCTGCGCGATCGTGTCGCCATGCTCTACAACAAAGTCGGAACGGTACACAACGGCGAGCGTGTCGAGGTCCTGGAGAAGCAGCGCCGTTTTCTTCGGGTGCGTACCGACAGCGGCCAGGAGGGCTGGGTCGAGGAGCGTAGTCTGGTGCCGCAGGATATTTATGACGGCTTCCAAAAGCTGGCTTCCGATAATGCATCCACGCCAGTGCAGGCGCGTGGGGCAACTCGCGCCGAACTCAACATGCATCTGACGCCCTCGCGCGAGGGCGAGCACCTGTATCAGCTCAAAGACGGCGAGAAGGTGGACATCCTACGCCGCGCCACTGCCGAAAAGAACGCTCCGAAGCCGCCGAAACCGCCTGCGGTTGCGCAAACAAAGCCAGCCACGGATCAAAAGAAGTCCGGCGCCACTGCGGGTGGTACTAAGGCCTCAAGCACCTCGCCTTCCAGCTCAAAAAATGCGGCTTCGGTGAAGCGGGTCGCTACGGGCGCCCATGCGCCCGAGGAACCGCCCGCGCCCAAGCCGGTCATGGAAGATTGGTACCTTGTGCGCATGTCATCGGGCCACACGGGCTGGGTGCTGCTGCGTATGATCGATCTCGATATTCCACTCGATATTGCCCAGTACGCCGAAGGGCAGCGCATCATCGGATACTTCGTGCTGAATACCGTTGAGGAAGAGGCCAAGCAGGAGCCGCAGTACCTGGTGCTGCTGAACGAGCCGAAGGACGGTCTGGCGTGGGACTACAACCAGATCCGCATCTTCACCCGCAACCGCGCACGGCATCGCTATGAAACAGCCTACCGCGAACGCAATCTCGAAGGATATTTGCCGGTACGGGTGGGACATCGTGACTTCGATAAAGAAGGCGATTTGCCGATATTCACCATCCGCAAAATGGACGATGACGGCAAGATGGTGGAGGTTACTTACAAGCTGAACGGCCCCATCGTGCGTCGGGTGCAGACGCCGGAAGAAGAAGCGCAAGAAAAGGCTAAGCATCAGGCGGCGCTGGAAGCGCGCATGAAGGAGATCGCCACCCGCCGCGCGCAGCATCCCAGCCAGCCCTCACACAAGCACCACAAGCATCCCTGAGGGGAGTTCCGCCGGAACCTCGAAGGTAACCTCGAATCGGTTCCTCATCCCTGCGACAAGACACTCCTTGCGCAAACCGGCAACTGACGACCGGCCAACTGACAACTGCTTTCCAGTACTGCCCATCCAACTGTCCGGAGGTGGGCATGGCGGAAAAAGTCAAGAAGCTGAACCTGGAGCGCGACTATAAGAAATACCTTTACTTCATCGACGGCGCCGGAAACGTGTGCCGCAAGCCGAAGTCCGGCGAGGGCGAATCCACAGTTCTGGTCGAGAATGCGGTTACGCGCGACAATCAATACCTCTACTTTATCGATAAAGAAGGAGATGTCTCGCGTTCGCAGCGTGGGTCGCGCGGGCCAGCCAAGAAGGCGGCATGATGCGGCAAGTTCAGCGACATCACCAGGCTCTGTTTCGTACCTCCCGTTGAGATCGTGGAGCACGTCCCAACATCGCAAGAACCACCACTGCCTGGCGCTTGTGCCTGCGGAGCGGTGCATCGGGCAGAAGACGCTGCCCATGTGAGCACTGTCCACGTCACGGACTGCAATACCGAGTTTCAGATTTTTCGAGATGCGCGACGCCAGGCGCGAGCCGCCGATCTAGTTGCGCGACTTGAGCATGAGCTGAAGCGGCTGCCATCCTGTGCACCGATGGACCAACTCCTCAACGGGTTGTTGCTCGCAGGTGAGCTGGAATGCTCTCTGGCCGATGCAGGCGCGCCGCAATCCCAGAACGCGGCTGCCTGCGGTTTGACCGACCTGCTGGGAGCGGCTGCGATCCATGGTGAGGCCGAGGGCCGCCCGCAGGCGGTCGGCCCGCTCGCGCAGTCTGCGTTGCGGCTCCTGCAGCGGATCAGCTATTCCGGCCCGGTCGATATCAGGATCCCAGAAGGCTTCGCCTACTATGCACTTCACCCGCTCGCCTATGCGGACCTGATCGCCCGGCATAAGCCTAAGACGCGCGCATTTGTCGTCGGCATTCGCAGTATCGGCACGACGTTGAGCGCGGTGGTAGCTGCACAGCTCCAGTCGCTGTGCAGCGAGGTGGAGCGTACAACAGTGCGCCCCACCGGACATCCCTATGATCGCGAATGTCAATGGGAAACATCGCAGCGGCAGGCGATTGTCCGGGCCTGCGCTTCGGGCGCGGAATTCATCGTTTGCGACGAAGGCCCGGGGCGGAGTGGCTCGTCGTTACTGTCGGTTGCCGAAGCGCTGCAGCGGGAGGGCGTGCCGGCTGAGCGGATTCTGATTCTTTGCTCGCACCAGCCAGACCTGAACGCGCTCTGCGCCCGCGATGCCAAGCGGCGTTGGGGCTGCTACCGCGCTGCCGCGGCGCAAATGACTGCAAGACTGCCCGCCAAAGCGGAAGAGTATATCGGCGGAGGCGAGTGGCGGAACGCGCTGCTCGGCCCGGACGAGCCTCACCCGGCCGTGTGGCCGCAGATGGAGCGGCTGAAATATCTCTCCCGAGATCGGCACGAGTTGTTGACGTTTGAAGGTTATGGCCCCTACGGCGCGGTCGTGTCAGCCAGAAACCAGTGTTTGTCGAACGCTGGTTTAGGAGCTCTTTACTTGGGAAAAGAAGCCGGCTTCGGCACGCACCTGCTGTGCGATGGCGGGCTATTGCGAAAGCGCGATCTGAGCTGTGAGGTGCTGGCGCGGATGGCTGAGTATTGCGCGTGGCGCGCGCGTGAATTTCGCGCTCTCGATGGGGATTCCGCCGAACTGGCCCGAATGACCGAAAGCAATTTCGCCCGAGAGTTTGGGAGGAAAATCGGAAGCTTTGATTTGCCGGTCGAGCATGCTGCAATCTGCGATAACCGCATGGCGCCACATCACTGGTTGCTGGCGCAGGACGGCCGCGTTTTAAAGCTCGATGCCGCCCTGCACGGCGACGATCACTTCTTCCCCGGCCCGTGCGACGTTGCGTGGGACCTGGCCGGGATCATGGTGGAATGGGAATTGGCGTCCGCCGCGCGGGAGTTCCTGCTGGAAAAGTACCGGTACTTTTCCGGGGACAATGCTGCGGCCCGAGTTGAGAATTACGAGCTTGCGTATGCGATGTTTCGTCTGGCGTGGTCGAGAATGGCAGCGGCGTCCGTCGCGGACATGGACGAGCAGCGCAGGTTGTTGGCGGAGGCCTGCAGGTATCGGAGCTTCATTCGAAGACTTTGGGATAATGATCCGAGTGCGAGTCTCCCCGTTCCGGCGACGACCGACTCAGGAACACTGCACCCCGCCGGCTGAGGCCTGCGATTTCATCTGCTATAGAACTCCGCGATCGCCGCGACCACGCGCTGCTGCTCCTCCTCGCGAAGCTCGGCGAACATGGGCAGCGCCAGCACCTCCCTGGCAGCACGCTCGGACTCCGGCAGGTCGCCGGCCCGATATCCCAGATATAAGAAGCATTCCTGCAGGTGCAGCGGCAAAGGATAGTAGACCTCGGTGCCGATGCCGCGCTCGCTCAAGAACGTCCGCAGCGCATCGCGATTGAGGGCGCGCACCACAAATTGATGGTAGATATGATGAGCGCCAGGCAAGGACGTGAGCAGTGCGATGGGCGCCTGTCGGGTTACGCTCTGCGCTTGCGGCTGCACCAGGCCCGCTGCGCCCAGCAGACCGTGATAGCGGCAGGCAAGCACACGCCTCCGTTGGTTCCAGTCGTCAAGATGCTTGAGCTTGACGCGCAGGATCGCCGCCTGCATTGCGTCGAGGCGGCTGTTCCAGCCGATCTCCCGATGGTAGTAACGGCGATCGCTACCATGGTTTCCTAGCCGCCGGACTTGGCTGGCAAGCGCTTCGTCGTCGGTTGTGACGCACCCCGCATCGCCTCCCGCGCTCAGGTTCTTGGTGGGATAAAAACTGAAGCATCCTGCTCTTCCCAGCCCACCGGCTTTCTTCCCGTTCCACGCCGCGCCGAAAGTCTGCGCCGCGTCTTCGACGATAGCGACACCGTGCTCCTGCGCAATGCCGTTCAGCCGATCCATGTCGGCGCATTGTCCATAGAGGTGCACCGGCACGATCGCGGCAATCTTGCGGTGGCGCTTGAGGGCGGCTTCAACTTTCTCGGGATCGAGATTTAACGTCGCGGGATCGATGTCCGCCAGGACTGGTACTGCGCCGCAGCGGACAATCGTACTCACGCTCGCGAAGAAGCTGAAAGGCGCGGTGAGGACGCCGCTTTCTGCCCCGAGACCGCATGCTTGCAAGGCGAGCCAGAGCGCGTCGGTTCCGGAGGCGCAGCCAACGCAGGCCCGCACCCCGACATAGGCGGCCGACTCTCGCTCGAAAGCCGCGACCTCGGGACCACCGATGAAGTGCTGCGACGCCAGTACACGCGCGACTGCCTCTTCGATCTCATCCTTGATGCCGGCGTACTGCCGTTTCAGGTCGAGCATTGGCACCGGAGCAGCTTGCGAAACGGAGGGAAAGGCAGAGGAGTTTTGCGCGGTTTCGATGGACATATTCTGGATTGTAGAGCAGCCGCCAAACAGGCGCGCAGAATGCAATGCGGCGGGACCGGCCCGCCGCTCGCGAAAAGAAAAACTGCAGAGACCTACTTCACCACTTGCAGATTGTTGGTTACCGAGAAAAGGCTGGGCACCTCTTTGGCTGTGACGCCGGCAAGGCTCTTATCGCCCTCGCTGTTGACGTAGCCCGTCAGCGTCAGGCGCAGGTTGTCGACGATGATGTGAATGCTCGGGGCCGCCTCCCAGAAGTATTGGGAGAGGCCGCCGGCGGCCACCAGCCTGCGGTAGACCTGCTCGCGCGCGCGTTCGTCCGTGGGATTGGGCGGCAGCACCTTAATGTTGTTCACCACGCCTTCGACGCCTTCAATTCGCTTCACCGCCTTCTCGGCGTCCTGCCTGGTTTGCGAGTGCATGGACGTAAGACTTCCACTGAGCGTCACGGTCCGACCCTGCACGCAGTACTGCAGATCATCGAAGAGCGAATAGTAGGGCAGCATCAGCAACTCATGCCGCACTTCCCGCGCGATCTTTCCTTCGGTGGTATTGCCGAGAGCCTGCATTTTGTTGCCGTAGTCGGCCACTACGGGTCCGTTGCTGCACATTTGCTGTTGCGAGCCACCCACGGCCTGCTGGGCCATCGGCGCTGAAAACGTGCGCAATGGAGCTGTTTGCGCTACTGCTGCTGCACTTAAGGCCAGAAGCAACGAGAGTAGCAATGGTTTACGCATGATCTTCCCTCCAAAATGTTGTTGCTTTGGTTATAGATAAAAACCCGGCAAAAAGTGATGTCCCTCGCAAGCCCAACGCACTTTACAAAACGTAACCGGCAGCTCTCAACAGCGCTGGATATCAGTCCTATTGAGCAGTCACCTCCGATGGGGACTTCCCGCCCCCTCCGTGACATTGTGCATTTCCAGGTTTATAGTCAAAGGTTTGCTCCCCCCCGCTAAGTCCCGCCTGTAACAAAAAGGGGTACGCGAACACCTGCGGAATTTCCGCCTGCGGAGTCATTCCTTATGAAACGCGCAGTTGCCCTGTTTTGCCTCATCACCTTTTGCTTTGGAAACTATATGTTTGCCGACGAAGGCATGTGGTTGTTCAATGCCTTCCCCAAAGACAAAGTACACGCGAAGTATGGTTTCGCACCGGACCAGGCATGGCTGGACCACGTTCGCCTGTCGTCGGCGCGCGCCCCCAACGGCTCTTCGTCCTTCGTCTCTGCCGATGGCCTCATCTTCACCAATCACCACATCGCGCAGGAGTGCATTCACGATCTCTCTACCAGCGGCAAAGATTACATGAAGACCGGCTTCTACGCGCCAACGCGCGCCGACGAGGCTAAGTGTCCGGGCATGGAGTTTCTGGTCCTGCAGAGCATTGAAGACGTAACTGCAAAAGTGAGTGGCGCTGCCAAGCCGGGAATGTCGCCTAGCGACGCCGGCCGCGCACAGCGCGAGCAGATGGCTGCTCTGGAGAAACAGTGTTCCGGCGGCGATATCCGCTGCGACGTGGTTACGCTCTACTCGGGAGCGATGTACAACTTGTACAAGTACAAGAAGTACGACGATATCCGCCTGGTGTTTGCCCCTGAGTTCGCAATCGCTTTCTTCGGCGGCGACCCTGACAACTTTGAATATCCCCGTTACGATCTCGACATCTCCTTCTTCCGCGCTTACGAGAACGGCCAGCCGGCCAAGACGGCGAATTACCTGAAGTGGTCGACGAACGGCGCCAGCGACAACGACCTGATCTTCGTCTCCGGTCATCCGGGACGCACCGGGCGGCTGCTCACCATGGACCAGCTCGGATATTTGCGCGACGATGAGTTCCCGTTGCGGCTCAGCTCCTACACGCGCCGGCTGGATGCCATTCAGAAGTTCAGCTCGGAGTCGGAAGAGAATGCGCGCGAGGCCCAGAGCGATATCTTCGGATTGCAGAATTCCTTCAAGGCCGTTACCGGGTATGAGGCGGCGCTGAAGGACAACGAGGTGATGGCCACGAAGGCCGCCGACGAAAAGGAGCTGCAGCAGTTTGTCACCTCCAGCGCGGAGCGCAAGCAGCAGTACGGGGATCCCTGGGCCGCAATCGCGAAGGCCGTCGACGTGCAGAAGCAGATCCTCAAGCCGCTGTTCTATCTCGATGGTTTAGGCGGATTCCGCGGTGACCTGTCCCGCTACGCGCGCGACCTGGTGCGCTCCGCCTATGAAAAGCAGAAGCCGAATAATCAGCGGATGCGTGGCTTCCAGGAGTCGCAGCTGCCCACGCTCGAGACGCGGTTGTTCTCCACCGCACCGGTGTACAAGGGACTGGAACAAGTGGAGTTGGCGGAAAGTCTGGCCGAAATGCGCGACGAGTTGGGCGCCAACAATCCCGAGGTGCAGAAGGCGCTGGCCGGAAAGACTCCGGAGGAGCGCGCCAAGGAAGTGATCGAGGCAACGAAGCTGGATGACGTCTCAGTCCGCAAACACCTGTATGCCGGCGGCATCGAGGCGATCGCTGCCAGCAACGATCCACTGATCGTGATGATGCGCGAGGTCGAGCCGGATGCCGCGGCCGTCCACAGCCGCGATGAAGACGAAGTGCAATCGGTCTTCCGCCAGCAGGGTGGCAACATCGGCAAGGCGTTGTTTGCCGATAAGGGGCTCAGTGTGCCGCCGGATGCGACCTTCACACTCCGGCTGAGCTACGGCACTATCAAAGGCTACGAGCTGAATGGCAAGCACGTGCCCTGGTTCACCACCATGGGCGGAGCCTATCAGCATGCCGCCGAGCACGACAGTAAGTATCCTTACGAGCTGCCGGAGAGCTGGGTCAAGAACAAGTCGGCCATCGATCTGAATACCCCGTACGATACCGTCTCTACGGCGGACATTATCGGCGGCAATTCGGGTAGTCCGGTGATCAATAAGGCCGGTGAGGTCGTCGGGATCATCTTCGACGGCAACATCGAGTCGCTGGCGTGGAACTTCGAGTACACCGACAAGGTGGCCCGCGCCGTGGAAGTCGATTCACGCTCGATTACCGAAGCGCTGCGTAATGTCTATCACGCCGATTCGCTGCTGAAGGAGCTGATGCCCAACGGCGTCATGAAGCCGAATCCGCAGCACCGCATGGTCAGGCCGACTGGCAAGTAACCGCGGCAATCGTCGTTCGAACAAACATTGGGCGCGAGCAGCATCGCGCCCTTTTTTGGTCTCGCCAGAGTGAGTGACTGCTTACGCCGCGGTCGCTGTCCTGCGCTCCACGTCTTGGTTTTTCTCGGCATTTTGCGCCGGCACCTGGTGCATCTCGCGATAGTGCTTCGGAGTAGCGCCCACCAGCTTACGGAAGACGCTGGTGAAGTGGCTTTGGGTTTCAAAGCCAACCTGGGTCGCGACCTCCGCCAACGGCGTCGGTGTCTCGCGCAGCAGTTCCTGCGCTCGTTCCACGCGCTGCCGCATCACGTACTGGTGCGGCGTGGTGCCCGTGCTCATCTTAAAGAGCTTGGAAAAGTAATATTGGCTCATACCGACCACTTGCGCCAGTTCGGTCACGGAAAGATCCCGTCCGATGTTCTCGCGGATGTGGGACAAGACGCGCTGTAAGCGCCGCGGCGGCAGGCCGCCGACGACCTCGATGGGTGCGAGCGTCGCGCTAAGATACGCCTCCACGATCTCCTCAGCGAGTTCACCCTCCAGGCTGTGCACCGCCAGAACCAGGACGTTCATACCCTCGTTCTTGGCGCCGGCGTGGGCAGAGTAGGCATCCGCGCACAGAGCAGCGCGCACACCGGGTACTCGATTGGCGGCAACCGATGCGCCCACGCCACGGCTGCTGACGATCACCCCGCGCTCGGCGTCGTGCCGCAATACCGAGAGCGCCACCTGCTCGGCGTAATCGGAGCGAAGCTGTTCCTGCACCTGCGGCGCAGTGTCGATGACCTCGTGTCCTTCGGAACTAAGTTTTGTTGTCAGGCGTTCTTTGGCGTCATGTCCTGCGTCGTCGGAAGCGATAGCGATACGCACTTGCCTGTCCCTCTCTTTCCAGTAATGCGGTTATAGTTTAAGGACGCCGTTTGCTGCGGCGTCCGTCGTGCTCAAGAAGCGATCTCGGTTTTGCGGATCCGCACCGATTCGTCGGATTCCGCCGGGAAGCGCCGACAGGGGCGATAGGCTTCCTGTAAAGGTTCGGTGGCGCCTCTCATTTGCTCCACCAGGTATTGGTTCATCACGTCGCCGCAGCGCAGCGTCGCACCCTGTTGCAATAACTTGTCCAGCAGACGCTGCCCCTCCGTATCCATTGCCGTGACGCCGCAAAGATCGACAATAGACCGCAGCGCCTTGTCTGCCTCGGTTCTTGCCTGCCATGCGATTCGCAGCTCGTCTACCCATGGCCCGACCAAGCGGCCTTCCAAGACAAACGAAAGAGCATCTCGATATCGCTCAACGCTGATTCGTAGCAAGGCTCCTCCGCTTTTTCACTCGTGACTTGGAGCGAATTGACCTTTGGGCGTATCGTCTTCCGCCCCACATTCGCCGCAGGAACTGGCGCTACTAAGTGCAAGCTGATCGCCAGTCCACGCAATCGTCCTGTGGAATGAAAGTGTCTCAGCTGAAAAGGTTTAGCGTTCGCCGAAGCAGGGATACTGAGAAGCTAACGAAGGCGTGTCGGATTTCAGTGTCGATAATTCGACACGTTGTCGGAAACCTGACACTCAGGCGCTGGCTTGTCCCGAGCGGGATATGTGCAGCTTCTCCATGCGATAGAGAAGGGAAGTGCGCTTCATCCCCAAGCGGGCTGCGGCGCCCATCGGGCCGCCGACCACCCAATTGGACTTCGCAAGCGCCTCGAGAATGTGCTCGCGCTCCAGGTCGCGAAGGGTTTTCGACCGATCAGCAATGATGGAAACGGGCGATTCGGACTGCGGCTTCAGCTCCGAAAGCGGCGCTCGGAGCTCACCATCCTTGCTGAGAATGACGGCACGTTCGATGAAGTTCTGCAACTCGCGCACATTCCCCGGCCACGAGTAGCGCGTCATCGCCTCCAGCGTTTGCTGTGGGATGCGTTGCACTAGGCGATTCAAACGCCGGCCGTACTTACTGGTGAAGTAGCGCGCAAGCAGAGAGATGTCTTCGGTGCGCTCCCGCAGCGCGGGCAGGGTGATGGGAAAGACGTTTAGCCGATAGAAGAGGTCGGAGCGAAACGCCCCCTGCGCCACCATCACGTTCAAATTACGATTGGTGGCCGCGATCACGCGTACGTCGACCTTGCGGGTAGAGTTGCTGCCCAGCCGCTCGAACTCCTGCTCCTGCAGCACGCGCAGCAGCTTCGGTTGCAGCTCCAGCGGCACGTCGCCGATTTCGTCGAGGAAGAGCGTGCCTTGATGGGCAAGCTCGAAGCGTCCGATCTTGCGTGCAATCGCGCCGGTGAAGGCGCCCTTCTCGTGTCCGAACAGCTCGCTTTCCAACAGGCCCATAGGGATTGCGGCGCAGTTGATCTTGATGAAAGTGCGCCCGCGGCGGGAGCTGCGGTCGTGAATGGCGCGTGCAATGAGCTCCTTGCCAGTGCCGGTCTCGCCCTGGATGAGGACCGTCGAATCGGTAGGTGCCACGGTCTCCACCTGCTGCAACACCGCACGAAGCGCGGGGCTGTAGCCCACGATGTCCTCGAAATCCTGCTCAGCCCGGATCTCTTCTTCAAGATAGGATTTTTGTTCGCTGACCCGCTCGGCACTTTCTGAAAGCTTGCGGTGTTCCAGCGCATTGCGAACGCCAATCGCGATCTGCTGAGCGACTTGGCGGAAAAAGCCCAGGTCGTCCTGCGTGAAGGCGGCTTCCGTCCGGCTTCCCAGCGCCAGCACGCCCAAACTGTGTTCTGCGCCGTTCACGGCCAGCGGCAGAATCATGCTGCAGCGCAGCCCTTCACTCTCAGCCAGCCGCAAACCATTTGCGTTGGAGAAGGGAAGGTATCCGGGTCCGCTGCCCACCAGAAGGGCCTCGCCGTTACGAAAAGCCCTGCCCGGGTTGGAGCTGCTGATGGAGAGCAGCCTGCCCCGCTGCAGGAAACCGCGGCCCTCGGGGAAATCGAGCGCATGAATTCGGAGCGTGTCGGGAGACTGCGGATCCGGCAGTATCAGGCTGGCGGAATCGTGCTGAATCACCCGGCGTAAACTGGTCGAAATCGCCTGAAACAGGTCGTCCAATTCCAGGTTGGAAACAACGCTGTTGTTCACTTCCAGCACCAGGCGTAACCGGTCGCGCTCGTGGGCCAGCGCGTCTTGCAACGCGAGGCTTTCCTCGCAGTGCAGCGCGTTATCGAGCGCCACAGCAACCTGCGCCACAACCAATCTGCCGAATTCCAGCTCCTCTGCGTTATAGCCCCCTTCCGTGGCCCGGCCGAACGCGATTGCTCCCATGCGGCGCTGCGCCGTGGTAAGCGGCAGGCTGCAGAATGACTTCACACCATGTTCCTTCAGCAATTCCAACACCAGGGGATAGGGCCGGAGTTCCTCGATCGACTTGAAGTTCCGCACCTCCTGCGTTAACCACACCTCCCCGGAGGGGGATTGATCGACGGGAAACTCTCTGCCTTTTGTATCAACCTGCTTGCGCCAGGAATGCAGGACGTGCAACCGCATAACCACTCGGCTGTTATCGTGCAAAGCCACCATCAGAAAATGAAAGCCGAGCAGTTGATGAAGGCGTTCCGCAAGTTCTGCGAAGAGCTCTGCCGAGTCCCGATGGGAGGCAATGACGCTGCAAAGGTCCATGAGCGCCAGGTACTTAGCGGCGGTTGTGTCAGATTCGGTTGTCATATCGAACCTCCAGGGACTACGGTTTGGAGGCCAGATGGACGTGGAGCGGTCATTTTCCCCGCAGGTTCCCGGCAGGATCCCGCAGCTAGAGGCTGCCATCTCTCTTGCCACATCCTGTTTATGCTTTCATGATATCAGGCTACGAAGTTCCCAGGATTTGTCCGAAATCTGCCAATTTACGCTGTACCATGACTTTCGGCGCGCGCTGCTGCGCAGCAGCCAAAAGCGGGCGCGGTAGACTTCTAGGTCGCAGCAACCGCGAAGGAGAGGTGCCACTTGAATGGAAAAAATCCCGCCCCGGGGGGCCCCGGGATTGAACCGCGCTGGACTGCGGGCGCTAAGGATGCCGTCGGCACTGCCTACGCCGTCTCCGACCGGCTGTGGTACACGCTTGCCAACGGCATCAACACTGAAGTCTACTATCCCACGATCGACTCGCCCCAGATCCGCGACTTGCAATTCCTGGTCAGCGACGGCGAGACTTTCTTCCACGACGAACGCCGCAACACCGTCAGCAAAACTGAGTTGATCGATCCTGCCGCCCTGGGCTTCCGCATCACGAATTCCGATCCCGAGGGCCGCTACACCATCGAGAAGCAGATCATCGGAGACCCACACCTCAATTGTCTGCTGGTTCACACCAAGTTCACTGTGGCGCCGGAATGGCAGGGCCGCCTGCACCTTTATGTCATCTGTGCCCCGCACCTCAACATTGGCGGCTGGCACAACAACGCCGTGGTCGTGCAGAAGAAGAGCCGTCGCTTCCTGCTCGCCTATCGCGACAATATCTTTATGGCCTTGGGCACTACGGCGGGCTCGAAGAAGTGGTCGTGCGGATATGTGGGAGTTAATGACGGCTGGACGGACCTGGCGCACAACCTGAAAATGGATTGGGAATACGATTCCGCGCTCGATGGCAATGTCGCCATGACTGCCGAAATCGATCTCTCGCGCGGCACCGAATTCACGCTCGGCTTGGCCTTTGGCCGCAGCGTGCATAGCGCCGCATCCATCCTGGCCCAGTCGCTTTGCATTCCCTTCGAGAACAATCTCAAGAGCTTCCTCGAGCAGTGGCACCGCACCCGCAAGCGCCTCGCCGTCATCGATATGGCGCATGACAAAATCGACGCCGAAGCCTCCGCTCTGTTTGCCCGCAGCATCAACTTGCTGCTGACCCATGAGGACAAGCTCTACCCCGGTGCCATGATCGCGAGTTTGAGCATTCCCTGGGGTGAAGACAAGGGCGATGACGAACTCGGCGGATATCACCTGGTCTGGACACGGGACATGGTGCAGGGCGCCAGCGCCCTGATGGCTGCCGGCGACACCACGACTCCGCTGCGCGCCATGATCTACCTGGCCCTCACGCAGCGCGATGACGGAGGCTTCTACCAGAACTTCTGGATCGACGGCCGCCCCTACTGGACGGGTATACAACTTGACGAGGTTTCATTTCCCATCATCGGTTGCTGGCGCTTGTGGAAGGCAGGAGCGCTGGGGAACTTCGATCCATACCCGACAGTATTTCGCGCCTGCGCTTATCTGATCCGCGAAGGTCCAGCCACCGCGGAGGAGCGCTGGGAGGAGAACGGCGGCTATTCGCCCTCGACGCTGGCCAGCAACATCGCCGCGCTGATCTGTGCCGCCGAGATGATGGAAGCGCACGGCGACAAGCACACGGCCGAATTTGTGCGCACCTACGCCGATTTTCTCGAATCCCATGTCGAGAAATGGACGGTCACGAATGAGGGCAGCCTTCTGCCCGGCGTGAGGCGGCACTACATCCGCATCAATCCCGCCAGCGCAGCGCAATGCGGTCCCGAGGACGAAGATCCCGATTGCGGCTACATCACTTTGGCAAATCAGAAGCCCGGGGACCGGGCTCAATTTCCGGCCAACCAGATTGTGGACGGCGGGTTCCTGGAGCTGGTGCGTTTCGGCATC
>DASRGM010000045.1:0-16652 GCA_035651035.1 Terriglobales bacterium
ATATCTACTCGCCGCGGTTGCCGCCCGGGTGGTGCTGCCGAACTTCGGCTGGCGCGCCATGTTCTGGGTGGGCGGCATCCCGGCACTGTTGGCCCTGTATATCCGCACCAAGGTTCCCGAATCGGAGGCATGGCAGCAGCACCGTTTGACGCGCACCATCGATGGACCGCGCATCGCCTGGCAACACAAATGGCTTTCGCTGTACCTCATCGCTCTGATGTTCCTGATGAACTGCCTCTCGCACGGCACCCAGGACCTCTACCCGGACTTCCTGAAGCATGGCCACGGAGTCTCGCCCAATACCGTCGCTTACGTCACGATCTTCTACAACGTTGGGGCGGTGGTCGGCGCCGTGATCTTCGGCTTGCTCTCCGAGCGCATCGGCCGGCGATACAGCATGCTCTGCGCGCTGGCAGTCGCGCTGGCCATAATGCCTGCGTGGGCCTTCGGCAGCACGCTGATGGTGCTGGCGATTGGCGCGTTCGTGATGCAAATGGGCGTACAGGGAGCGTGGGGCATCATCCCCGTGCACCTGAACGAGCTCGCACCCGACGCCGTGCGCGGGCTGCTTCCGGGATTCACCTATCAGGTCGGAATACTACTGGCCGCCTCGACTCCCGCGTTTGAGTTCGCGCTGCGCGATCGCGTGGGCTATGCATGGGCGCTGACCGCGTTCGAGCTCTGCGTCATTGCCGTGCTCGGCGTGATGCTGGTCTTCGGCATGGAAAAGCGCGGGCGCAGCTTTGTTCGCGAGCCGGAACAAGTGGCGGCGTAGCCGCGGAACGCGAGCTGGAAGCGCGCCGATTTGGCTTTCGCAAAGGCGCACGCGAAGCTCACGCACTGCGCTGCACCATCCTGCAGCACATCGAAATATTTTTTTTGCGGGTTAACTTTCCGGGAATCAATGTCTCACGACAGAATGGAATCGCTGGGGCGTGAAATTGTCTGGCGCGCAAAATTTTTTCTGCTAGTATCCGTTGAGCCGAAATCAACAACAGGCTGAACAAATGCGGTGCACAGCTCTTCGACACCGCTATCAGGTTTGCGTAGCAATGATTTTGTTTTCGTTTTGCGCTCCGTCTTTGTTCGTTCCGTTTCCCTCTGAATAAGAGCCTGCTTTGCGAGGCCGCTCGCCTCGGGGACTGCTATTTTATGTCTACCTTCGGTGTTCCAACTTCGAATCCGTGGGTCATGGTGCTGGACGCACTGCAGAAGAAAATCAACCGGACCTCCTATGAGACCTGGTTGAAGCCAACGCGCTTCGACCACTCGCAGGGGCCGACACTCTTCGTGCGCGTGCCCAATCCGGAGTTCTGCCACATCGCCGACAAGTACGGCGACCTGATCAGTGAAGCCATCGAGAACCTGGGGATGGAGTTCCGCGACGTCGAGTTCGTTACCGACGAGACGCCAGCGAAAGGCGATCGTCCCGCAAATGCCGGCGACGGATCAGCGGCAACCGATAAGACTTCGGTCGGTCCCATCACCCAGCAGCGCTTTGATTGGGATGGAGCGGCGCAATTGAATCCCAAGTACACCTTTGACGACTTTGTCACCGGCGCCGGCAACCAATTCGCCCAGGCGGCCGCGCGCGCTGTGGCCGAAAAGCCCTCCAAGGCTTACAACCCGCTGTTCCTGTACGGCGGCGTTGGCATGGGTAAGACCCACCTGATGCAGGCCATCGGCCACGAGATCAAGAAACGCCAGCCGAATACGTCCATCTGCTATGTCTCCAGCGAGCGCTTCACCAACGATATGATCAACGCGCTCCGCTACAGCAAGATGACCGGCTTCCGCGATAAATACCGCACCATGGACGTGCTGCTGGTCGACGACATCCAGTTCCTGGTCAACAAAGAGCGCACCCAGGAGGAGTTCTTTCACACCTTCAACGCGCTGCACGAGTGCATGCGCCAGATCGTGATCGCCAGCGACCGGCCGCCAAAGGAGTTGGCTGAGATCGAAGACCGGCTGCGCAGCCGCTTCGAATGGGGGCTGATCGCCGACATCCAGCCCCCCGACCTGGAGACCAAGGTCGCCATCCTGCAGAAGAAGGCCGAATCCGAGCAGGTGATGCTGCCCACCGATGTCGCCCTGTTTATCGCCTCCAATATCCGCAGCAACGTGCGCGAGTTGGAAGGGGCGCTGATCCGGCTGACCGCTTATTCTTCGCTCACCGGCGTCGACGTCAATCTGCAGACGGCTCAGGACGTACTGAAGAACGTGATCGATTCGCAGGTACGGAAGATCACCATCGATTCCATTCAGAAGGCGGTTTGCGAGCAGTTTGGCCTGAAGATCATCGAGCTGAAAGCCAAGAACAACTCGCACGTCATCGTCTTCCCGCGGCAGATCGCCATGTACCTGGCCAAGCACCTGACCGATTCGTCGCTGCCGGAGATCGGCAGGCAGTTCGGCGGCAAACATCACACCACCGTACTGCATTCGGTCGACAAGATCGAGCAGCAGCGCAAGTCGGACAAAGATTTGAACAGGGTGCTCAACAAACTTACCGAGAGCCTGGGCGTGTGAGACGCGCTCGGAGCGAGCTTTTTCAGGTTAGGAAAGAGTTTTCCCCGCGCCTCTCTGTGGATCGCATGTGGATGGCGTGCAAGGCGCGGCCGGTACTCCGAACAGGTCTCGATAAGGCACACCAGACCTCATTCGGAAATTTCGATCTTCGACAGGGCTCCGGCTATTTCTTCCCCATTCAGCGCAGTTTTGCCCGATGTTTCCACTTTTCCGCAGACCCTGCTGTTACTACTAGTTTTATATCTTTTTGATTTGATATAAGGAGAAGCAGTATAAATGGGGGCGCGCGAGGTGGGACTTATGGCAGCCGAAGCAACGGGAGTGATCCAGGGTACAGCGATGGAAATCAGCGTCAGCAAGTTCGAGCTGCTGAAGGAACTGACGGCGACGCAGGGCGTCGTCGAGCGCAAAACCACCATTCCCATCCTCTCCAACTTTTTGTTTGAGGCGGCCAACGATCGCCTCACCATCACCGCCACCGACCTGGATCTCAGCCTGCGCACCTCCTGCGCCGCCAAGGTGAAGCGCGAGGGCGCCTGCACCATTCCCGCCCGCAAGCTGTACGACTACGTCAGGCTGCTGCCCGACGGCGATATCTCGATCAAACTGCTGGAGAACCACTGGGTCAACATTCGCTCCGGGCGCTCCAATACCAAGATGGTTGGCATGGCGCGCGCGAATTTTCCCGGGCTGCCGGTCTTTCCCTCCGCCGGTGCGGTGAAGATCCCGGCACAAACCCTGCGCAGCATGATTGGCCGGACGATCTTTGCCATCTCCAGCGAGGAGTCGCGCTACACCCTGAATGGCGGGCTGATGGTGCTGAAGCCGGAGTCGATCACCATGGTCGCCACCGACGGCCATCGGCTGGCGCACATCGAGAAGCAGGGCGAGCAGTTCGAGGTGACCGGCGAGAACCGCACCCTCGTCCCCAAGAAAGCCATGAGCGAGTTGCACTCGCTGCTGCAGAACAGCGACATCGATTTCATTGAATTTGCCAAAGACGAATCGACGCTGTTCTTCCGCATTGGCGAGCGGTTGCTCACCTCGCGCCAATTGACCGGGCAGTTCCCCAATTACGAGGCGGTGCTGCCGCGTGATGCCGGCAAAGCGGTGGTAGTGCACGGCGGGGACCTGAACACCGCGATTCAGCGGGTGGCGCAATTCGCCGACGAACGCTCGCGCGCTATTCGCATGAAGCTCGAGAAAAACGAGCTGAAGATTTCCTCGTCCTCCACTGACGCCGGTGAGTCGGAGGACTCCATAGAAACCGCCTACACCGCCGACCCTCTCACCATCGGCTTCAACTCCGAGTATCTGCTCGACTTCCTCAAGGCCTCCAATGGAGGCGACGTGCGCCTGGAGTTCAAGGACGGGCAGTCCGCCGGGCAGTTGCGCCCCGACGACGCCGGCGACGACGGGTTTAAATACCGCTACGTCGTCATGCCGATGCGAATCTGAGACTGGTCACCCCGTGATCGTTGCCGGTGTGATGAGCGGGACCTCTGCGGACGGGATTGACGTCGCCTTGGTCCGCATTCGGGGCCGCGGCTTTCGGTCGCGGCTGGAGCTGCTGCAACACACCCACACTTCCTATCCGAAGCCAGTACGCCGAGCCGTGCTCGCGGCGATGAATTCGTCATCAGCCTCGGTTGCCGATCTCTCGTGCCTCAACTTCCTGCTGGGCGAGTTGTACGCAGACGCGATCTCGACGGCGCAGCGGGACGCAGGCGTGAAGTGCGAGCTCGTCGGCTGCCACGGCCAGACCCTGTATCACCAGGGCAATCCCGAGCCTTTTCTCGGCCGACGTATTGCGTGCACCTGGCAAACCGGTGAGGCGGCGATCATTGCGGCAAAGCTCGGCGTTCCGGTGGTCTCTGATTTTCGCCCTGCGGACATGGCAGCGGGAGGCAAGGGCGCGCCGCTGGTGCCATTTCTCGACTACGTTCTCTATCGTCATGCTCGGCTCGGGCGCATCGTGCAGAACATCGGCGGAATAGCGAATCTCACGGCAATCCCGGCGGGTGCGGGCCCAGAACAGGTGATTGCCTTCGACACAGGCCCGGGCAACATGGTGATCGATGCGGTCGTGGAGCAGCGCTTCGGCAAACCTTACGACGGGGGAGGGAGACTCGCGGCCCGCGGCGAGCCCATCGAGCGCGTGCTACGCGGGGTGTTGCGGCAGCCGTTCTTTCGCCGGCGTCCGCCGAAGACTGCCGGCCGCGAGCAGTTCGGCCGCGAGTTCGTGCGCGAATTCCTGCGGCTCTGCGGGCGCGCGAACGACAACGACATCGTCGCCACGGCAACCGCTTTGACGGCACGATCGATCGTCGATGCATTACAAGACTTCGCCTTGCCGCTGCAGGGCCCTGGTTCGCCGTTTCGCGAGTTCGTGGTCTCCGGCGGAGGGACGAAGAACGTGACGCTCATGAAAATGCTTGGCGAAGGGTTTGCGCCGCTGGGCTTGCGGGTGCGCACGACCGATGAATTTGGTTTGGCGACGGAAGCTAAGGAAGCCGCCGCCTTCGCCCTGCTCGCGTATGAGACCTGGAATCGGCGCCCGTCGAACGTTCCCAGCGCAACCGGCGCGAAGCGCCCAGCGATGCTTGGCAAAATCAGCTACGCTTGAAGTTGTGTTGACCGCAAAGCCACGACCGGCGAAGCGAAGCTCGCTAATTTTTTCTTTATGTCTCTATGTCTCTGTGTCTCTGTGGTTATCCTTCTCGGCGGCTGCTCCAGCAAGCCCGAATCGAGTTACGTGTTATAACACGCTTGCTACTTTTCCCCTGCTCCCGCATCCAATCCACTGGAGCACGACCATGATCACCATCCGTCCTTCCGCAGAGCGAGGCCACGCCAATCACGGCTGGCTCGATACGCATTACACCTTCTCGTTTTCCGACTACTACGATCCCCGGCACATGGGCTTCCACGATCTGCGGGTCATCAACGAAGACCGGGTAAGCGCCGGCCGCGGCTTCGGCATGCATCCCCATCGCGACATGGAGATCCTGACGTACATCATCGACGGCGAGCTGAGCCATCGCGACAGCATGGGCCGCGGCGCCACCATCCAGCGCAACGACGTGCAGCGCATGTCGGCGGGCACCGGCATCATGCACAGCGAGGTGAACCAGTCGCAGAAGCCGGTCCACCTGCTGCAGATTTGGCTGCTGCCGGAGGTCGAGGGAATGAAGCCCAGCTATGAAGACAAGACCTTCGCACCGGAGGAGAAGCAGAACCGGCTACGACTGATCGCCTCGCATGATGGCCGCGAGGGTTCCACCACCATCCATCAGGACGCCAGTGTCTACGCTTCGCTGCTCGACAGCGGAAAGTCAGTCGAGGCGACGCTGAAGCCGGGGCGGCACGCCTGGGTGCAGTTGATCGCCGGCCAGCTCGAGGTGAACGGCACCAAACTGAACGCCGGCGATGGCGCCGCCATCAGTGGCGAGAGCGCGCTGCGCATTGCCAGCAGCAGCGGAAATGGCGCGGCAGAGTTCCTGCTGTTCGATCTGGCGTGAGGTCCTGAGGTGTCCCGTCTGGCAAAGCCAGCGCTGTCTGGCGCACTTGCGGTCGACTGGCACTCGGCTTGGAAATGGGGTCCGGGTGGGTAGCCTTTACTTGGCCGCGGCGACAGGTTGCGCCAGGAAGCGCTCCATGAATTTCGTATCGAAGTTCCCGGCGCGGAAATCGGGATCGCGCATGATGCGCTGGTGCAGGGGAATGGTCGTGAAGATTCCCTCGATGACAAACATCTCGAGCGCGCGCGACATACGGGCGAGGGCCTCGTCCCGATCGCGGCCTCGCGCGACCAGCTTGGCAATCAGCGAATCGTAGTAGGGCGGAATCGTGCCCTCGGCGTAGGCCGCCGTGTCTACGCGTATGCCTGTGCCACCCGGCATATTGAACGCCGTGATCTTGCCCGCTGATGGGGTGAAGCGTTCGGGATGCTCGGCATTGATGCGGCATTCGATCGCATGCCCGCGGAACTGCACGCGCTCCTTGATGATGGTGCCCAGCTTTTCCCCTGCCGCGATCATGATCTGCGCCTTCACCAGGTCCACGTCCGTCGTCATCTCGGTCACCGGATGCTCGACCTGAATGCGGGTGTTCATCTCGATGAAGTTCAGGCTGCCGTCCTCATCCATAAGGAACTCGATGGTTCCGGCATTCATGTAGCCGACGCTGCTGAGCGTTTTTACCAGGATGCCGCCGACCCGGTCGCGCAGCTCCTGATTGACTTTGACCGATGGCGCCTCTTCCACCAGCTTCTGGTGGCGGCGCTGGATGCTGCACTCGCGCTCGCCCAGGCTGATGACGTTGCCATGCTCGTCGGCCAGCACCTGAAACTCGATGTGGCGCGGCCGCTCGATGAACTTTTCCATGTAGAGGTCGCCGTTGCCGAAGGCGCCCGCAGCCTCCGACTGTGCGGCGTGGTAGAGGTTGGGCAGCTCCTGTTCGCTGCGGATCACCCTCATACCGCGCCCCCCGCCACCCGCGGAGGCCTTCACGATAACCGGAAAGCCGACGCTGCGCGCCCACTCCACGGCCTCGTCTGCCGAAGCGACGATGCCGTCGGAGCCCGGCAGGATAGGCACGCCATACTTCTTCATGGTGGCGCGCGCTTTTTCCTTTTCGCCCATCAGGCGAGTGACCTCGGGCGGCGGTCCTATGAACTTGATGTGGCAAGCCTGGCAGACTTCGGCGAAGTTGGCGTTTTCGCTGAGCAGCCCGTAGCCGGGATGGATGGCATCGACGTTGGCGATTTCGGCGGCGCTGATGACCGCCGGAATGTTGAGATAGCTCTCGTGCAACCGCGGCGGGCCGATGCAGATGGCTTCGTCGGCAAAGCGCACGTGCAGCGAGTTGCGATCGGCTTCGCTGTACACGGCGACCGCCTTAATGTTCAGCTCCTTGCACGCGCAGATCACGCGCAGGGCGATTTCACCGCGATTCGCTACCAGGATCTTCTTGAACATGGGATTCGATGTCTTATGCTGAGCTAGGTTTCACCACGGAGAGCACGGAGTAAGAATTTCAATTAACCGCACGAAGCGCAGTCAAAGCGCCGATCGAGAAAGATAAGAGGCCAGCCACAAATACAAGCAGCCACAGCTCAACGGAGTGCGGGTTTGATTCCAATGTAAATCGGGGTTCGGAACAGGAATGCCGAGAGTACCGCGGTGCTTCCCAACAACATGAGCACATAGCCGGTCATCTTTTTAACTCTCCATTTCAGGGCGCTCCCTGTTCTCCGTGCCTCCCTGGTGAACATGCCTTTTCGAGAGCATCATTGTTTCCGAATGCCAAACAGCGGCATGCCGTACTCGACCGGGCTCCCGTTGCTCACGAACATCTTGGCGAGCACGCCGGAGGCTTCGGCCTCAATCTCGTTCATCAGCTTCATGGCTTCGATGATGCACAGCACCTGGCCCTCTTTCACCGTGTCGCCCACTTTCACGAAGGGCGGTGTGCCCGGCGACGGCGCTTCGTAATAGGTGCCCACGATGGGTGACTTCACGATGAACAGGTCGGCTTCCGGCGGCGCCTCTTCGGTTTTCTTTTCAGGGGGCGCCGTTGGAGCTGCCGGTGGACTGGCGCCCGGAGCGGCGTGGGAAACAGGCGGCACACCGACGGAGATCGGCTGCACGGTCGGTAGCGAAGGCGTGACCTGCACGCCGGCGGGCGTCGAATTTCCGCGGCGGACGTGCACCTTCACGTCACCCCGCTCGAGCTCGAAATCGGTGATGTCGTGCTCGACGAGAAGCTCGATCAGCTCTTTGATTTCTTTCTGGTTCATGCCATTTGTTGAATTCTTAACCGAGATCCATGGCCTTTGGCTCCTGGCCTTTAGCTACGGGCCAAGCCTTCCGAAAACCAACAGGCAACAGCCGATTCAAATCTCGACCAACTCTTTCGCCACCGGGGTGAGAACATCGCAGCCGCGCTCGGTCACGACCACCATATCCTCGATGCGAATGCCGCCCTTGCCCGGGATGTAAATTCCCGGCTCAATGGTGATGACCATGCCTGGCCGCAGCTCCTCAGTTTGACCTTTGCCAAGCCGCGGCGGTTCGTGGATCTCGAGCCCGACCCCATGCCCGGTCGAATGAGTGAAGTACCGGTCAAGCCTGGCGCGGCGGAGCATCTGACGTGCAGCTTTGTCCACTTCGCCCGCCAGTTGGCCCGGTTTTACAGCGGCAACGCCCGCCAACTGAGCTTCCAGGACAGCTTCGTACCACTTCCGCTCTTCGCGCCCGGCTCGCCCGACATGCACGGTCCGAGTCATGTCGGAACAATAGCCCCGCAGTATAACACCCGAATCGACCACCACGAATCCCCTCCGGGGGATGGGCTGAGCCGTCGCCCGGCCGTGCGGCAGCGCCGACCGCTTGCCGCCGGCCACGATGGTCTCGAAGGACATGCCATCGGCGCCCGCCTCACGGGCGGCAAATTCCAGCCGCCCGGCGATCGCGGACTCGCTAAGTCCGGGCCGGACGGCTTGCATCGCTGCCTGATACACCTGCGCACCGAGTTGAACCGCGTCCCGGATGAGTTGCAACTCCTCGGCGTCCTTCAGAATGCGCTGGCGCATGACCAGTCCGGAGGCGGGTTTCAGCCTTACATTTTTAGGCATCGCTTTGCGCATTGCCGCCGCGGCGGTGACGGTTGTGAGGTCCGCCTCAAAACCGATTTGGACCCCATTCCTCGCGTGCATTCGCGCACCAGCCGCCAGGGCCAGCGCGCCCTTAGCAATTGTTATGCGCGCGCCCCGGACCTCCTCGCGCGCCTGCTGCGTATACCGGCCGTCGGTGAAGAAGGTGCAACGGCCGTCCAGAAAGAGCAGCAATCCATTGCTTCCCGTGTAGCCGCACAGGTAGCGCAGGTTGGCCGGATGCGTGACCACGAAGCCATCGAGGCGTTCGTCTTGCAATACTTGCCGCAACTGCTGTTGCCGGGACAGGTGGTCCATCGTTCTCCAGAGTTTCAGAACTGCGAGACTGTAAGAGAGGCGCCGGTCTGTTTACTGGCGCGATAAATCCGGTGACGCCCCGCGTGGTGCGCTGCGGCATCGGCCCGAACGTAATAAGTGCCCGGACCTGGAGCGGCGCTAAAGGGAATGATCTGTGTACTCGCCCCAGCCGCGATCTTGAAGTGTTGATACCCCAAGGTCGTAGCGCGCCCAATCTGGTTGACCGCCACCACCACCACGGTCAAGGTAAACTCCTCAGGCGTCTGGTTGGAGACAATCGCCGAACCTGCGATCGTGTTTCCCTGCACGCCAGGAGGTTGCTTCCACTCAATGGACAGGCCGGCAATGACGTGGACGGTGAAGTTGCGCTGTATCTGCTGCCGCGGGATGCTGGAGTCTGCCAGCGAGAGGGTAAAGTTATATTCGCCGGCGGTGGTCGGAACGCCGGAGATGTTGCTGGCGCGCGCGTGCAGCCGGCATCCCGGCGGAAGCTCGCCGCTGGTGACTTGCCAGTTGTACGGCTGCATTCCACCAGTCGCATGGAGTGGGAGCACATAGGGCTCTCCTACAACCGCGCCCGGTGTCGGAAACTCTTGCATACGCAAGCCCTGACCCATCGCCAGACCGCTTGCGATGCAGCAAAAGACGAGTGCGGCAACCGAGCAACGCGACATAAAAGGGAATTATAGGCTGGAGTGCTTTAAGGTTTCGCTAGCCACGTTTCTTTGCGGTGGCTGCCTTCTTGGTGGCCACTTTTTTTAATGGACTGCGGCTCGACTGTGCGACCGCCACCTTCCTCGTTCGGGCCGCGGCACCACGTTGTAAGGAAGCCGGTGCGGCCGCGCCGGGTGCGGCCTGCAATGCGGCCAGCGGCGGCAGCTTCTGCTCCAGGCGCAGCACGGGCGCGAAGATGTCCCCACGCTGCTTCACCCGCCCCAGAACTTTGTCCGAATCGAACACCAGCAGGTTGGCGTCGCCCTTCTTGTGGCAGCTCTCCACCTCGCTCCACTCCACCGGGGTGGAGGCCGTTGGCCGCTCCTTTGCCCGCAACGAATAGACGCACACCGTGGTTTTGTGGTCGTCGTTCTGGCTCCAGTCGACAAAGATCTTCCCGGTACGCACGGCCTTCTTCATCTCGGAGACGACGAGATCCGGGTGTTGCCGCTCCAGCATTCGCGCCACTTCGTGGGCGAAGGGCTTGGTTTCGTCGTAGCTGGTAGGCGTGTTCAGCGGAACGTAGATTTGCAGTCCCTTCGAGCCGGAGGTCTTGGCAAAGCTTTGTAGCCCGTGCGCGGCAAAGATGTCGCGCACCCAGAGGCCAACCTGGCAGCACTGCACGATATTTGCCGGCGGCCCAGGATCGAGATCGAAGACGATGAATGTGGGCCGCAGGATCTCTTTGCCTAAT
The DNA here is from genome assembly GCA_035651035.1 of Terriglobales bacterium. Lineage (GTDB taxonomy): Bacteria > Acidobacteriota > Terriglobia > Terriglobales > Acidobacteriaceae > Bog-257. Next base: position 10,914 of record DASRGM010000045.1, read on the forward strand.
GAAAGGCTGGTATGCAACTCGAGGTCGGCCAGGTTCGCTGCCCAGACGAGGGTAGGCAGGTCTTCTACCACGCAGTAGTCCATCCAGCGATTGTTGCCGCCGCTCCAGACTTTGACCGTCTTCACCCAATCAGGGCGGTGTTTGGGGCAATTTTTTTCGTAGAAAAACATTCCGCCGACACCGTTGGGATAACGCTTCATGGTGAGCGGGCGGCCTTCCAGATGCGGCAGCAAGGCGGGAGCGATGCGCACGTAGTAGTCGATGACCTGGCCTTTGGTGAATCCCACGTCGGGGTACAAGACCTTGTCGAGGTTCGAGACAGTCAGGCTTCTGCCATCCACCTCAATGACGTTCTCGCTCTTAGGCATCGGCACCTCGCTCGTAGGAATGATGCCGCCACGATTGGAAGGTATGCAAGCGGAAGAGCGTAGAGAAGGGGTCAGCGGTGCTGCAAATCCACATTGGTGACAAGAAAGCTAGCGTCGCTGGGCCTCAAAATTGCTTCGACCGAGTCGCCCCGATTTTTATCGCCGGCAACAACGCCACAGGCATCTCACGCCATCCAACGGTAGGCCGTGGCGACCGAAGTCGAACTTCCGGTTAGCAGTTCCGTAGCTCCGTCATTCCCGCCGGAGCAGCGTGCGCTTTTTTGCGAAGTGCTGGCGCACCTGAATCAGGCCGGCGTGCCGTATGTCGTCTCCGGCGCGTTTGCCTTGCAGAAACATACCGGCATCTGGCGAAACACTAAAGACCTCGACCTGTTCCTGCCTCAGCACGCGGTGCCGGAAGCGCTCCGTCATCTGCAGGAGCAGGGTTTTGAGACCGAGGTGCGCGATCCGGTGTGGTTGGCCAAGGCGCATCGCGATGGATATTTCGTGGACCTCATCACCGGGATGAGCAATGCCATCATCACCGTCGACCAGTCGTGGATCGATCGCAGCTCGGCGACGGTGGTGCTCGGCGTGCCGACGCGCGTGCTTGCGCCCGAAGAGTTGATCGCCTCCAAGCTGTTCGTCAATTTTCGCGAGCGGTTCGACGGCGCCGACATCGCGCACATCCTGTACGGCACCCGCGGCCGTCTGGACTGGCCACGTCTGCTTTCGCTGGTGGGCGTGCACTGGGAGCTGTTGCTGTGGGAGCTGGTCCTGTTCCGCTATGTGTATCCGGCAAAGCAGCAGTTTGTGCCGCGCGAAATCTGGGACACGCTGCTGTCGCGCCTGCGGCACGAACTCGACACCCCGTCTTCCATCGCCTTCCGCGGCAGCCTGGTGGACGAGAAAATGTTTGCCATCGATGTCAAAGAGTGGGGGATGGAAAATGTGCTGGAGGACACTCGCAAGCAGCGCGAGGCCGGCATGGCGGGCACCGTGGCGCAGGTGCCGCCGCTCAAAGAAGACGAACCATGAAGATTGCTGCTGTTGCCGATCTGCACTTCAGCCCGCAGGTGCACGATCGTGTCCGTGAACACATGAATCGGGTGCGCGAAGAAGCTGATGTGCTGGTCCTCGGAGGCGATCTGACCAACTTCGGGCGCCCGGAAGAGATGGAATCGCTGCTGAATGTGGTAGTGCGCTTGCGCATTCCGACCATTGCCGTGCTGGGCAACCACGATTATGAAAGCGGCCGCGCCTCCGAGCTGATGAAGATGATGACCGAGGCGGGAATCAAGGTGCTGGACGGCACGGCCTACGAGCGCGATGGCATCGGCTTCGCGGGTACCAAGGGCTTTCCCGGCGGATTTGGACGTGGCGCCCTCACCGCTTTCGGCGAGCCGGAGGTCAAGGCGTTTGTGCAGGCGGCCATCGATGAAGCCTTGAAGCTGGAGCGCGCGCTTTCTCAACTGCGCACCCAGAAGCGCGTGGTGGTGCTGCATTACGCTCCGATCAGCGACACGGTCAAGGGCGAACCGGCGGAAATTTTTCCCTATCTGGGGAGCTCACGCCTGGCGGAAGTAGTCGACCGGCACGGGGCCGACCTGGTCCTGCATGGCCACGCTCATGCCGGCAGTCCGGAAGGGCGAACGACCGCCGGGACCCCGGTTTACAACGTCGCTTTGGCAATCAATCAAGCGCGGGAAAACGGCGCGATCTACAGGATCTTCGAAGTCTGATTCCGCGAGGCCGCCTAGAGTTTATTGAGGCCATCCAGAGCCGCCACCTTGTAGGCCTCCGCCAATGTGGGGTAGTTGAACACCGTGTCGCGAAAATATTCGATGGTGCCGCCCATCGCCAGCACCGCCTGTCCAATATGCACGATCTCGGCTGCACGTTCGCCGATGATGTGTACCCCCAGCAGCTTCAACGTTGCGGGATCGAAGACAAGCTTCAGGAATCCCTGATCGTCGCCCAGCATCTGGCCTTTGGCCAGCTCCGCGTATCGCGAGATTCCCGTCTCGTAAGCAACTTTGTCACGCGTGAGTTGCTCTTCGGTGGCGCCCACCATGGAAATCTCCGGGATGGTGTAGACGCCATAGGGAATCAGGTGCGGCGGGATGGTGGAGGCCTTGCCGAAAATATGTGAGCTGGCGAGGCGCCCCTGCTCCATGGAGGTGCTGGCCAGCGCGGGAAATCCGATCACATCGCCGGCGGCGTAGACGTGCGGAATCGTCGTCTGAAAATTTTCGTTGACGATCAGCTTGCCGCGGCCATCAGGCGCCAGGCCGATGGCCTCCAGATTCAACTGATCGCTGTTTGCCTGGCGGCCGACGGCGTACAGCAGCGCCTGGCCATGCACCGTCTTGCCGCTCTCCAGCTTCGCGAAGACGCGATCGCGCTCAGCGTCATGGCCAACCTGCACCACCTTTTCGCCCAGGCGGAATACCGTGCCGAGCTGGCGCAGCTGAAAGCACAGGCTCTCGACGAGCTCATGGTCCACGAACTCCAACAAGGTGGGACGCTGATCGAGCAGCGTGACCTTCACTCCTAACGCGGCGAACATCGACGCATATTCCAGGCCGATGATCCCGGCGCCCACCACGATCAGCTCGCGCGGCAGCTCTTCCAGCTCGTGCACCTGGTCGGAGTCGAAGATATGCTTGCCGTCGATCGGAATATCGGCGTTGTGAGCCGGTCGCGTGCCGCAAGCGATCACGAAGTTGCTCCCGCGCAGCAAGGTGTAGCCTTCCTCGCTCGACACCTCGACGCTATGCAGATCGAGGAAGCGCGCATTGCCCTCGTAGACCACCACGCGATTGCGGCGCAGTTGCGATTTGATGACTTCGATCTCGCGCGCCATCACCGCGTCGGAGCGGAAGACCAGGTCCTGCATCGAAATGTTTTCTTTCAGCGCGTAGCCCCGGCCGTAGAAGGTGCGCTGGCGCAGGCCGCTCAGGTAGAGGATGGCTTCGCGAAAGGTCTTGCTGGGAATCGTGCCGGTGTGCACGCAGACGCCGCCAATGGTGCGTTTGCGCTCGACGATCGCGACCTTCTTCCGCAATTTCGCGGCGCAGATGGCCGCTTTCTGTCCCGCCGGCCCGCTGCCGATGACGATCAGATCGTAGATGTTATTCGTGCTGGGCTCGGTCGCAGGCAACTCTGTGCTCCCAGGCTTGATGGGCAGAGATTGAACGTAACATCAAATCGCAGCCGGGGGAAAGCTGCAACCCCAACGAAGTTCAGTAATGCGGCAGAAATTCATCGCGGATTTACATTGACGCGCGCACTCTTCGGCCACCTCGCACCGGGATGATACCGCAAGGCCTGCAGTGGCTGGGATATACTTCAAGGTTTGCCTACCAGGCATTTGGTAAGCAGTCAGGAGAGCACCCTCATGTCGACCGCGACCATTTCTTCGGCAATTTCCTACGCCCGCGATAATCAGCAACGCTTTTTGACCGAACTCAAGGACCTGCTGCGCATTCCCAGCGTCTCGACCGACCCCGATCGCAAAGACGACGTCCGCAAAGCTGCGGAAAAAGTTGCCGCCGAGCTGAAGCGCATTGGCTTCGAGAATGTCGAGATCATTTCCACCCAGGGGCATCCGCTGGTCTATGCCGACTGGCTGCACGCCGCGGGCAAGCCGACCGCCCTCTGCTATGCGCACTTCGATGTGCAGCCGGCCGAGCCGCTGGATGAGTGGAAGTCGCCGCCATTCGTGGACAAGGATGCTTATGCCTTCAGGAGCGACAATCCGGAGGCGGTGAAGCAAGGTTGGTCGGAACCGGCCGAGCGCAACAACAACATCTATGCGCGCGGTGCGGTCGACGATAAGGGCCAACTGTGGATGCAGATGAAGGCCTTGGAGTCGCTGTTCAAGACCGGCGGCGGCAAGCTGCCCATCAACGTGCGCGTGCTCTTCGAGGGCGAAGAAGAAGTCGGTGGCGAGAGCATCGAGGAGTTCGTGAAGAAGAACGCGAACACGGGCAAGCTGAAGGCCGACTTCGCGCTGGTGACCGACACCGAGCTGTTCGCGCCCGACCTTCCCACGCTATGCGTGGGTCTGCGCGGGTTGCTGTACACCGAACTGGAAGCGCAGGGCGCGAAGACCGATTTGCACTCCGGCGTCTATGGGGGCGCGGCGCCCAACGCGATCTTCGGGCTGATCGAAATCATCAGCAAGCTGAAAGATGAAAACGGCAAAGTGCTGATCCCCGGCTTCTACGATGCGGTGAAGAAGCCCACCGACGATGAACTCAAAGCCTGGGAACGCCTGCCGTTCAACGAAGAGGAATATCGCAAGGCGGAGGTCGGCTCCGACGTGCTGACTGGCGAGCCGGGCTACTCCGCGCTGCATCGCACCTGGGCCCGGCCGACGCTGGAAGTGCACGGCGTAATCGGCGGTTTCCAGGCACCAGGAGCGAAGACGGTGATTCCGGCGCGCGCCACAGCAAAGGTCTCCATGCGGCTGGTGCCCGATCAGGATGCCGACGACATCTTCAAGAAGTACAGCGATTACGTGAAGAAGATCACGCCCAAGGGGATCAACGTCAACATCAAGGTGCACAGCAAAGGCCCGGCGTGCGTGGTGGACACCAATAATAAATACGCGCATGCGGCCGTCGAGGCGATGCACGAGATCTTCCACAAAGATACGGTATACATCCGTTCGGGCGGCTCGATCCCCATTGTCACGCAGTTCGACAAGGACCTGAAGATTCCCAGCATCATGATGGGCATGGGCCTGCCGGATGACAACCTGCACGCGCCCAACGAGAAGTTCCACATCCCGAACTTCTATCGTGGGATCGAGTCGATCATTCGGTTCTTTCAGATTTTAGGCGGGCAGTAAAGCAGTGGCCAGGGACCAGTGGTCAGTGGCTAGCTAGAGCGAGAATTGTTCCGGAGCTTGAGGGTGCCCCGTTCAAGCAAAGCTTGGGCGGGGACTTCTTTCTTATTCGCCGATACGATTGCTCGTCAAGAATTCCCGGGCCACCACAGCGGCATCTTTCTTTTGCCCATCTACCGCGTAGTTCATCGCGCGCATCTGGTCGGCCGAGATTCGTCCGGCGAGCGACGCGAAGACATTACGCGATTGTGGGCACTTCGCGAAAAGTGCGGGCCGCACCACCGGCACGGCATCGTACGGCGGGAAATAATGCTTATCGTCAGCCACAACCACCAAATTTAACGCGGCGATAAGGCCATCGGTGTTGTTCCCGGCAACGATATCCACCGACTTGTTCTCTAATGCGCGATAGAGCAGGCCCAGGTCCATCACCCGCGGCGCTTCGGCAAAACGCAGGCCGTAGGTCCGCACCAGGCCCGGATAGCCGTCCTGCCGTTCCAGGAACTCATAGCCCAC
>DASRGM010000046.1:0-17381 GCA_035651035.1 Terriglobales bacterium
ATCGAGATTTACAAATCGCTGCAGGGCGAGTCCTCCTACGCCGGGCTGCCCTGCGTCTTCGTGCGCCTGGCAGGATGCAATCTGCGCTGCGACTGGTGTGACAGCGAGTACACCTTCTCGGGCGGCACGCGCATGACCGACGAAGAGGTCGAGTGCGAGGTGCACCGGCTTTCGCCGCAAGGCGGCCTGGTCGAGATCACCGGCGGCGAGCCCATGCTGCAGGAGCGCGAAGTCGTTCCGCTGATGCAATCGTTATTCGCCTCGGGCTATACCGTTCTGCTGGAAACCAGCGGCGAGCGTCCGCTGGCCACGGTCCCGCCGGAGGTGATCAAGATCGTCGATGTGAAGTGTCCCGACTCCGGCGAGGGCGACACCTTCGCCATGGACAACCTGCAGGGCCTGCGGCCGCATGATGAAGTGAAGTTCGTGATTGCCAGCCGGCGCGACTACATCTTCGCCCGCGATTTCACGCGCTCGCACGGGCTGGCGGCCAAGGTGGCTTCGGTGATCTTCTCGCCCGCGTTCCGCAAAGACGCCTCCGGCGGGCGCGATGTATCGCATTGCCTGGTCGATCCGCGGGTGCTGGCGGAGTGGATGCTCGCCGATGAGGTGAACGCTCGCCTGGGCCTGCAGATCCACAAGTTCATTTGGGAGCCGTCGATGAAGGGGGTGTGAGGAGCGCTTTTCGCCATTCGCCATTCGCTATTCGCCATTCGCCCTTCGCCAGAGAGCGTCGCGTGAATTCTGGCGAAAGGCGAACGGCGAATAGCGAATGGCGAACGGCGCTTGGCGAAAACGATGACTACTTCGACTGACATCGTCGTATCTCTCTCGGGCGGCATGGATTCTGCCGTCTGTGCTGCACTCGCGGTGCGCGATGCCGGGGCGGATCGAGTGGCCGCGCTGCACATCAGCTACGGCCAGCGCACCGAGGCACGCGAGCAGGCAGCCTTCCTCGCCATCTGCGAGCGGCTAGGCATTCACCGGCGGCTGATCGTGCGCACGCCGTTGTTCCGCGCCATTGGCGGCTCCGCCCTCACCGACGAAGCAATCGCGGTGCCCGAAGCCGGCCCCGAGATCGGCGCGCTGATTCCGGTCACTTACGTCCCCTTCCGCAACGCGCATTTTCTGTCGGCGGCGGTGAGCTGGGCGGAGGTGCTGGGCGCCGCGCGCATCTACATTGGCGCGGTTCAGCAGGACAGCTCCGGCTATCCCGATTGCCGCCCGGAGTTCTATTGCGCCTTCAACGAGGCGGTGCGCACGGGAACCAGGGAAGGACAGATCCGGATTGAGACGCCGTTGATCGCGCTGCGCAAGTCGCAGATTGTGACGCGTGGCCTTGAATTGGGCGCTCCCTTCGATTTAACGTGGTCTTGCTACAGCCGGGACGACCAGGCTTGTGGTGTCTGCGACAGTTGTGTCCTGCGCCTGCGGGCATTCGCGGCGGCGGGCGCAGTCGATCCCATACCTTATCTGCCGCAGGCGGCTGTCCGGGACTTTTCATGAATCAAATATTGCAAGTGGCGAAGCGGCCGCGGCAGCAGAGGCGGCGGCGTTACCATACGCTGGAGGAACAATGAAAAAATATATTCCTGTTGCCGCTGTACTGTTTGCGATCAGCCTATGCGCAGCCCCGCTATGGGCCCAGATGGAGGGCTCAGTGCGCGGCGTGGTCAAAGACCAGTCCGGCAAGCCCATGGCCGGCGCGGTGGTCCAGTTGTATGACGCGCAGACCGGGCGCAAGTACGAGGTCAAGACCAACAACAAGGGCGAGTATCGCTCCATCGGCATCTATCTCGGCACCTACAAAGTCACGTTGCTGGTGAACGGGAACGTCGTCGACGAACACAACAACGTGCCCATCGCCCCGGAGCAGGAGCAGGTTGTCGACTTCGACGAATCGAAGAACGCCTCAGGCGGCCTGACTCCGGAGCAGCAGGCGAAGATCGAGGCGCAGAAGAAAAATGCCGAGAAGATCAAGGGCCTGAACGCCTCGCTCACTCAGGCGAAGGAGCTGGAAGGCGCCGGCAACTATGACCAGGCAATCACGCTGCTGACGCAGGCCACGCAGATAGATCCCAGCCAGGACCTCATCTGGGGATACCTGGGGGATGCCCAGCGCGGAGCCGCCGCACATGCCGCCGACGCGCAGGCGAAGACCAAGGCTTACCAGGACTCTATCGAGTCTTACCAGAAAGCGCTGGCCATTAAGCCAACCTCCGCCCCTTATCACGCCGGTTTGGCTGACGCCTATGCTCGGACGGGCCAGACCGAGAAGGCCGTCCAGGAATATGCCGCCGCGGCCCAGGCCGATCCGCAAAATGCCGGTGCGTATTACTACAACGAGGGTGTGGTCTTCACCAATACCAACAAGAGCGACGAAGCCGTTGCGGCCTTCGACAAGGCAATCCAGGCTGATCCGAATCGCGCCGACTCCTATTACCTGAAAGGCCAGGCCTTGATCGCCAAGTCGACCACCAAGGGCGACAAGATGGTGGCGCCAGAAGGCACCGCCGAAGCCTTCCAAAAGTATCTGGAGCTGCAGCCCACCGGCAAGTACGCTGAGATCGCCAAGCAGATGCTGGCGGCGCTGGGCGCTCCGGTGCAGACGAACTTCGGCAAGCCAAAATCGTCCAGCAAGAAATAACGTTGGACGGCGCCAGGCTTGGCCTCGTCTGTCGCGAAACGCATGCTGCCCCAGGTTCGCATCCCGCTTCTGGACGCTAACCTGGGACAGCAATCAATGTGGATGAAGATGCGGACCCGCGGAGTTCCGGCGCGGTCCATTCCAGTGGAAACACCGAAGTGTCTGCTCCCCTGACCACGACAAAACAAGCGAGCCTACCCTCGTTCGAGGAGGCGCGCCGCATAGTGGAAACTTATGCGGCGTCGCTGACGGCTACCAGCCCGGAAAAGCTCTCGTTGCTCGATGCCGCCGGGCTGGCGCTGGGGGAAGACTTGCGCGCCGATCGCGACTTCCCGCCATTTCCGCGCTCCACACGCGATGGATTCGCCGTACGGGCTGCCGACGTAAAGGGCGCGCCCGCTCGGCTGCGCTGCATTGGCGAGATCCGCGCGGGCGCCTCCGGCGAGCAGAGCAGCATCACCGTCGGCAAGGGCGAGTGCGTTGAGATCATGACGGGCGCTCCGGTTCCGGCGGGCGCCGATGCCGTAGTTATGGTCGAGCACACCGAACGCAGCGGCGATGCGATCAGCGTGCAGCGAACGGTCGCGGCGGCTGAGAACGTCGTGGCGGCGGGCGCGGAGGCGCGCCAGGGCGACGTGATGGTGCCGCGTGGCACCCGCGTCAATCACACGGTGACAGCGGTGGCGGCGGCGATCGGCCGGCCAGAAGTGTTCGTCCACCGGAGGCCTCGGGTCGCTATCCTGGCGACCGGCGACGAGGTCGTGGACATTAACCTCGCGCCCGGAGCAAACGAGATTCGCAACTCCAACAGCTACTCGCTGGCGGCGCAGGTAGACGCTGCCGGGGGGGCGCCGATGATCCTGCCGGTGGCGCGCGACGAAGCCGACGAATTGGCGCTGCTGCTGCGCAAAGGCCTTGAAGCCGACCTGCTGTTGATTACCGGCGGCGTCTCCATGGGCCGGTACGATCTGGTCGAGCAGGTGCTCGCCTCGTTTGAAGCGGAGATGTTTTTCACCGGCGCGCAGATCCAGCCGGGAAGGCCGGTGGTCTTCGGGGAGGTGCGATCGGACGAGGGCACTACACCTCTGTTGGGATTGCCGGGAAACCCGGTTTCGACGATGGTGACTTTCGCGCTGTTCGCGCAACCGGTGCTGGAGGCGCTCGGCGGAGCGAAGCCCACACCGCTTCCTTTCGCCCAGGCGATGTTGCAGTCGGAAATCGTCACCAAGCCTGGGCTGACGCGGTTCCTTCCGGCGGCGCTGGCAGGCACGCGAGAACAGCCCATGGTTGAGCTGCTGCACTGGCAGGGCTCCGGAGACCTGATGGCGGCGGCGCGCGCCAACTGCTACATCGTGGTACCGCCGGACCGGGAGCGCTTCGCCGGGGGCGAGGCGGTGACGATTCTGATGATGTAGAACGGGTGGAGCGGGCACCTTCAGGCGCGCGTGGGTAGAGCGAACCTTTAGGTTCGCGTCAACACTGGGTGTTAACGAACCCGAGCCGGCTTCAGCCGACGCCAGAGTGCCGCCCGCTGAAGCGGGCTCTATATCGGTGCTCGGCTTGCCGCTGCGCTGAAGCGCAGATCTACCGAGCTTGTGCGGGCACGAACTCATCCATGACCGCCTGTCGCATCAAATCGGGCGGCAATATTCCCTGAGCCAATATGAAGTCGTGAAACTTCTTCTGGTCGAATTTCGCGCCTTTGGCCGCAAGCGCTTTCTGCGTGCCGGCCCGCAACTCGAGCAGCCGGGTGTATCCGTAGAAGTAGCTGTTGGCCTGGCCGGGCGCGCGATAGGTGAAGCGCTCCACTTCTTCCTGCGCGAACGCGTGCGAGAGCACCACATCTTTTTCCAGGATGCGATAGGCGTCGTCCGGCGTCAGCTTGCCCTGCTGCAACTCAGGATCGATAAAAGCGCGCGCTGCCCTCAGCAGTTGCATCTGCAATGAGATGAGCTGCCCATCCGGCGGCATGTAGGGCTTGATGAGATATTCCGAGTAGAGTCCCCAGCCCTCAACGTTGGTGCTGTTGAATGCGTAGCGCACGCGCGCCAGCGAAACGCCGTGTTCCAGCATGGTGTCGAACTGCAGCTCATGGCCTGGCCGTGCCTCGTGGGCCGTGAGCGTCCAGGCAGCGGCGTTGTAAGCGAAATCGTCGTACTGGAGCGCCTTTTCTCCGGGCGGCGCCGGGATGTTCATCGGCAACACAAACTCGCCCTTCTGCCCGGTGTTGTGGATGAACGGCGGCGGCACCATGTGCGGCGCGGGCTGCTGCGCAGTTTCTGCCGCCGTGGCGATGCGGATCTTCGCCGGCCGGTCCGGTAGGCTCACGATCTGCTGCTTCACGATGATGTCTTCAATCTGCTTCAGCCGCTCCTGGTAGAAGGGCAGGATGGCGTCGCCTACGATCTGCTGCTTCTTCAGCTCGCGGATGACGTCACGGTAATCGTTCGAGGGCAGCTTGCGTTGCTGCGCGATTTGCGCGGCGACCGTCTGCATCTCACCCTGGATCTGGGTGAACGCCTGGTGCGCCATTGTGGTGAGCTGGTCCGGCGGGATGTCAATGCCGTAGCCTTCCAGGTCGAGCGCGTACTCTTCGGGCGGCTCGCGGAAGTCGGGCCGCGCCTTGGGCAGAATCGTCGCGCGCACCCAGGCGTCGTAGTCGGCGAGCTGCGTCTTCAGCTTGGCGTAGGGCTCCTGCCAATTCTGCAGGTTCTTCTTCTGCATCAGCGCGGCGATGCCTTCGATGTACGCCGAATTGCGCGCCATCTCGGTCTCGATCTCCGCCTTGGCGGGATAGATGACGCCCGGCTTGGCCATCTGCTCCTTGGCGCGCTGCTTCAGGATTTCCGTGGTGGCCGTGTAGCCTGGCTCCAGGCCGGCATACTCGCGCACGCGCACTACGGCCGCGGCATTGCGTTCGACAGGCGTTTGATCGTCCAGCAGTATGCGTATGCCGCTGAAGACGTACTGGCTGGCGTTGAAGAAGGGCACCATGTGCGCGCGCTCATAGTCCTGGCGGCGGAAATTGAGCTGCACCCGCCGGATCATGATGTCGAGGTCCTGCGCTACTTCCTTCTGCTGCTTTTCGGCGGCCGCGGCCTTCAGCTTCGTCAGCACCGCTTCGGTTTCCGCGCGCTCGGCATCTTCATCGGCCAGCGTTGGCTGCGAGATTTTCTCGTCGTATTGGCTTAACCCCTGCTGCGAGCCAAATTCCGGGTGATGTTTTAGCGAGACATCGATGAGCAGGTTGGTGTAACGGTTGCTGGTTGCAATCCACTCTTTGCTGGAATCATTCATGGACGATGCCGTATGCGGTACCGGGCTCTGTGCCGCAGCCATCAGGCTGAGGAGTGCCGGAATGAAAAACCATTTCACGTGAAGCTTCATTTCTACTCCAGGAACATTTACATCGCGGCGCGCCGCCTATGAGGAATGCCGCGCGGGACTGCATGGAAGGGTATCACCGATGGGTCGGGCAGAAACGTAGGCCATGTTCCCGCCGGGGGCAGGCCGATTAGAATTGTCCAGGTGTTGCATGCTGAAGGGATGTCGCGCGACACGGTGCCCCGGAATGTCCACAGCAAGGAAAACCAGCAAGAAGCTCTCGCACTATGACGACGCCGGCCGGGCGTCGATGGTTGACGTCTCCGGCAAGCAGCCGAGTGTGCGCGAAGCCGAGGCGAGCGCCTTCGTCGCCATGAGCGCCGAGGTGCTCCGCGCACTGCCGCAGAACCCTAAGGGCGATCCGCTGGAGGTCGCGCGCATCGCCGGAATCCAGGCTGCCAAGCGAACGGCGGAGCTGATCCCGATGTGCCATCCCATCCCGCTGAGCAAGATTGACGTCGAAGCCACGGTGCAGCGCGATGGCATCGCCATCCGTTCGCTGGCGCGCACCACCGCGGTGACAGGTGTGGAGATGGAAGCGCTGGTCGCGGTCTCTGTCGCGGCGCTCACCGTATACGACATGTGCAAGGCGCTCGACAAGGGCATCGAGATTCGCGAGGTCGTGCTGCTGCGCAAATCGGGCGGCAAGAGCGGGGAGTACAAGCGCGGGACCAAGTAGATGGCGGGCCGGCGTTTGAGACTGCGAGTAGCTTTCATGACGCGGAGGGTACAGTTCGGGTAGTGCGGCGCTTCAGCGCCGTCCCGGCAGCAACGATAGGATGGGCCTTTAGGCCCGAGGTACATCTCAGCCACAGCGGACCGCCGCGATTTTAGCGGAGCCGAGCGAGGTACCTCGGCGGCTAAAGCCGGTTCTAATTGTCCACCTTTCCGCGGGCCTGAAGGTCCGCACTCCCCGAGCAGGGCACTAGCGCGTGCTCGGCCCGCATGGCTTTTTGGACTTATGACTACCGCGGCCGTCCTCACCATCAGCGATTCCTGCTCCCGCGGCGAGCGCGAAGACCGCTCCGGGCCCGCCGTTGCCGAGTTCCTGCGCCAGCACGGCTTCGACGTGCAGCATCAACAACTCGCGCCCGATGACCGCGAAAAGATCGCCAGCGTGCTTATGATCCTGAGCAACAAGGCGCAACTTGTGGTGACCACCGGCGGCACCGGCATCGCCACCAGCGACGTAACGCCCGAGGCCATGCAGGACGTGTGCTCGCGATTCATCGACGGCATACCGGAGAAGATGCGCGCGGACGGGCTCACGCATACGCCACTCGCCATCCTGAGCCGCGGGCTGTGCGGGGTGCGCGGGCAAACTCTTATTCTCAACCTGCCGGGCAGCCCGGCCGGGGCGGTGCAGTCGCTGCGGGCGGTCATCGACATCCTGCCGCACGCCATCGACCTGCTCGCCGGCAAAACAGCGCACGAGGAAAATCATGGTTGAAGTTTCCGTCATCGAAGACCGTCTACACCTGCATGTGATGGGCGCCGACAAGCTGTGGGCGCTGAAGAGCTCGCTGGAAATTCCCCTGCAACACATCGCCGGCGTGCGCGCCGATCCCTCCGTGGCGCACGGCTGGTATCACGGCATCCGCTTGCCGGGGACCAACGTTCCCGGGGTGATCACTGCGGGAACGTTTTATCAGCACGGAAACTGGGTGTTCTGGGACGTACACCATCCCGAGAACACCATCGTGATTGACTTGCACGACGAGCGCTACTCCGCTCTGATCGTCGAGGTGGCCAATCCGCAGACGGCCGTAGAGATGGTGCGCGCTGCGCTGCCGCAGAAATGAAACAGCGGCCGGCCGCCGCTTCCGCTCGCACTTCTTTACAATCGTGACTTGGATCCTGTCACCCACTTCCTTACCGGCGCGTGCATGGCGCGCTCGGGCTTCAATCGCAAATCGGCACTCGTCACCGTGACCATGGTGCTGGCCGCCGAGGCCGCGGACATCGACGTTCTTTGGGGGCTGAAGGGCTCCATCGCCGGACTCGAGCACCATCGCGGCATCACCCACAGCTTTGTCGGCGTGCCGTTCATCGCCGCCGCGGTGCTGGGACTGGTCTACCTGTATCACCGCTGGCGGCAACGCCGCCGGCTGGTCACGCCCAAGCGCCTGGCCCGCGAGCTGCCGCCGCGCTGGGGCTTCCTCTATTTCTGCGCACTGCTGGCGGCGCTCAGCCATTTGCTGCTCGACTACACCACCGCCTACGGCATTCGCCTGTTTGAGCCTTTCAACTACCGCTGGTACTCGTGGGACATCGTCTTCATCGTCGATCCGCTGATCCTGCTGGCGTTGACAGCGGCACTGGTGCTGCCCTGGTTCTTCGGCCTGATCAGCTCGGAGATTGGCGAGCGGCGCGCCGGCCCCCGCGGACGCGGCCTGGCGATTGCCGCGCTCACCTTCATCGTGGTCCTGTGGGTAGTGCGCGACTTCCAGCACCGCCGCGCGCTGAACGCCATGAACTCGTTCCTCTATCACGGCGCAGAGCCGGCGCGCGTCGGGGCCTATCCTCACGTCATCAATCCGTTTCTCTGGTACGGCGTAGTGGAGACGACCGATTTCTTCGAGACCGTTGCGGTGAATTCGCAGGCCGCCCAGGTGAACTCCGACGAAGGCACGCAGTATTACAAGCCGCCGGTCACGCCGGTGCTGACGGCGGCCAAGGGCTCGCATCTGGGGCGCGTTTATCTGGATTGGGCGGTCTTCCCCTACGTCACCCAGCAGCAACTCGAGCAGACGACCGGCGCCTACCTGGTGAACTTCGTCGACCTGCGCTATGCCAGACCGTCGCGCGGAGGCCGCGCGCCGCTGGGAGGCTTCGTGTTACTGGGGCGGGACCTCAGCGTGATGCTGGAGGGAATGAATTCCTCCAGGCCGGCGGCGCTGGAGAGAGCGGAACAGGGCCGTCCGTAGTGCCCGGCGCCGCATGCTGCCCTTGACGGACTGCTCGGCGATGTACAGAATCAAAGCTACGAGGTGATCCATGCTGGCGTACCTGTTCGTCGTGCTCGCAGTGGCCGTTCACATCCGCTGGATTGCGCTGCCCTTCAGCTTCACTCCCGTCATTGCCGCGCTGCTGTATTTCGGCGCGCGCATGCCGCGCAAGCAAATGTGGATTCCGGTGCTGATGCTGGCCGCCTCCGACGTGTACCTCACGCGCGTGACCTACGGTTATTCGATCACCGCCGATCATTTCGTCACCTGGGGCTTCTACGCCGCCGCAATTCTGCTGGGGGCCGCCATGATCAAGGGCTTCTCGGCCGTGCGCATCGGCGCGACCACGCTGATTGGCTCGGTCTCGTTCTTCCTGATCAGCAACTTTGCGGTGTGGGCGGTCTGGAGCCTGTATCCCAAGACGCTTGGCGGGCTGGCCGCCTGCTACGTTGCCGGCCTGCCATTCTTCCGCAATGCCGTCGCCTCCGACCTGTTCTTCAGTGCCGCGTTCTTCGGGATCGGCTATCTGGTGAGCGAGAGGATGGCAGCGCGCGAGGCAGTCGCAGTTTCGCGGCGGTAGCTCCGGTAGAGCGGCGCTTTAGCGCCG
The DNA here is from genome assembly GCA_035651035.1 of Terriglobales bacterium. GTDB lineage: Bacteria > Acidobacteriota > Terriglobia > Terriglobales > Acidobacteriaceae > Bog-257. Next base: position 9,587 of record DASRGM010000046.1, read on the forward strand.
CGTTCGGCGAGCCGGGAAAGATTGGGCGCCGATGTGGACGCCAGTGTGAAGGCTGGCTCTACCTTTGTCGCACTGCCGCGTGCTTCGCCGGCGGCTCCGCCTCCAGGTTCTTGCTCACCGCCTCGGCCACAATCGCATTTCCGTTCGCGTTGAGGTGAATATCGCCGAAGGTCCAATCGGTCAGATACCAGCAGCCCGGCTGCGCCTTGGGGCACTTATCTTTCTCGGCGAAAAACTCAGGGAACACGGTCACGAAGCGCTTGCACTTGCCCTGGCACCACTCGCGCCAAATCTGCACCTCGCGCGAATCGACCTTGTCGTAGATCATCTGCGCCGGCCACGGATAGACAACCACGCTGATCGGGATGTTGCGCTTCGCCAGGTCCTGGTACAGCAGGTCCATCTTGCGCTTCTCTTTGGCGATGCCGCCCTCGACGCCGAGCGGCGCAAAGCCCAGCTCGAACGGCTGGTCTTCGACGACCTTGCGATAGGTCCATCCCGAACGCTCCAGGTTGAAGACGTTGCCGTTGAAGCCGTGATCGAGGTGGTAATATCCCGCGCCGACCAGAACGCGCTCGCCCAGCTCCCAGACGTAATTCGTCAGCACCAGGTGCTTGCTGATGAAGTTGCGCAGGTTCGAGTACCACGTCTGATAGTGATACTGATTTTTCGCCAAGCGCACCGCTCCCGTATCGTCGAGGTCGCTGACCAGCCCGGCCTCGTCCTGCACGTCGGAGATGTCGATGAAGACGATGGCTTCGTCGAAGTCGAGACCGCTCTTCAGCGCAATGCGCGCGGTGTTGAGGTAGTTGGATGGCGAATAGCCGCCGACGCCGCCGTTGAGAATTTCGTACTGCGGGAATCGGGAGGCGATGCGCCCCACGAAGCTGGTCTCCCACGGTCCCATCGACTCGGTGAAGGAGTCGCCCAGCATCAGGATGCGCGGACGCGGATCGGTCAGCGGCACCTGCCGAACTTCCTTGTCGCGAAAGCCCTGGCTGTTGACGTTGAGCGTGTAGCGTTCGTGTCCCCAGGCGCGCGTGCAGGAGCAGTACGGCTGCAGCGCCAGGGCGCGCAGCGGATCGCGGCCGAGGCAGCCGAAGATCTCCGATGGAGTGGGAGTTGCCGACTTGCGGAAGAGGAAGCTATAAGCCGCATCGAGCAGAACGAACGCGACCGCACACAGCAACAGCGAGAAGCACAGCAGCAGCAGCTTCTGCCCAAGGCCCGGCCCCGGCTGGCGCGACATGGTTTCCGTCTGCTGCGAGGCTGCCTGGCTGGTACTCACTTCGGTTCCCCTGTGGAGAGATGCACGTCGTCCCAGTAGACCGTGCCCGCGCCCGGCCCGCGTGCCAAATGGATGCGAATGGCGCCTTCACCTCCCACAATGAAGGACCTCTGCAGCCAGTGCCACCCAGGGCCGGCCGCCACCGGCGCCGACGACACGGCCGTGTTGTCGGTGGGATTGTAGACGGTGAGCTGCGCCGTGCTGGCGGCAGCGGGACTGGCCGATACCCAGCCCGACAAGATGTAAGTCTTCCCCGGCTGCAGCCCATTGATGTCCTGATAGATTGTGCCGGCGCCGCCCGCCTCCGCCAGACTGTGCGTGCCGCTATGTGCGCGCGCGGTGCTGACGCTCGCCTCGACCCCATTGGTCGACCAGGGCGCCAGGTCGCCGTCTTCAAAGCCGGGATTGGCGACGGAGCTTTCGACGCGCTCCTCCGGTGTCATCAGCACGGGACTCAGCCCGAAATCCGCTTTGACTGAGCACAGGATGAAGCGGTCGACATCGTGACACTTTCCCGGGCCCGTCGGTCCTTGCGCGATGGCTTCGGCCAGGGCGGGCGAGACCACATAGGCCGAGTGCGGTGCGAGCGGCTGCTGCGAGAGCTCGGCGACAGCCTGCGTGCAGTGATAGTCCTGCGCCACTCCGGTGTAGCGCGCCGATTGGTAGCTGTTGATGCGCATGTGCTGCTGCACCGCGAGAAAGCCGAAGACGCGATACCCCTCGGGGCCGCCCGGCGAGGCGTTGTGCGCACACTGCCACGCCGGCAGCACGATCAGGTTTTGGTGCTGCTCGTTCAGCTTCGACCACACGGGCGACTTCAGCGGCGAGGGATGCTGCTCGCTGATGGTGGTGCGCACCCAATGGCGCAGCGAAGCGGTGTCGGCAAATTGCAGCACCAGCGCTGCGGCAATCAGCACCGTCGCCCAAACCTGGCGGAACAGGAAGAATGGCGCGGCAAGCACGGCCGCGAGGATCGCGTAATAAGGCGCCCAGAACAGCCGTCCGGTGGCGCGCAGCGGAGCGAATAACGCCGTCGCGTGCTGCCCGGGATCGAGATCGACGAGTGTATGCGCGCCCATGGTTATTTTCGTCGAGAGCGCCAGCAGCGTCAGCACCAGGCAGCACAGCGCCAGCGGCGCGACCCAGCGCTTGTCGAGTTGCAACCGTTTTCGCTCCACGAGCGTAGCGACGACGACGATCGCCGCCAGCAGAAGCACGCCCGCGCCAAGGTAGTTGTAGCCTTCGTACTGTCCGAAGCTGGCGCTGTGCAGCCGCGGAAAAATCAGCGAATTCCAGCCACGCGGGTCGATAGGCGCCAGCACGTTCATCGAAAGGTCGCGATAACCGCCGCTGGCATAGCCGCGCCCGCCGCTAATTACCAGGCCCAGCGCATACGCAACGAAGAAGCCGATTCCGGCCAGGCCGGCGACGGTCGCGCCCGACTGCGCCAGAGTGATCTTCTTCCGCCACAGCAGGCTCGCGACGCCCGCCAGCAGGACCAGCAACACTTCAAAAGCAAGGTACGGATTGATGCCCACCGCGATCGCCACCAGCACGGCCGCCGAGATGGCGAAGCGGCGCACGGCCCGCTCCGACGGCTGTTGCGCGCGCGCGAAGACATACATTGCCGCGACCAGCAGCCACTGGTTGCTGAGCGAGTAGTGTCCCCAGAAGCGATAATTCAACGGCGGCGCCAGCAGAAAGAACGCGCTGCCCAGCGCGATGCCAATGACATTCGCGCCGGTAAGCAGACGCAGCAGCCGCAGGGCAAAGAAGAACTGCAGCGCGCAAACCAGGATGACTTCGATGCCGAAGTATTGCGCAGGCTCGGGCAGCAGCGGCGACAGCGGCTTCAGCGCAATCGCCATCAGCGGATTCAAGTCGATCAGCGAGACACTCTCGCCCTTGGGATACCCCAGCCGATCGGTATAGGTGAGCGGCCAATGCAGGTGCGGGTCCTGGCGATACAGCTCCCACCCGATGTAGTGGTACGCCGGATCGAAGGCCACCCAGTTCACGTTGCGCGGGTTCAGCGGCCGCGGTCCCATCACCAGCAGCGCGTAGAAAAAGCCGGCGAGCAGGGCGACTGCCAGATCGAACCAGATAGATTCGTGCCAGCGGCGAGACGGGCCTCGGGGCGATGCCGCGAGCGAACGGGCTTCCGATGAGGTGCCGGGAAGTGACGCTGCTGCGGTGTTCATACGCAATGACGAGGCCGAGAGAGGTATTTGTGGGATCGAAGGCACTTCCGGCGGAATGAGAGTAACACAACGGCCGCGGTTCGCGATTCGCCGTTCGCTCTTCGCCGGATTGCCGAAAACAGGGTCGCGGGCTAAGCATCGTTCGACATGCCTCATCCCCAATTGTCCTCGAAGCCATCGACCAGCCTGTGTGCGCGCCCATCTGGCGAATGGCAAAGGGCGAATAGCGCAAGGCGAATAGCGCATGGCGAAAAGCGTAGTTTATGCTGTATCTATGCGGGTGCGGGTGCTCTATCTGGGAATGCTGAAAGAGATCGCAGAACGCGATCGCGACGAGGTGCAGCTGGCGGAGAACGCGCGCCTCGACGAACTATTCTCCGAGCTTCAGCGCCGCATCCCCCGGCTCAACGATTTCCGCAGCGCAATCGCCATGGCAGTGAACTATGAGTATGCGGACGGGCGAACGGTGCTGCGTGACAAGGACGAAGTTGCGCTGCTGCCGCCCGTCAGTGGCGGAAGCCCGAGTGGCGCGAAGACGAAAGACGAGCCGTCAACCGCGGAGACTCCCCTGCCTTTGATTTCGGAGCACGCGCGCATGGTACGCGGGCCGATCAATGCGCTTGCGGTGCAGGCTGCGCTGAAGCGGCCGGAAGACGGCGCGCTGGCCATCTTCGACGGCGTGGTGCGCAACCACTCGCACGGCAGGCGCACGCTGCATCTGGAATACACCGCCTACGAGCGCATGGCGCTGCAGCAGATGGAGCTGCTGGCGCAGCAGGCGCTGGCCCGCTTCCCCATTCGCGACCTGCGCATCGTGCATCGCCTGGGGCGCTTACAGATTGGCGAAACCAGCGTCTATATTGCAGTGGCGTCGGCCCACCGCGCCGCCGCCTTTGACGCTTGCCGCTGGCTGATCGATACACTGAAGACCACGGTGCCCATCTGGAAGAAAGAATATTTCGAAGACGGCGCCGTCTGGGCCGATGGCGAGCCCTTCCGTCCTGAGGTCCCGCGTGCCGGCGAAACCGCGTCAAAGTAGCCGCACCGGGGTTCTAGCTTCGAGCATGCTGCCGAACCTGCGCACCTACGCTTCCTTCAGACGAACCGTCGCCGTGCTTGTCTTGCTGCAGGGTCTCATCGGCGCGACAGCTTTTGCCGCCGCGCAAAGCACGGTGCCGCGTCCGCCTTCGGCCCAGGCGTCGCAGCCACCCAAACCTGTGGCCCATCCGCCCGACGAGCAGGCGAATTCGCAAGAGGAGCAGCCCAACACTACTTTCAAGGTCAACGTGAAGCTGGTGAACGTCTTCGCCACCGTCACCGATCCTAACGGCACTCCAGTCTCGTCGCTGAAGCAGGACGACTTCGAGGTCTTCGAGGACGGCAAGCCGCAGCAGATCGCCGTCTTCCATCGCGAGTCCGAGCTGCCGCTGTCCATCGTGGTGGCCATCGACACCAGCCTCAGCACGCATGGCGACCAGAAGCTGGAGCTGGAGTCGGCACGCCGCTTCGCCCACGCCATCCTGCGCCCCATCGACGGCTTGTCGCTGTTCCAGTTCAGCGAGATCGTCGATCAGCTCACGCCGTTTACCGCCGACGTGCGCACTATCGATCGCGCGATCAACCGGGTGCACTCCGGCGCCGCCACCGCGCTCTACGACACCCTCTACCTCGGCTCCGATGCGCTGAGGGACCGGCGCGGGCGCAAGGTGATGGTCGTGATCACCGACGGCGGCGATACGGTCAGCAAAGTGAGTTATCAGGAGGCGATCCGCGAAGCGCAGCAGGCGGAGGTGATCCTGTACAGCATTATTATCGTGCCCATCGAGAACAGCGCCGGCCGCGATACCGGCGGCGAGCATGCGCTCATTACCTTGTCGCGCGATACCGGCGGCAAGTATTTTTATGCCAGCGGCATGCAGCAGCTCGACGAGGCCTTTCGCCAGATCAGCGATGAGCTGCGCACGCAATACCTGATTGCTTATTATCCGAACACGCGGGTGAGTGATTCCGACTTCCGGCGCATCGACATCAAGGTCAATCCGGCAACCAAGGATTATGCCGATCCCTCAGAGCTGGTGGTGCGGCATCGCACGGGGTACTACACGATGCCGTCAAAATGAGCGCAGGCTTTTATCCTGACGCTTGGCGGATGCTCTGCCACTGAACTTCGACGCCAAGTTCTCGTACCCAGTGCTCAATATAGGAGCAGTCAAGGCTGCTGCCCTGTGTCGCCACGATACCCGCAGCATCTTGGAGTTGGCGCTCAGAGGCTCCCATCTTCGCCCAACGCAGCTTCGCAATGAGTACGTCTTCAGGCGAGGCCACGTACAAGGAAGTACCTGTAATATCCATAAGTCTGCGGCGAGCGAAAGCAGTGCGCCCATATTCGGAGTTTCAGCAATTATGAAATCGACCTTCCAGCCGCTGGAGAAGTCGATGATGCTGAACTGGCTGCGGCTCGCGACCGCTTCCAGGGCCTGCTGTTCATCGGCGTAGTAATCCGAGCTGGGGAATTGCTCGATGAGCTTGTGGAGTTGTGTTTGCGTGGACGCGATAACGATGTCGATATCGCCTGTGGAACGCGGCATGCCATGAGCAGAGCTCGCGATTGAACCCGTGAGCATATAAGGCGCCTCGGCGAACTCGAGCGCACGCGCTAGTCGCGACAAGAGGTTTTCGAATGTCACGCTGGCGGCACGACTCCGTACATCAGGCGTATCAATTCGCGGGACAATTCGGCTTCGCTGAGCTCCGGCCTGCGGCTGCGCAAGCCCGTCAGTGCCACGTTGCGCATGGAATCACTCCATGCGAAGTCGCTGCTCCGTCGTCATGCGCCGGAAGATCGCGCGCTGGACCGCTGCCGCCTCTGGTGTCGTATCGCGCAAGGTCGTCTAATCCTAGTCCTCAGGCATCCTCATGTGGGTACACGTGAAAAGTTCCAAAAATGATCGCGTTTGGATTAGTTTCGGCTCGCTCCGCGATTTCTTGCAACTCCTCGCCGAGTGCAGTGCGATCTCGGCGGGACAACGGCTCTTCCCCTTCGATATCGACCACGTACAACCTGTAGTCCGACGCGACTTTGTCGGCATGGGCGCGAAACTCCTCCGCATTAACCGCCCAAGTAATAATGTTTGAATAGGCTCCGGCATCATGCCACTTTTCGCCACGCTCAAAAGCCGTCCAATCTCCGGGAATAACTGGCTTGAGATGAACGAGGCCAATCCACAATTCACGTTTTTCCATCAGCGCAATTCCCGCAACTATTCCGGCCCAAAAAACCGCTCGACCGCTTTGATGTCCGTCGTCCGGCTGTACGGCGGCAGGCTCTCCAGAAACATCCGTCCGTAGCGCTTGTTCAGGATGCGGTTGTCGAGCAGGCATAGCAGGCCGCGATCGTGCAGCGAGCGGATCAGCCGGCCGAAACCCTGCTTCAGCGAGATCACCGCGCTCGGCACTTGATAGTCGAAGAAGGCGTTGCCGCCGTCGTCATCGATGGCGCGAATGCGCGCGGCTACGACGGGATCATTGGGAACGGCGAACGGCAGCTTGTCGATGATGACGCAGCTCAGTTGCTCGCCCTGCACGTCCACGCCCTGCCAGAACGACGATGTCGCGAAGAGCACCGCGCCGGGTGTGAGCCGGAATTCTTCCAGCAGCGCGTTCTTGGGCGCGTCACCCTGCAACAGCATCGGGAAGGGCAGCTCCCCCAGCAGCTGTTCGTAGAGCTGATGCATCAGCGCGTAGCTGGTGAAGAGGCAAAACGCCCGGCCGTGGGTGATCTCCAGCAGTTGCCGCACGCGTTGCGCGGCGCGCTCGACAAACCTTGGCTCGCGCGGATCGGGAAGGTCGGGCGGCACGTACAGCAGCGCCTGGCTGGCGTAATCGAAGTGCGACGGCACCACCAGCTCGCGCGCGTTCTGGATGCCGAGCCGGTCGCGAATGTACTGGAAGCCGCCGGCCACGGCCAGCGTGGCCGAGGTCAGCACCGCCGACTCCAGGTTCTCGAACAGCGCGCTGCGCAGAATGTCGGAGACGGTGATCGGCGTGGCCTGCAGGAAGACATTGTGCTGCGCCCCGCGCCGGCCCGCGGCGCGCGGCGCGCCTGCTCGCGAAGGGATGGGCTGGTCGCCTCGCCGCTCGATCCAGAAAACGGTGTTGCGGCTCTGCTCCTCCAGGATGAAGCCCAGTTGCACGCGCAGCTCTTCCACGCGACGCGCCATGGCGTGAACCTCGTCGGGCTTGTTGGAAATCGCCTGCAGCTCGGTGTAGAGATGCGTGAGGGAGTTCTGCAGGCCCATATACTCGT
>DASRGM010000047.1:0-3731 GCA_035651035.1 Terriglobales bacterium
TCGATCGCGCCGCTTTCACCATTACCCGCTACGAGCTCGAGGCGCAGATCGATCGCGCCTCACACGTGATGGCGGTGACCGGCACCATCGCCTTGCGCAATGACTCCAAAGAGCCGCAGAAAGTCGTCGCCCTGCAGGTCACGTCTTCCTTCGCCTGGAACAGCATTACGCTCGACGACAAGCCGGTACAGTGGCTGAGCGACAATTACACCTCCGACATTGACCACACCGGCAGCGTGACCGAGGCAATCGTCAATTTGCCGAAGGAGGTGCCGCCCGGGGGCACGATTACGCTGGCCGTGCAATACGGCGGCACCATCACGCCTGACGCGACCCGCCTGACGCGTGTAGGCACACCGGAGGACATGGCCGCGCGCAGCGACTGGGACGAGATCAGCGACGGCTTCACCGCGGTGCGCGGGCTGGGCTACGTCACGTGGTATCCGGCGGCGATCGAAGCGGTGAGCATGAGCGACGGCAACGAGGTCTTCGACGCTATTGCGACGTGGAAGCAACGCCATGCGCATAGCGAGTTCACAGCACGGCTGGTGGTACAGGGCGCCGAAAACGAGTCGCTGTGTATCGCGCTGAATTCCACGTCGAGCTGCGGCGAGGCACGCATAGTCAACGATGCCGAGAGCGGCGCCAAGCTCAAGGAGCTCAGCAATACTCTGATGCTGACCGGGCTGGGCGGCGTGGTGCCAGCGTTCTCGCTCGGCAATTATGTCGAGCTGTCGCGCCCCACCATCAGCTTGCTGCACATCGCCGACCACACGTCGCTGGCCCGCGACTATGCTGCGGCCGCCGAAGCGAATGACCCGCTGCTGAGGGATTGGGTGGGAGACCCTCCTGGGCCGGCGCGAGTGATCGAGTTGACCGAGGCGAAGGCGCTTCCCTATCAGAGCGGCGCGGTACTGTTCACGCCGCTGCGACCATGGCCCACCGACACCGTGCAGCAACTGCTGCTCTCGACGCAGGTGACGGTGCGCTTTCGGTCATCGCACGCCTGGATCGAAGAGGGACTGCAGCGCTTCTTGCAATGCATGCTGGTCGAGAACCGCTCCGGCCGTAAAGCTGCCTTGGACTTTCTCGATGAACTGCGCGAGCCATTGGTAAAGGCTGAGGAGGCGTCGCATCCCAAGACCAGCCCATCGTCGAGGCCGCCAGAGGCAAGCAGCGCCGACAATACCCTGCTGAACACCAACGACGAGCTCTATCTGCGGGGAAAGGGCGCCTTCGTCTTCTGGATGCTTCGCGACATGCTAGGCGACACGCCGCTCCAGTCAGCGCTGACAAAATATCGCGTGGACATGGATCGGGATCCGACCTACCTGCAGCGGCTGCTGCAGACCAGTGCGAAGCGCGATCTGGAGTGGTTCTTCGACGACTGGGTCTATCGCGACCGCAGCCTGCCGGAGTTTCACGTGGAATCGGCTTACGCGCGCCCGCTGTTGGGCGAGGGCAAAGTGTTTCTCGCGACCGTGACCATCGAGAACCGGGGCCATGCCGGGGCCGAAGTGCCGGTCATCGTACACACACCTGCGGGCGAAAAAACAGTGCGCGTGCTGGCCAAGGCCGGCGAGAAAGGCACAGGCCGTATTGAGGTGCCCGCCGCCCCGGACAAGATCGTTGTGAACGACGGCAGCGTGCCCGAGGCGAACACAGGAAACAACGTGTATGAGATACCGAGCGCGAAGCAATAACGATTTCACCGAAAGACAACGGCCACAGCCCGAACGGTAAGACGGTGCACTTGCCACTCACACCCGGCAGACGGTACAACCGTCTGTTGCCGTAAGGAACGGGGGCAGGCTTGAGCTATATACAATTTCTCGGCGCCGCCGGCGTGGTCACCGGATCGAAGCATCTGGTCCACGTCGACAGCGACGGCGCGCGTCCACTGCAGGTGCTGATCGACTGCGGGCTCTTCCAGGGCCAGAAAGAATGGCGCGAGCGAAACTGGCAGGACCTGCCGTCACCGGCCAAAACCATTGACTCGGTCATCCTTACCCACGCTCACATCGACCACTCCGGCTGGATCCCGCGCCTGGTGAAAGAAGGCTTTCACGGCCCCATCTACGCCACTCCGGCGACGGTCGATCTGTGCAGCATCCTGCTGCCGGACTCCGGGCACCTGCAGGAAGAAGACGCCGAGTTCTACAACAAGACGCGGGCCTCGAGGCACCATCCGGCGCTACCGCTCTATACCATGGAAGAGGCGCAGCAGTGCCTGACGCTGTTCCGCCCGATCAACTTCGGCGAGACGCACGCGGTCGATAAGACGCTGTCGTTCCGCTTCGTCCGCGCTGCGCACATTCTGGGCTCCTCGATGGCGGAGGTGACGGTCAACGCGAATGGGCGCTCGCAGCGACTGTTGTTCACCGGCGATATCGGCAGGGTGCGCTGCGACGAAACGGTTGCCGGCAAAGTTCTCGACTGCGGTCCGACCCAAGGCGAAGAGTGCGACCTGCTGGTGATGGAGAGCACCTACGGCAATCGCCTGCATCCGCACGACGATCCGCGGCCGGAGCTGGCCGCGCTCATACGCACCACGCTGCAGCGCGGCGGGACCGTCGTAGTGCCGGCTTTCGCGGTGGAGCGCACGCAGAAATTTCTCTTCCTCCTGAAGGACCTGATGGAGAGCGGTCAGATTCCGCGCGTGCCGGTACACGCCGACAGCCCCATGGCAATCAAAGCGGTGCAGGTCTTCTTAAAACACAGCGAAGAATTCACCTCGGACAGCAAGGCGGCGATTGCCAAATACGGATCGCCGCTCAACTGGTCGAACTTCTACTTCGACAGCACGCAGCAGGACTCGAAGAAGATCAATGCATCCACCTATCCGGCGATCATCATCTCCTCCAGCGGGATGGTGACCGGCGGACGCGTGCTCCATCACCTGACGCAGCGGCTGCCCGATCCGAAGAACCTAGTGCTGTTCATCGGATTTCAGGCGCCCGGCACGCGCGGCTTCAGCATCAAGAACGGCGCTCAGTCCATCAAGATCTTCGGGCAAGACGTACCCATCCGGGCCCAGATCGCCGCGCTGGAGCAGTTCAGCGATCACGCCGACACCCCCGAGCTGCTGGAATGGCTGCACACCTTCCCCCGCGCGCCGCGCCAGACGTTCCTGGTGCACGGCGAGCCGGATGCAGCCTCGCAACTGCGCACCGCGATGACGGAAGCTTTGGGATGGGATGTGCAGGTCGCAGCTTACCGCCAGAAAGTATCGTTGCAATAAAAATGCGGCAAGCCAGCGGGGACTTGCCGCATTTGCCAATACAACCGGCAACTTCCTTCAGGATGAGGGGCGGGCTTTCCTCCGCAAGCCGCCCCTCGTCAGCGTCAGTGCACCGTCAAGCTGACGGTCGCGCTGTGCTGTAGCGTGCCGCTCTTGCCGGTGATGGTCAGCGTGTAGGTTCCGGTGTGGGTGTTCGAGGCCGTGGCAACGGTCAGTGTGGAGTTGCCGGGCGGCGTCAGCGACGAAGGGCTGAACGAACACGTCGCCCCCGACGGACATCCGCTGATGCTCAGGCTGACCGAGCTGTTAAACCCGTTCACCACGCCCAGGCCCACGGTATAGCTGACGCGCGAGCCGCGGCTTACGCTCTGGCTGCTCGGGCTTGCCGTGATAGTGAAGTCCACCGCGGTCACGGTCAGCGTCACCGTCGCGGTGTGCTGCTGGCTGCCGCCGCTTCCCGTCACAGTGATGGTGTAGGTCCCCGCCGGCG
>DASRGM010000048.1:0-3650 GCA_035651035.1 Terriglobales bacterium
GCTATTCTTCCGACAGGGTCCGGCGCACGTCCTTGAGAAGCACAAACAAATGCATGGGATCGGTCGGTGAAGCAATGAAATCGAACTTCTGATAAAAGCTTCTCGCGCCTTCATCTTTGGCGTGAACTGCGAAGGCGCGGATTCCGGCAATATCGGCAGCCTGCAGAGTACGCTGCATTGCATCGCGCAGCAGTGCTTTGCCACGCCTTGCCCGTGCCAGCGGCGATCCACCGCCAGGCGCGCAAGCAGCATGATTGGCACAGGATGCCGAGCCAGCCCCTTGGTCAAGCGCGCCGGCGCTTCTTGCTGAGTTGCATAGCCCACAGCCAGTGTGTGATAGCCGATGACGGAAGTGCCCACCAGTCCTAGATAAGTTTGACCTGCACCTGCTTGCTGATTTTGCCAGGCGTATCGCAATAGATATCGATTGAGCTCTTCGCGGCCACAGTCGAAGCCCTCAATCGGGTGATCGGGACGCAGTTTCTCAATGCGGCGGTCGGCTTTCAACGCGAATGCCCAGAATCAAAGAACCCCGGTTCCTTCAGGAGACGCTGCAGGCGGGGCAGACGGCGCGGAGGCGCATCAAGCGCGGCGACAAACGCCTTCCATTGCGTCGCATCAAGGGCGAACGTCCGCCGGTCTGCCAGCGCTTCCTCTGCACGCGTTAATGCGCTCTCCAAAACGAACTCGCTGACCGACCGGTGGGACGCTGCCGCTGCTGCCTGCAATGTCTTCTTGGCATTCAGCGAAAGCCGGAGATCAAGTTTTTCGCTGCGCAAAGCACGAGACGGCATGAATTGAGGATAGCCGAGCGCGCCCGACAATGTCAAGACACTCACGGCTGCTTCAGTACTTCGGCACCTTGGGGTCGACGCGGTCGGACCAGGCGTTGATACCGCCTACCAGGTTGTGGACGTTGGTGAAGCCCTGCTGCTTCAGGAACTCGACGGCTTTTGCGCTGCGTCCGCCCATCTTGCAGTGGACGACGATCTCGCGCGCCGGGTCGAGCTCGCCCATGCGTTGCGGCAGCTCTTTCAGCGGGATGAGGTGTCCGCCGAGGTTGCAGATCTGGTATTCGTGCGGCTCGCGGACATCGAGCACGAAGAGGTTGTCGCCGCGATCAAGACGCTCTTTCAGTTCTTCCGGAGTCATGTCGCCGATGTTACCAGTTGCCGGCTTCTCTTCGCCACGGATGCCGCAGAACTGCTCGTAGTCGATCAGCTTGGTGATGGTGCGGGTGCCGCAGGCGGGGCAGTCTGGGTTCTTGCGCAGCTTGAGCTCGCGGAAACGCATGGAGAGCGCGTCCACCAGCAGCAGCCGCCCGACGAGCGGCTCGCCGGAGCCGAGGATTAGCTTGATCGCCTCGGTCGCCTGGATGATCCCCACCAGTCCGGGCAAAATTCCCAGCACACCGCCCTCGGCGCATGACGGCACCAGTCCCGGCGGAGGCGGCTCGGGGTAGAGGCAGCGATAGCACGGCCCTTCTTGGGTGGCGAAGACGCTGGCCTGGCCTTCAAAGCGGAAAATGGAGCCGTAGACGTTGGGCTTGCCGGTCAGCACGCAGGCATCGTTGACGAGATAGCGTGTGGCGAAGTTGTCGGTGCCATCGACAACGATGTCGAAATCGCGGAAGATGTCGAGCGCATTGTCGCTGGTGAGGCGCGCCTCGAACTTGCGCACGTCGACGTTGGGATTGATGCCGGCGATGCTCTCGGCGGCGGAGTCAAGCTTCTTGCGGCCGACGTCGGCGGTGGAGTGTAGGATCTGGCGTTGCAGGTTGGTGAAGTCGACAACATCGAAGTCAACGATGCCGAGTGTGCCCACGCCGGCGGCCGCGAGGTAGAGCGCCAGCGGGGAGCCCAGGCCGCCCGCGCCGACGCACAGCACGCGCGCCTGCTTCAGCTTGAGCTGGCCCTCCATGCCGACCTCGGGCATGATCAGGTGGCGCGAGTAGCGCAGAATTTCGTCGTTGGTCAGGGCCGCGGGCCGTTCGGCAATGCTCGCCATAGGATCAGCCTCTTCCGCCGGCAATGGAGGGCACGATGCTGAGCGTGTCGCTATCGGCCACCGGCGTCTGCTCGTGCTGCAGATAGCGCACGTCGTCCTCGTTCAGATAGAGGTTGACGAAGGCGCGCAGCTTGCCCTGGTCGTTGTACAGGTGGCGGCGCAGCTCGGGATGCGAGCTAAGCAGGGCCTGCACCGCCTCGCCAACGGTCGCGGCCGGGACCTCGACGGCGGATTGGCCGGCGGCGAATTGACGCAAGGGAGTGGGGATCAGGATTTTCATTGGGTTCCTAAAGATGCTTGGGCGCGTCAGCCGGATTCAGCGCCGCGCCTCGGGATACGAGGTATTCACCACAGAAGCACGGAATTCCCGGAATCTTGTCAAAAATTAAATTTTCCCGTGTATTGCGTGATTCCGTGGTGGAATTCTCACCTGTCCGGAGGCAAATGTCTGTGACGAGGCCAGTTTGGCTGTACATCCGCGCCAAATCCGTTAAGATAAGTATAACTTCGTCTCGGTTGTGAGTTGCGTAGGTAGTAACGCCATCCTGCCGTAACCTCCGCCGCATCAACATTGTCAGCAGTAGGTGTCTTATGTCCTCCCTTCTGCCCATGAAGGAAACATCGCGCGAGGTAGTGGTCGAGGTGACGCGCGCGCTGCAGCCGCACTTTCCGGAGATCACGGCGAAGTGGCGGCAGCGCATGTTCGCCGAATTCGACTTCGACGGCCGAGCTATGGCCGCGCTGGAGCGGCTGACCATCGGCACCGGCTTCTCGATTTTTTCGCAGACCGACTTTGCCACCTTCTACGACAACCTGCAGCACTTTGGCGACCGGCTGGCGAAGTTGAAGGTGAGCACGCGCGCGGTGGTGCGCTCGCTGGAGATCTATCAGCAGCTCATCGATGCCAGCCTGGAAAACATCTTTCCGCCGAACCGGCTGCCCGAGGTGATGGCGGCGATGGAGACGCTGTCGTGGGCCAGCTACGTTGCGGTGTCGACCGCCTACTCGGACGCGCAGAAGGCGGAGGCGGAGACGCTGCTTTCGGTGACCGACGCGGAGCTCTCGGCGGGTAACGTGGAGGCGCTGCTGGAGCGGGTGCTGAAGATCGCGCTGCACACCTTCGACGCCAACCTGGGCCTGATTTTGTTGCGTGATGCCGAGCAGCAGGTGCTGCGGCTGCAGGCGCACGCCGGCTTCGGCGAGGAGTTGGACGATACCACTTCGGCGGCATTGGCGGACGGCATCGTGGGGCTTATGGCCTCGACCGGCGACGCCACCATCCTGCACGACCTGCGCGGCATGCGGGAGCAGGTGGATCCCTTGCTGCGCGATAAGGCCGAGGCGCTGTGGGGCATTCCGCTGAAGCTGAACGAAACCGTGACCGGGGTGCTGTTGCTGGGATTTTCGCGGCCGCACGCCTGCCTGCCCACGGAGCGCGCGCTGCTGCGCGCCATGGCCGACCGCTCCGCCATGGCGATTGACCGGGCGCGCATGACCGACGCGCTGCGCGAGCGCGAGACGCGTATTGCCGAACTCTCCGCTCACCTGATGCACGCGCAGGAGGAAGAGCGCAAGCGCATCAGCCGCGAGCTGCACGACGAGACTGGGCAGGCGCTGATGGTGATCCGGCTGTACTTGGGGAT
>DASRGM010000049.1:0-2753 GCA_035651035.1 Terriglobales bacterium
CTGCCGAACGCCTGGAAAACGGCCGCGACTTCGTTCCTACCAACAAGTGGGTTGTCTTCGGACATCATTTCGCCGCCATCGCCGGTCCCGGCCCGCTGGTTGGGCCGGTTCTCGCCGCGCAGTTCGGCTACCTGCCAGGCACATTGTGGGTGCTGGTGGGCGCGGTGTTTGGCGGCTGCGTTCAGGACTTCGTGATTCTTGCTTTTTCGGTGCGCCGCGATGGCAAATCGATGACCGAGATGGCCAAGGACGAGATTGGCCGCGTCGGCGGATTCGTCGGCTACTTGGCGGTGATCAGCATAATCGTGATCCTGCTGGGAGTCGTGGCCCTGGTCGTGGTCAATGCGCTGAAGTCCAGCCCCTGGGGCACGTTCACCATTGCGATGACCATCCCCATTGCGTTGCTGATGGGAATCTACTTGCGCCGGATACGTCCGGGCAAGGTGATGGAAGCGTCACTGATCGGATTCGCGTTGGTCATGCTGTCGATCTGGGGCGGCCAGTGGGTGGCGCAAGATCCTGTGGCGGCCGGGCTTTTCACGTTCACCGGGCCGACGTTGGCTATTCTGATCATCATCTACGGATTCGCAGCGTCGGCGCTTCCAGTATGGCTGTTACTCGCGCCGCGCGATTACCTGAGCACGTTCGTGAAGCTGGGCACGATCGGATTGCTGGCGTTGGGAATCATCGCCATGCGGCCTACGCTGCACATGCCGCCGCTGACCCGCTTCATTGATGGCACCGGGCCGGTGTTCGCGGGCAAGATTTTTCCCTTCGCGTTTATCACCATCGCGTGCGGCGCCGTGAGCGGATTCCATTCCCTCATTTCAAGCGGCACGACTCCCAAGCTGATCACGCGCGAAACTGAAACCCGCATGGTGGGTTACGGGGCGATGCTGGCCGAGTCAATGGTCGCGATCATGGCGACGGTGGCGGCGTGCGTGCTTCAGCCCGGCGTTTATTTCGCCATTAATAGTCCCGCCGGCGTCGTCGGGCAACTGCCGCAAGCCGCGGCTACGACGATCAGCAACTGGGGATTCCCGGTGACCGCGGCGGAGATGCAGGCGCTGGCCCGGGCTGTCGGTGAGCAGACGCTGTTTAACCGTACCGGCGGCGCGCCTGCATTTGCCGTCGGCATGGCGCACATCTTCTCGAACACGCTGGGCGGACAGGCGGTGATGGCGATCTGGTATCACTTCGCCATCATGTTCGAGGCGTTGTTCATTCTGACCATTCTCGATGCCGGAACGCGCGTCGGCCGCTTCATGGTGCAGGACGCGCTTGGTCATGTCTGGAAACCGCTGGGCCGCACCAGTTGGTATCCCAGTATTCTTGCGACCAGCGGATTAATGGTTGCAGCCTGGGGATATTTTCTCTGGCAGGGCGTGAAGGACCCGCTGGGCGGAATCAACTCGCTGTGGCCGCTGTTTGGAATTTCCAATCAACTGCTAGCCACGGTGGCACTCTGCGTGGCTACTACCATCATCATCAAGAAGGGGAAGGCGCGATATGCGCCGGTGACATTGGTTCCGCTGGCTTGGCTGGTCGTGGTGACGTTTAGCGCGTCGTATCACAAGATATTCAACCCCGACCCGCGCATCGGCTTCCTGGCCCACGCCCGGCAACTCGCCGCCACTGGTGGCAACGCTCGGCTGATCTTTAACGACCAGATCGACGCACTGGTGACCGGGGTACTGATTGTCATGGTGGTTATTGTGTTAGCGGAATCAGCAATCGAGTGGATGCGGGTTTTAAGCGGCAGGAAGCTCGCGACGGTGAAGGAGTCTCCGTTCGTGATGACGCGGCTGGCCGAGGAGGAAGGATGAGTCAGAAGATGTCCGGGCCGGCGTGGTTCGCGGTGCGTATGTGGTCCCTGCTTCGCTCCATGCTTCTGGAGATCTTTGACGAATCGGCTTACGCGCGCTTTCTTGCGCGGCAGGGACTTACGTCATCCCGCGCTGCTTACGCCGCCTTCGTGGATGAACAGCATGCTATGAAAGCGCGCCGCGCCCGGTGCTGCTGATATCCATCCCAAAAATTAGCCACGGATTTTCACGGATAGCACGGATCAGATCCGCGTCTCTCCGTGGAATCCGTGGCTCGCCTTCGATCCAAACAGGTACGGGGAGGGCGCCCGTACCTCCCATCTTAGTTCTGCGGATCCTGCGGCGGATCGGGCGGCTGCGCCGCATCCTCCGCCTGGCTGACGTGATTCGCGGTATTCATGCTGCGCAACACGTCATTGGCGAAGAAGAATTTGCCGTCCGCCGGAACCATCATGATCTGGAGCTTGTCGGAGAGCTTCTCCGCAACGATCTTGTTGATCAACAGCGGATTGCTTTTGAGAACCGCGCCTTCTCCCTTCATGCGCTCGACGTCGGCAATGGCGGTGACGCGAATGCGATTGGCCTCAGCATCGGCCAGCAACTTGCGGCGCTCGCTTTCAGCCTTGCTGTCGATGACCTTGGCTTCGCCCATCGCTTCGGCATTTTTCACCGTCGCCTCCTTGCGAGCCTCGGCTTCCAGACGCGACTGCTCGATCTGCTTCTGCTTCAGAGGAAGGGTGTACTGCATGGCGTCGGCTTCCGCCTTGGCTTGCAGCACGCGCACCTGCGCCTGGCCTTCTGCCTGCTTTACTTCCTGCACCTTTTGCGCCTCGGCCTGGAGTTCGGAAATCCGGACTTGCTTCTGCTGAATTTCGGTCTCGACGCCCATGCGATCGCTCTCCTGCTCTTTCAGCAGCAGATCTTCGA
>DASRGM010000050.1:0-13521 GCA_035651035.1 Terriglobales bacterium
CATGCCGGGAATCATGATCCCCAGCTTGCCTTTTGCCGGTGCGATTTCGTTCGCCCCGGACTTAGTCTTATCAGTTGGCATGAATTAG
Source organism: Terriglobales bacterium (assembly GCA_035651035.1). GTDB lineage: Bacteria > Acidobacteriota > Terriglobia > Terriglobales > Acidobacteriaceae > Bog-257. The sequence goes on from DASRGM010000050.1 coordinate 89, forward strand.
TCCGTTCCTCTGGTTCACCACGGAAGCACGGAACGTTGCCGGAGTACGCCAGCAAAGAAGGCACAAATGTGCACGATAGAAATCTCCGGGGGCGAAACACAAACCTCAAAAAATTCCGTGTCTTCCGTGCTTCCGTGGTGAACGTAATTGTGTAAGCTGCAAACTTATTATCTTCTCGTATCGTAAGACTGCTCTGCAATGATTGAGGCTTGAAGCGTGCAGATTCATCGCTGTGATGCGATCTGAGGGATTTGGCGGCAAGCATGGTAAACGACAAAATTGCGGTCGTCACCGGCAGCTCCAGCGGCATCGGCCTGGTGACCACGCTCGAGCTGGCGTTGAACGGATATCGCGTTATCGCCACCATGCGCGACCTGGGCCGCGCCGGCCGCCTGGAAGACGCCGCCCAGAAGGCCGGCGTTGGCGAACGGCTCGGCCTGCGCCGCATCGACATCACCGAGATCGACTCTCTCCCCGAGACCATCGCTGCCATCCGCCGCGATCATGGCCGGATCGATTTGCTGGTCAACAACGCCGGCTTCGGCACCGGCGGCTTCTCCGAAGACATGTCGCTCGCCGAACTGCGCCGGCAGATGGAGACCAACTTCTTCGGCAACGTCGCCATGACGAAAGCCGTGCTGCCCGTCATGCGCGAGCAGCGTTCGGGACACATCATCCAGATCACCTCCGTCGCCGGCCGCATGGCCGCACCGTTGCTCGGCGCCTACGCAGCATCCAAGTTTGCCCTCGAAGGCTGGAGCGAGGCGCTGCGCATCGAGGTGCACTCGCTCGGCATTCGCGTCGCGCTGGTCGAGCCCGGGGACTACGACACCGACATCTGGGACCGCAACGTCAAGATCGCCGAACAGGCGCTCGACCCCAACTCGCCCAACCGGCAGCGCAGCGAGCGCTTCGTAGAATTCGTGAAGTCGCGCGCACCCAAGCGCCGCGACCCGCGCGAGGTGGCGCGCCTCATCGTTCGCATCGCCCGGCACCCGAATCCGAAGCTGCGCTACCTCATCGGCCCCGATGCCAAAACCTCGCTCGTGTTTCGCGCGCTGCTGCCGTGGCGACGCTACGAACGCATGGTCGCCAAGGTGACCCGGATTGGGTAAGTGTGTTTTTGGTGAAGAGCCTGCTGGTGTCCGGAGCCTGCCCTGGGGTACCGGCCTCCCCGGGTGGCGCACTGCTTCAGCAGTGCATCACATCTCCCTGACTGATTACGGCTTCAGCCGCTGAGGGAAATCGGGCAACGTGATTTCCAGCTTGACGAATTACCGCGGGCGCACGGAGTTCTAGGGTGGAGCACTGCTTCAGCAGTGCATTACATGCCTCCCGATTGATTCCAGCTTTACCCGCTGAGGTAATTCCCGGCCCGACAACGTACCGCAGCGGCTAAAAGCCGGCAATCCTACCTCTCTCTGAATGCACCGATGAAAGCGGTGCTCCACCCGGCAGTTTATAGTTGCTGTTTTGCGACGCCCTTTCCGGTGCCACAGACAGCCAAATCGGTGCCCCAGCAAAGCTCCCTCTCCCGCGACCTCGGCGTGCGCCACGCCGCCGCCATCGTCGTCGGCACCATCATCGGCAGCGGCATCTTCCTCGTCCCATCGGAGATGATGCAGGCGGCCGGCTCGCCACGGCTGGTTTACCTCGCCTGGATCGTCGGCGGCGCGCTTTCGCTGGCCGGCGCCGTCACCTACGCCGAACTCGGCGCCATGAAGCCCGAGGCCGGCGGCGAGTACGTCTACATTCGCGACGCCTACGGACCGCTGCCCGCCTTCCTCTACGGCTGGACGTGGTTCATCATCGCCAAACCCGCGTCAATCGCCACCATTGTCACCGGACTCGTGCGCATCCTCGGCACATTTGCCGCATTCGATTTCGTTAACCGCACCCTCCTTTCCTTTCCGTTCACCATCACCTGCGGACAACTTGTCGCCATTGCTGCCGCCGTGCTGATCACCGCCCTGAATTACATCGGCATCAAGCGCGCCGGCGACTTTCAGGTCATCTTCACCGTGCTGAAGATCGCCATCATCGTTGCCGTCGCACTGCTGGCCTTCACCGCCTCCAGCGGCAGCTGGCGGAACTTCGCGACCAGCTTCGGCGGGTCGGCGGGCGGTCTCGCCGGCTTCATGGCCGCGCTGGTCGCCGCCCTGTGGGCCTACGACGGATGGAACGACCTGAACATGGTGAGCGGCGAAATCCGCAATCCCGCACGCGCCATCCCCATCGCGCTGATCGTCGGTGTCGCCGTGGTTGCCGCGCTCTACATGGTCACCAACGCCGCCGTGCAATACGTTCTGCCGGCCGCGCAGATCGCCGCCTCGGAACGCCCCATGTCGCAAGCGACGATTGTCGCTGTCGGCGCGTGGGGCGCGGCCGTGGTTTCGGCGGGAATGGCGCTCTCCATGTTGGTCACGCTGAACGGCACCGTTATGAGCGGCGCGCGCGTGCCCTTCGCCATGTCGCGCGATGGGCACTTCTTTCGCGCATTGGCGGAAGTGCATCCGCGATTTCGCACGCCATCGGCAGCGCTGATTGTGCAGCTTGTGCTGTCGGTGGCGCTCCTATTGTTTGCCGGCAGCTTCCGCCAGCTGTTCTCGCTCGCTATTTTCGCCGAGTGGTTGTTCTACATGGTCGCGGCCAGCACCGTCTTCGTGCTCCGCCAGCACGAGCCGGATACGCATCGTCCATATCGCGCCTGGGGATATCCGCTGGTGCCCGCGCTGTTCATCGCGGCCGCGGCCGTGCTGCTCTACTACACATTCACCGCCAACCTGCGCAACTCCGCCTGGGGATTAGCGGTGATTGCCGCCGGCGTGCCGGTGTATGGGTACTTCGCGAGGAAGCGATCAGCAACTAGCAACTAGCAATTGGCAATTGGCATTGGCAATTGGCAATTGGCAATTGGCAATTGGCAACTGGCAACTAGCAACTAGCAATTGGCAACTAGCGGCAACTAGCAATTTGCGTTTTGCGTTTTGCTATTGGCTCTTAGCTCTGGCTTTTCGCTCTTGGCTTTTCACTTTGCTTTTAGCTTTTGGCTTTTGCTCTCGGCTTTCAGCTTTTCGCTGTGTGCTGTTAGCTCTTGGTACTCGGCGGCCCTCGAGACTCGCGGCGACAGCCTCGCAGAGGCGAAAGTAATTAGCCCAGCGCGGAAGCGCTGGGACCATGGCCCACCCTGACTGCGCGAGCCGCGGCAGCGGCGGCACCCTCCTGCTCAAAGCACAAAGAGCCAGACGAGCGCTTCGCTCATCTGACTCTAATTTCACGTTAGCACATCGCGGACCCGCGCGTTCCGACCTATGCCAACTTTATATCCGGCATTGATTCATCGACTTGCGGCTTATTGTTGCGATTTGCAACCTTGACACGTAAAAAGCACACAATAAACCTGGATCATAGTTGCACTACTCTCCACGTGCTCCTCGAGCATGCTTCCGATCATAGTTATCCCGAAACCTAAGACCCAATCTCCACAAGCCAACACTCAGCGGGATAATCCACCCGAAGAGTGTGAGGTACACCAGCGAAGCCGCCAATCCCATCGCAATCCGAGGTGAGATGAATCTGCCCGGTGTGACTGTAACTGCGAAATCGCCGCTTGCCGCTAATACAAGCGCAAGCCACACCGCCGATGCCAGCAACCAACCCCAAACCTCACAGCGTGATTGTACTGCCGTGACATAGGTGACGAAACAGCGATAGCGCAACCTATCCTGACCCGCCGCTCGCCTCCGACGCGTCGCCGGATCGGGGTTTGTCGTCGGTTAGTGTTCCGCTATCAGGGCAGGGGCAAACAGCGGTCCGTGAAATATCTTGATGTAATAATGCCCGTATGAGAGAAACGTTCACCCCAGCCTATATCCTGGCGGCCGGCTTCATCCTGCTTGGAAGCGCAATGGCGCAGCAGCCCCCTGCCAAGTCAGCCGCTCCCGCCGCTCCTTCGCAACAGCCGTCCGCGGCGGCAACTGCGAGCGACACAGCCTTGCCGACCGACAAAGACAAGCTCAGCTACGCCATCGGAATGATGGTCGGCGGAGGCTTGCATCGCGACGCCGTCGACGTCGATCCCAACATGTTGCTGCGCGGATTGAAGGACGCCCTGGCGGGTGGCCCGACTCTGCTGACCAGCGAGCAGGCACAGACAACCATCGTGCAACTGCGGGCCCAGCTGCAGCAGAAGATGGAAGCGCAGCGGGCGCAGGCCGGGGACACCAACAAAAAAGAAGGCGAAGATTTTCTGGCGGCCAACAAGACCAAACCCGGCGTCGTCGCTCTGCCCAGCGGATTGCAATACAAGGTCTTGAAAGAGGGTACCGGACCCAAGCCCGCCGCGACCGACAAAGTGAAATGCAACTATCGCGGCACGCTCATCAACGGCACGGAATTCGACAGCTCCGATAAGCACGGCGGCCCGCAGACCTTTCCCGTCAATGGCGTCATTAAAGGCTGGACTGAGGCTTTGCAGCTGATGCCCACGGGATCGAAATGGCAACTGTTCGTCCCGTCCGACTTGGCCTACGGTGCTCGCGGCGCGGACGGCGATATCGGGCCAAATGCGACGCTGATCTTTGAAGTGGAGCTGCTGTCCATTGAGAAGAAGGACCAGCAGTAAAGCGCCGATTGCATCTTCCAGCCCGACGACCTTCCGCTCGTCACACCCATCCGGCGCCGGCCTGCGCTACTTCAGCGGCGGGCCGGCGCATGCGGCCATCCGGAGATCGGATGTACAACCTTGCGAGTTGTTGGAATCGAGAGGCTGCTCACGAATTCGCTCGCGTCTAAGCTGCTCGCGTCTAATCTGGATTTGAGCAATGGCGGCAGCTGAAGCTACTGTTTGGGCCCGGGAGCGGCTGATCTGAGGCGCTCCTCAGAAGTGTTTGTGCGAACTGGACGGCAGGAACAAGTAGGAAAGCGCCACCGTGCCCATCACCATCCACAGCAGATTTCGGCGCGCGATTGCGTCCTGGACATGCCAGTGCCCCAGCGGATCGAACAGCGAGTGTGCAAACACAAAGGCGCTCAGCACTGAACCGAGCACGGCCACCCCGCTGCCATAGCGTCTTCCCAGCGCGAACAGTATGCCGATAAAAACGAGCGGCAGCACGCTGCTGACCCGGGACCCTGCAAACAGGCGAGCCGCCGTAAAAGCAAGGGCGATCGTCAGCGCGATGCCCAAGGCAGGCTGCGACAATTGTGCGATCAATCTGCGCATTTGCCCTAACAATTGAACCCAGTTTTATGCCGGTTGACTCCATAATCGCGCGAATCCAGAGCTATGCCGCAAAATTCGCAAGCTGAATCCGCCTGCTCGCAACCGGCAGCTACTCTCGAATTCGCTCGCGTCTGATCTGGATTTGAGCAACGATTGAATTTTTTCGGGCTTCTGACTCATTGCTGTCCCATGGTATGCCGCACGGCACCGATACGCTCCTACTGCAGTTGTTCACCATCTTCGTATGCGCGAAGATCTGCGGCGAAGTATTTGAGCGGCTCTCGCTGCCGGCGGTGTTAGGCGAGATCCTGGCGGGAATCGCCCTCGGCCCTTATGCCGCCAACATCATCGCCCCCAGCGACACCATCGTTTCACTCGCCGAAATCGGCGCCATGTTTCTGCTCTTCACCGTCGGCCTGGAAACCAGCCCGCATGAACTGATCCGCATCGGCGGCCGCTCGTTGAACGTCGCCATTGCCGGCATCGTGCTGCCCTTCGTCTGCGGCCTGCTTTATCTGAAGCTGCGCAATGAGCCGACCCACGAGGCGGTATTTGTGGCCGCCGCCATGGTGGCTACCAGCGTGGGCATCACTGCCCGCATTCTGCAGGATATGCAGGTGCTGAAGAACCGGGCGGCGCAGATCATCCTGGGGGCCGCAATCTTCGACGATATTCTGGGCATGGTACTGCTGGCCATCGTCGTCAGCATCTCCTCCGGCAACGGAGTGCACTGGCTGCACCTCGGTGCGGTGATCGCCGAGGCCGTCGGTTTTGCCCTGTTCATGATCTATCTTGGGCCGGGCGTCGTCGGCCGGATGCGGCCCGGGCTGCAGCAGCTCTCCACTCGCGATGCGCCCCTGATGCTGGCGCTGGCCACCTGCCTGCTGCTGTCGGCTGCGGCCGCCAGGATCGGCATGGCCGCTATCATCGGCGCCTTCTTCGCCGGGCTGATCTTTGCCGACTACTCGCCGGAGTGGGGAATCCGCCCTCGCGTGTATGGGATCAACGAATTTCTCGCGCCATTTTTCTTCTTCACCATGGGCGCGCGCCTGGATCTCCGCGTCTTCAAGGGAGGAGTGTTTGTCGTCGCGGTGATCATCTCACTGCTGGCCGTGATCAGCAAAATCATCGGTTGCGGCCTGCCGATGCTGAGGGACGGCTGGCGCAGTGCCCTGAAAGTCGGGGTCGGCATGACACCGCGCGGGGAGGTTGCGCTGATCATTGCCCTCATTGGATTGCAGATGAACATGGTGTCGCAACGCGCCTACGCCATCCTCATCTTCATGACCGGCGTTACCACGCTGCTGCCGCCACCCTTGCTTCGCTACCTGTTCCGCGACGAGATGCCCGCAAATCCCGTGCTCATTGAGCCGGAAGAAGAGCGGGTGCAGATGGGGTGAAGACGCTGCTAGCTGCTAGCGATTAGCGACTAGCTGCTAGCTACTAACGACTGGCTGCTAGCTGCTAGCGACCGGCAACTGGCACACCGACGCGGTACAACGGGCAACCGCCGCCGATCCTGGGTACTGGCTCAGTTTGAAATTTCGCCGGTGAAAGGGCACGGCTTCAGCCGTGCCGAACGCACGACAATGGAACAGGGGCTTCAGCCCCGGTTGCCGCGGCTACCCAGTTTGCTGGAACGCTCGGTGCGACCTGCCGTTCGAGTAGAGCCGGCCTTCCACACCAACTCTACCCCTAGCCTGGCCACCACCGGGCAGTGCGGCGTACTACGGGTAATGGGGCGCACTACGGGTGATGGGGCGTACTACGGGCGATGGGGCGCACTACGGGTGATGGGGCGCACTACGGGTAGTGCGGCGCTTCAGCGCCGCGTTACGCCAGTCCCCATTTTCTGAGAGCCCGCTTTAGCGGGCGACACTCTGCCGTCGGCTGAAAGCCGACTCCGAGAAACCTCGAAGCGCGCGTCAGACGCCGGCCTGAAGGCCGGCTCTACCCGAACGGCTCCTCACGACAGAGTCCCGTAGATGCGACAGGGTTCTCACGCAGACACTTCAGGCCAGCGTCTAGACCGTCTTGTTGATGCTTCCGAGCCGGCTTCAGCCGGCGACAGACATCCCGCAAGGAGCTTTCCAGCAAACTGTAAAGCCGCCGGCATGGGCGCATTGTTCCGCCGGGCTGAAGCCCGGCGCTTCCACCGTTCGATATCAAACGTGCGATATCAAACGGCGCCACTACCCCACCCAGGCTTCAGAGCTATCGCGGAGGATTCATGCCGCGGCTTTCATGGGATCGCTGCAACGAAAATCAAAATGGATTTGTGCATCAGGGCGCAACGGCCACGACGCTCCCGCTAGCTGCTAGTCGCTAGTACCTAGTCGCTAACGGTAGTGGCTCAATTTGAATTCGCCTTGGACCAGATCTTCGTGGCGCACGCCTTGAGGCGTGCATTGATACTCGACTCTAAAGCTTCACCGCTTTAGCCGCTGAGGTAAGGGTTTGATTTACCTCAGGCGCGAAAGCGCGTGCCCATCAGGGCTGCATTTGCACGCCTCAAAGGCGTGCTCCACCCAGCAGCTTAAAGAGGCGCTACCGTGGCTAATTGCTAGTCGCTAGTAGCTAGTCGCTTCTTTATAATCCTGCCTTACCTCACCAGGGAGGCATACATGCCGGGAGTGGAAGGCCGCGTCGCGCTGGTCACGGGAGCGTCGCAAGGCATCGGGCGGGCCTGCGCGCTACTGCTGGCGGAATCCGGCGCAAAGCTGGCGCTGTGCGCCCGCAACCAGGAAAAGCTTGAACATCTCGCCGGCGAGATCAAAGCCAAGGGCGGCGAGGGCGAGGCGTTTCCGCTCGACGTCGGCAAGGAAGATGCCATCAAAGCGACGGTCAAGGCAGTCGTCGCGCGCTTCGGCAAGCTCGACATTCTGGTCAACAACGCCGGCATCACCCGCGATCAGCTCATTCTGCGCATGAAGCGCGCCGACTGGGACGACGTGATCGCCACCAACCTGACTGCGCCCTTTCTGCTGACGCAGGCCGCGATCGGCTCCATGCTCAAGCAGCGCTGGGGACGCATCGTCAACATCACCAGCATCTTCGGGCAGATCGGGCAAGCCGGCCAGGCGAACTACGCGTCATCGAAGGCCGGACTGATCGGCTTGACCATGGCCGTCGCGCGCGAGGTCGCCTCGCGCAACATTACCGCCAACGCGGTCGCTCCCGGATTCATTGAGACCGCCATGACCGAAGTGCTTCCCGCCGAGTTTAAAGAGAACATCCTGAAGAACATTCCTTTGGCGCGGCCGGGAAGCGAAGCCGATGTCGCGCACGCAGTGCGATTCCTCGCCTCCGAAGAAGCCGGCTATATCACGGGCCACGTGCTCAACGTTAACGGCGGCATTCTGATGGGATGAGCCGGATGAGCCGGGGCTCTGGCGCGTCCAAGTTTTGGTCGGTCGCGCACAGCTTCTGTACACCCTTGCCGCGGGCAAGCGCCTGGCGGAGAGATCCGGGGCCTCTCTAAGCAACTGTTCCGTAAGAAGTTATACTCCTGACCCGCGGACTCTCCACTCTGGCCGTCGATTTGCACCTATCGCAGATATCGATCTCAGTTACTCTCCGCGACGCTGCATTTCTAAGCGAAACCGGCGATGCCCTTCGGCGCTCCGACGGGACAAGCGCTATGGGACTGAGAATGGCGAAGCCATGCTTACTTCACAAGAACCCTGCACACCTGCGCGCGAAAGCGCAATCGCGACCGAGCTCGCTGCCTCGCGGTACTGGCTCGCGGCCTACACCCGCTCGCATCACGAGCAGCGGGTATCGGAACAACTGGAGCAGAAAAGCGTCGAGCACCTGCTGCCGACCTATGAGCGTCTGGCGCGCTGGTCCGATCGCGTGAAGCGATCGCGTGCGCCGTTATTCCCCGGCTACGTCTTCGTCCGCGTCTCCGACGCTGAGCGCGTGCGCGTGCTGGAGACCGCCGGCGTTGTCAGCCTGGTCTCACGCGCCGGCAAGGCGGTGCCGCTATCGACGGAAGAGGTCGCGCAATTGCGCGCGTGCTGCCTGCAGTCGCACAACATCGAGCCGCATCCCTATCTCAAGATAGGGCGCCGCGTACGCGTCCAGCACGGCCCCTTCGCCGGTTGGGAAGGAACGCTGGTGGAAAAGCAGAACTCGCGCCGCCTGGTCATCACCATCGAGCAGATCATGAAGGCCGTCGCGGTGAACATCGATGGCGCCGACGTCGAGCCGGTTAACTGAGGGCCATCCCGGCTCCAGCATCAATCAAACTGCGGCAACCGGCGGCTGAGGAATCGAGCCGCGCTGCGCCAAACCGATCCACAACCTTCCCCGATATCTATGGCGACTCCTGCCCGGCTGGGCACTGCGACAACCGAATTCGTGGCTGCATCGCCACGCGAGTGGACCGGCTATCTTGCGCGCGCGCTTGCCGGCAGCGAGAAGCTGTTCGATTTCGCCACCGTCGTGGCCGCCATTTATGCGGCTGACGCCATCACCCACCGGCTGCGGCCCGGCGCGCCGGAGTGGCGAACTCCCTCCGTCCTGCTGTTCTCTGCGGGCGGCTTCGCAATGCTCTTCGTCTTTCTGCTGGAGCGCCACGGCGGCTATCGCCCGTGCCTCAGCCTGTTGGCCATTCGCGAGACCGAGCGGGTCCTCCGCGTCACGCTGCAAAGCTTTTCGATCGCGCTGGTCGCCGCCTATCTGGCTCATGCCGGCACATCGCGGCTGAGCGCCGGCGTGGCCGTGGTGCTGGTGCCCCTGCTGCTCACGTTGGAGAAATGGGAGGCGCGCAGGCTACTCTCGAAGCTGCGCAGCAAGGGATACGGGACGCGGCGCGCCATCATCCTGGGCACCGGCAGCGCAGCGCGGCGCATTTACAGCTCGCTGGTCGCCTCACCCAAGTTCGGCGTCGAGCCGGTTGCCTTTCTGGAACAGGATGCCGACGGTCCCGCCACCGAGATCTACGAATGCGGCTATCGCCGGACACACTCGGCCCGCGTGCTCTATGGTCCTCTTGAGCCGGCGCTGTTTCGCCGCCTTGGCGTCTCGGTCCTAGTGGTGGCTGACCCGGTGCTGGACCAGGAGCAGATGCTGGCGATGGTAAGCGAATCCGCCGCCGCCGGCGTGACCACTTACATCGCCGCCGAAGAATTCCTTGCGCCCAATTTCTGGGTCGACTTCGCCGATCTGGACGGCATCATGCTGGCGCGCTTCTCGCATACCGAAACGCGCAGCATCTATGAAATCGGCAAACGCGCGTTAGATCTGACCATCGCCGGCCTGCTTCTTCTTCTGTTCACGCCCCTGGGAGCGGTGATCACCTTGCTCGTGAAGCGCACCTCATCCGGGCCGGTATTGTTCCGGCAGGAGCGCGTAGGCCAGGCGGGCCGCCCATTCACCATGTACAAGTTCCGGACGATGTACAACAAAATGCGCCGCTTTGAGATTGCCCAGGGAACGGGACGCTACGCCTCCGAGCTGCTGGCGGGAGCAGCCGACTGAGCGAGCCAACCCGCCGTGCCGGGCCTTACTCTTAGCGTATAGTAGCTGGCTTATGTGGGCTCTTACGCGACTTGGGGAATTTCATCGGGCATACCATGCGGGTGAGCCGTGGGACACGTCCGAAGTCGCTGCCGGCCTGCAATTCGCCCACGGCCTGATGTTTTCCTGTCTGCTGGTCACTCCCTTCTGGACCGCGGTTGCACTCCTCGTCGTTCACCTGACCAGGTAGGCGCCCCGCGCCCGCCGCCTCAATCTGGGTATCATTACAAGAGGCATTCGGCGGGAGCCTTTCCCACTGCGCACGCGCTGAGTCCACAACGGTAACAAATCATCCAAATTCCGTGCTCTCCATGGTGAAATTTGATCTACGAACAGGACGCAATTTCTGACGCTTTCATCTGCGATGTAATTCGCACCCCGTTTGGCCGATACGGCGGCGCGCTGGCGGGGGTGCGCACCGACGACCTGGCCGCCATCCCGATCAAGACGCTGCTCGAGCGTAATCCATCGCTCGACCCCAGTCTCATCGATGACGTGATCTTCGGCTGCGCCAATCAGGCCGGCGAAGACAATCGCAACGTCGCCCGCATGGCCCTGCTTCTTGCAGGTATGCCGTTGACGGTGCCGGGCACCACGGTGAACCGGCTCTGCGGCTCCAGCCTCGACGCTATCTCCATGGCCGCCCGCGCCATTAAGACCGGCGAGGCTTCGCTGGTGATTGCCGGAGGGGTCGAGAGCATGTCGCGCTCGCCATTCGTAATGGCCAAGCCGGAGACGCCCTTCTCGCGCGCCATGAAGCTGGAGGACACCACACTTGGCTGGCGCCTGGTGAATCCGGCGATGAAGCAGTTGTACGGCACCGAATCGATGGCCGAAACCGGCGAGAATGTCGCGGAAGAATTCAAGATTTCGCGCCAGGACCAGGACGCTTTCGCCTTCCGCAGCCAGCAGCGCACCGCGGCCGCCATGAAGAACTGCCGGCTGTCGGAAGAACTCACGCCGGTCACCATCACGCCGAAGAAGGGGCCACCGGTAGTCATCGACCAAGACGAGCACCCGCGTGCCGACACAACCCTCGAAGGCCTGGCCGCGCTAAAGCCGATCATGAAAGCGAACGGCACGATCACTGCCGGCAATGCGTCGGGAGTGAACGATGGCGCCTGCGCGGTACTGCTCGCATCGGACGAAGTTGCCCAACGCTACGGCCTGAAGCCGAAGGCGCGCGTGCTGGCCACAGCTGTGGCAGGGGTCGCGCCGCGCATCATGGGGGTGGGCCCGCTGCCGGCCACGCGCAAGGTGCTGTCAATTACCGGGCTCGATATCGGCGACATGGATGTCATTGAGCTGAACGAGGCCTTCGCCTCGCAAGCGCTTGCCGTCGTGCGCGATCTGGGCTTGCCCGACGACGCGCCCCACGTAAATCCCAATGGCGGCGCCATCGCGCTTGGTCATCCGCTGGGCGCCAGCGGCGCGCGCCTGGTCACCGCAGCCGTGCTCCAGTTGCAGCGCACCGGCGGCCGCTATGCGCTATGCACCATGTGCATCGGCGTCGGCCAGGGCATCGCCATGGTGTTGGAGCGGGTGTAGTTAAGATCAGGGGTCAGTGGTCAGGGGTCAGAGATCAGGGAACAGGGTCACGGGTCGAGGTCCGGGTTGGTTTGACGACGCGCTGTAGCTGCGCAACATCGGACACGGTTCCCTGGCCCCTGTCTGAGCCCTGCGCCCGTCCTCTGGCCCCTATTCTCTGACCCCTGACCCCTGGCCCCTGTTATTTGCCGCCTGTCTGGTCGTAGTCCACCATCGCCTTCACCGCTTCATAAGGGACGTTGGTGGTCGAGAAGCCAACCAGCCTGCGGCCGTTGATGAAGAAGGTCGGCGTGCTGGTGACGTCGAGCTTTTCGGCCAGCGTCATCGAGTCGCGTACGCGTTTCTCCGTCTCGGGCTTGGCGGCGCATGCGGCCACCTGGTCGGGATTGCCGCCGGAATCTTTCACATAGCCCTTCAGCATCTGCTCGACGTTCTGGTCATTGACCTCGGCCTGGTGCTCGTAAACCGTAGCGATGAACTTCCAGGCAACGTCATTGTTGTCGCGCGCCAGGCAATCCAGGTACTTCGCTCCGGTCATGGCCCACTTGTGGATCGACTCCAGCGGATAGTTCTGGAAGATCAGCTTGGCCTTCGGCTCGTCCTGCAGCAGCTTGGTGATGTTCGGTTGCGCCGCCTTGCACGCCGGGCACTCCAGGTCGCCGAACTCGACGATGGTGATGGAGGCGTCCTTGGGCCCATGCACCGGGCCGTTCGCGCCCTTCAATTCCTCGCGAGTGCTGGCGAAAGGATCGGAGCCGAAGGGCACCAGCTCGCCGGTGAAGGCGTACTTCTGGTCGGGGGTGATGTAGATGCGCGTGGTGGAGGAGCCCTTCGGCGTGTTGAACACCACCGTGGCCTGCGAGATGCCGGGCGCTTCCGACGGCTTGATCTCGGCCACCTTCCAGGTGAGCTCCTGGTTCCAGCCAAACATTTTCTTCAGGAATGAATTGACCGTGGCTTCGCTGGGCAGCGAGGCAGAAGCGGTCGTGGCCGATTTAGCGGGAGCGGGTGATTTGGCGGTGCTTTGAGCAACGGACATTGCGCTTGCAAAGCACAAGCAAGCAATCACGAGAAGAAATTTCGGTCGATTCATAGTTCCTTTCAGGGCAATACAAAATTCTGATTACGTCATGCTCCC
>DASRGM010000051.1:0-6513 GCA_035651035.1 Terriglobales bacterium
GGCGCAGTCATACTACTCGTCTCCGGGACGGGTGTCGTGCCGTTCCATCCCTCACCTACTGGTTTGATGAGAGAAGCACAGCGCGTGTTCGCCGCCGCGTGTGGAAGCCGATGCGGCTCAACTTGATTTTGTCGTGGTTCGCAAATCCATGTCGTAATCCGAGGCTATTCGGTTCCGCACCTCCGTCGCGCAAGGCTACAATACCGAGACAAAGCCGGAACATCAGAATGCCCTTTATACGGCGGCGTCCGCAGCTTCGACACAGCAACCCAAACACAGGATTTGGAGAACGCAAAATCATGAAGACAATTTTGCTGGCAGCGCTGGCTGTCATTCTGACGTGCAGCGTTGCGGCCCAGCAGCCCGAGTCGCCTCGGGAGCAAGCACACAATCCAAAGCCTTCCACGCAGCAGAAGCCGACGGAGGCTCCGCCGGAGTCGCAGCCGCCTCAGGCGCCCAACCGCGAACGTGAACAGCAGGAGCAGCAGCATCGCGAACCGAGTGCCGCTTCCTCCTCTGAAGCCGAGCGTTCCGCGCAGGCCGCAGCCGCCAATTACCACTGGGACATGGCGGAGACCACTCCGGTTCAGAGTCATCATCAGATCACCGTCAATGGCAGGACGCTGCACTACACGGCGACGGCGGGAAGGCTGCCCATCAAGGATCCGACCGGCAAAATCGATGCCGAAATGTTCTTCGTCGCCTACACCCTGGACGGGACGGATCCCGCCAGGCGACCGCTGACCTTTTCCTACAACGGTGGTCCCGGTTCCGCATCGATCTGGCTCCATATGGGCGCTCTTGGCCCACGCACGGTGGTACTGCAACCCGAAGGCTGGATGCCAGAGGCGCCATACCGGCTGCACGATAATCCCGATACTCCGCTCGATGTGACCGACATCGTGATGATCGATGCCATCGGCACCGGCTACAGCCGTCCCGCCGACATGGAACAAGCGCACAAGTTCTGGGGCTTGCAGGGCGACATCGAATCGTTCGGCGAATTCATCCGCATGTACGTCTCCCGCTATGAGAGGTGGTCTTCGCCGCTGTATCTTTTGGGCGAAAGCTACGGAACCACGCGTTCGGCCGGTGTCGCAGGCTATCTTGCGGATCGAGGCATCAACTTCAACGGCATCTGCCTGCTCTCCATGGTGCTCAATTTTGAGAGCCTGGAATTTGCTCCCATCAACGATGTACCGTATCCCCTCATTCTGCCGACGATGGCGATGATTGCGGGCTATCACCACAAGCTTCCGCCAAACCTTGAGCAGGACATGAACCGCACGCGTCAGCAGGTCAGCGACTTTGCCATGAACCAGTACTGGCAGGCGCTGAACAAAGGCGATGCGCTCACTGCCGAGGAGCGCGCCAATCTTGCGGACAAGGTGTCGGAGTACACGGGATTGCCGAAAAACGTAGTGCAGATGGCCAACATGCGGATCGATGTGCGCACGTTCATGCAGTGGCTGCTTGCCGACCAGCAAAAAGTCGTCGGGCGCCTCGATGGCCGCTACACCAGCCCCGCTCCCAAAGGCGCTCTGGAAAACGAACGGTTCGATCCCACATCGGCCGCGATACAGGGGCCTTTCACCGCAGTCTTCAACGACTACATTCGTCGCGACCTGAACTACAAGGTCGACATGCCGTATTACACCTCCGCCGGGATGCTCGGCCCGGGCGTATTCAAGTGGAAGTGGGAGAATCCGCAGCGCAACCTTCCAGGCGGCGACTTCGAAATGGGATATGCCGACGTCGCTAGCGCCCTCCGCTCCGCCATGATTAAGAACCCCTATCTCAGAATCCTTGTGATGGAGGGCGATTACGACATGGCAACGCCATTTCTGGCCGCGCAGTACACCATGGACCACCTGAACGTCACGCCGGATGTGCACAAGAACATTTCTTACGCTTATTACGCTTCCGGCCACATGGTGTATCTGGACTCGAAGGCGCACGACAAGATGCACAAAGACTACGCGGACTTCGTGAATTCGGCGATGCCGCAGCAGTAGTTATGCTCAGCAGGCAAATCGTGTGACATTGTTGTTGTGTACGACGCTCCAGCAATCTCTCTGGCACGCCAGGTCAGGGGATTTCTTGTTTGTCGCTAAATCGGAATACAGAGTCGACCGATGCAGATGTCCTGGCAAATTCGATCACGCCTGCAGCTGTTTGCCGTTGCTCTGCTACTGGGTGCGGCCGTCGGTATCTTCGTCCTCTATCCCGCAAACGATCTTGTGTACTGGGAAGAATACCGGCCAGCCAGCACCTCGGCGGCGCAATTCACGGCTACACAGATGCATCGCTCGCTGCGCGGCCAGACGCCGGGCAAGACCGCCTTCTACGCCATCGTTGGAGTAATACTGAGCTTGGGCGGTGCGGCTCTGTATTCCAGCATGCAGCGGCGTTCAGAGCAGCTTGAACAGCTCGGTGCTGCGCTCGCGGGTGACGTGCGCAGCCTCATCGCCCAAGGCGAGGGCGCCGCGCTCGAGTTCAAGTCCTCGTTTCGCTGGGACCTCCGCGAAAATAAGCTAAACCGGACGCTGGAGGGCGTGGTGCTGAAGACGATTGCCGGCTACATGAACGGCAGCGGCGGTACCTTGCTTATAGGTGTGGCGGATGACGGCAGTCTCCTTGGCCTGGCACAGGACTATAAGACGCTGAAGAAGCAGGATCGCGACGGCTTTGAGCAGGCGCTCATGACCGCCATCGCCACAAAACTCGGCGCCGATGCCTGTCACTGTGTCCAGACCATCTTCCATCGGCTCGCAGGCCTGGAAATCTGCCGTGTGGTGGTCGCCCCGACTCGCCGTCCGGTGTACGTGAAAGAGGGAGACTCTCCTCGCCTGTATGTTCGCACTGGAGTGAGCACCCGCGAGCTCAATGTACAGGAAGCCATCAACTACACCGCAGAACGCTGGCGAAAGTAAGTCGCGGGATGTCGTGAAGGTGGGTTGATGGTCCGTGTCACATGCAGTCGAGTGGCTAAGCAACTGGAGAATTCCGCCCCGTCAGGCTGTGAGTGCCATCTTCCGCATGTCGCTGCTTTCGGTCGAAGAACCGCAGCATGTCAGGCGAACAGCTTCAACTGCTCCTCTTCCGGCGGCGGATAAGCGATCTCGCCGCGGGAGCTGAACGGCCGCGAGATCCCATGCTTCCGACGCAGGGAAGCCATCAGCTCCGAGATTCGCTTGCTGTAGGCTTTGCTCACGAAGGCGCCTGCGGCGAAGCGCTTCCGATAATCATCAACCAGCTGCGGAAACTCCTGCTCCAGGAACGGCAGGAATACGCTCGCCGAGCAGGGCTTCAGGAACAGCGGGTTGGCGTAAATGTACTTGCCACCGGCTTCCTTCGTCGCTCGCACCAGGGCATCGAGCGCTGCGGGCGAATCCGTGATTCCGGGCAGCACAGGCGCGCAGATGACGCCGGCATTCACGCCCGCGGTGCACAGCTCGCGAACGGCAGCCAGCCGCAGGTCGGGACGCGGGGCGCGCGGCTCCAGTATCCGCGCCAGCTGCGCGTTCAGCGTCGTGATCGTCAGGTTTACGAAGAGTGTGTTGTGCGCGGCGATCTTCTGCAGCAACTCGACATCGCGCAGCACCAGATCGGACTTGGTGACGATGCCGAGCCGCAAGCCGTGGTGCAGCGCCAGCTCTTCCAGAATGCCGCGCGTGACCTCGTAGCGCCGTTCAGCCGGCTGATAGGGATCGGTCGCCGTGCCCAGCGCGATCTCCTCGCCGTTCTTGACCTTCTTCAGCTCCTGTCGCAGCAGCCACGCCGTCTGCTGCTTGACGTAAATCTTGCGCTCGAAGTCGACGCCATCGCGCATCTCCATGAACTCGTGCGTGTAGCGCGCATAACAATATTTGCAGCCGAACTCGCAGCCTCGGTAGGGGTTGATGGTCCACGTGAACGGCACGCGCGGGGAAGTGCAGCGATTGAGCAGCGCGCGCGTCGGAAGGGTGAAGTACTCTACCAGGTGCCCCTGCCGGATCGACTCGCCTTCAGAGGCAAGCTTCGCGATCCCGACCAGCTTCGGCGCCCGACTTTCGCCCTCGCGTTCGGCGAGGGTGGGCAGTGCCAGTCGTTCTTCGTCTTCCAGCGGGAGCGGCAACGGGTGCATAGGGCGGCTACTTAGATTCGCCTTTTGTTCGCCTTCATCATATGCCCTGTCCGCAGTGCAGTCAATTCGCGGAACTCCGCTCGGCGGCCAAGTGCCAACCAGCGCACACGGGCCGCCATCCAACTTCCCGACACCTCATTCCACTTGGGAGCCACGCATGCCGGATAACAAACACATTGGCGAAGAGTTGCAGGAACTCATCCAGCTTTGCCGCGATGGGCAGGAAGGATACCGCGCCGGCGCCGAACACGCCCGCGATCCGGAGTTGCGGCACCTGCTCAACGAAGTCAGTCTGGAGCGTGCCAAGTTTGCCGGCGACCTGGAGAGCGAGGCCGTGCGCTGGGGCAAACCCGATGTCGACCGCTCGGGAACGGCGCTTGGGGCGGTGCATCGCGGCTGGGCTAACCTGAAGTCCGCGCTTGGCGGCGGTGACGACGCCATCCTTTCGTCGGTTGAAACTGGCGATGAAGCTGCCCGCAAGCGCTACGACGAGGCAATCTGCGACGCAGAAATGCCGGACGCCATCGTCGGCATCTTGCGCAATCAGGCGCAAGCCATGGTGGGAACGCTGGACCGCATCCGAGCTCTGCGCCGGAAGCGTGCGGCGTAGTATATTCAAGTAGCCGCAGACACGCATTTGTACCCAGCAGATCACCAAGCTGAGAAGTATGAAGCGACAACGCGACTGCCACCTCTGCGCTGCGAGGTCAACCCTTTAGGGTCACACCAGAGTGGGTACTAAAGGGCCGCTTTCTGCAGCTTACCCTTCAAAGTTATGTAGCACCTTTTTTCCACATCTTGGCAATATCAAATTTGCGTGTCTTTGCCGCAAACTAGCAATACGAAAGCGCTTGGCGCGCCTTTCCATCCCCTTCCTAAGGCGTGACTATGAAAATCTTGCTACTTCGTCGCTCCCTTCGGGGGCTGCACAGCTCAGACAACGGTCAAACCCTGGTATTGGTAGCCGTAAGCGTCATGATGTTAATGATGATGGCTGCTCTGGGTGTTGACGTTGGATGGCTGCACTATCAGAAGGAACAGATGCAGAAGGCCGCGGACGCCTCCGCGCTCGCCGGCGCCGAAGCCATGACCTATGGCAGCAACTGGTCGCAGGCTGCGCAAAACGATGCCACGGCCAATGGCTATCAGAACGGCCAAAATGGCATCACGGTCACGGTGAACAGTCCTCCCAAGATCGATCCGATCTTCAAAGGCAAGGCGGGCTATGTCGAAGCGATCGTCACCCAAGCCCGGCCTACCTTCTTCATGAAAGTTGCAGGATGGAGCTCCGTCAACGTCAGCGCACGGGCGGTGGCGTCCGTCAACGCGAGCGGTTCCGGCTGCATCTATGCGCTGGATCCGAACAGCGATCCGAAGTCGCTTAACATTAACGGCAATGTCAGCGTCTCTTCCAGTTGCGGAGTGTTTGTTAATTCCACAGCTAACAACGCGCTGAACATCGACGGAAACAGTGGATATCTCAACGCGGGTACGGCCGGGGCGGGTATTGGGGTCGCGAATGGCGGCGGCTGGAACCCAGACAGCGGCTACTGCAATGGCACCAGCGGATTTTGCCCGGCGCCGGTTAACATTCCGCAATTTACTGATCCCCTCCTCAACTTGGCGGAGCCGACGGTTAGCGGATGCGATTACAACAGTGGCATAAGCATTACCGGGGGTACACAGACACTTTCCAACGGCACCGGCACGGTCACAGTCTGCGGTGGTGGCATCAGCATCAGCGGTGGCGCGCATGTCACCTTCGCCTCGGGAACCTGGATCATCTGCGGTGGCGGGATGAAGGTTTCAGGCAGCTCGCAGATTAATGGCACAGGGGTGACCTTTTACAACACGGGTAATGTGAAGAAGTATTGTCCCGGCAACAATTACACTCCGATCAGCATTGCGGGAACGACGACCGGTACGCTTTCAGCCCCGACTACTGGTACATACGCTGGAGTCCTCTTCTTTCAGGACCGGGCTTACCAGAGCTCGAAGAATGTCGACGCGAGCAGCATAGACGGAACCGCCGGCGCGACCTTCACTGGCGCTTTGTATTTCCCGGGAACGAACTTGACCTACTCCGGCACGCCGGGCGTCAATGTTTCTTCGTTGCTGATTGCCTACCAGATAACGATCAGCGGCAACACTACCATCAACGACGATCTGGTGACAGGAGGAGGGTCGCCGATCCATACTGCGGCTTTGGCTGAATAGCAGGCATGCTGACCTTGAGAAACGAAAGAAGGGAGGACGACATGCATAAAACTGGCGAGCGCGGGCAAAGCCTGCTGGAATTCGCGCTGATGCTGCCGTTCCTGATCCTGCTTGCGGTTGGGGTGGTGGAAATCGGACGGTCGATCTATTACACCGTGGCCGTCAATAAC
>DASRGM010000052.1:0-14415 GCA_035651035.1 Terriglobales bacterium
CTTCCTCCGGCGACGTCAGCGCCACTCGCAAGCAGGCGCGCCTGTTGTTGAACCATCTCGGCGAAGACTCGCAAGCCCTCGATCATTGCTTCCCGGTGCCGGCGATTCGCGTGCTCCGCAGCGCGTTGCGCATGGCGCAGGCCCCCAAAAATTATGAAGAAGCGCGCCGCCAGGCTGAGTCGGCGGTCCCCAAAGATGGCAAGCACTTCTTCTATGCATGCGTGCTGGCTTATCCCGACCTGGCTGTGATGGAGGCCTTCCTGGACGGCGGCCACGAGGTACACGTCGTTCTGCCGGTCTCGCCCGATGGCTGCCCCATGCCCGACGAGCATGGTGTCTCGCCGGAAAAGCTGAAGGCCGTCCTCGACCGCTGCGCCAGCGTGCTGGTGGCCAGCGGCCTGCGCGCCAAATCCAGCGTGATCAATACCCAGTACTCCGAGTGGCTGCGCGATGGCTCGGCGCTGCTGCACGCGCAATCGCTCGACGCCGAGCTGGTGATGGAAGACCTGCTGCGTGACGGCGCCGGCATGCGTCTGGCGGCCGCCCGAATTTCACCGGCGGGATACAAGCCCCCAATGGCAGCCAAGGAGCGGGTGCGCGCCATCCTCTTCGCCGATGCGGTCAACTTCAGCCGCCTGAACGAAGATCAGGTGGAGACATTCAGCCGCGATTTCCTGGGCGCTATCGCCGCCGTCATCCAGCGCTCAATGCACAAGCCGCTGCTGCAGAAGACCTGGGGCGATGGCCTGTGCTTCGTCTTCGAGACGCTTTCCGATGCGGGACAATTCGCCCTCGAGCTGCGCGACCGCATCGTCGGCACCGACTGGGCCGCGCTCGGTCTGCCCAAAGAGCTTAGCCTGCGCATCGCGCTGCATGCCGGGCCGGTCTTCGAGATCATGGATCCCGTCACCGGACGCACCGACTTCACCGGCGTGCACGTCAGCCGCGGCGCGCGTATCGAGCCCAAGACGCCGCCCGGGCAGGTCTACGCCAGCGAAAACTTCGCCGCCATGGCCGCCGCGCAACACGTCACCGACTTTCGCTGCGAGTATGTCGGCCAACTCCCCCTCGCCAAAGGCTACGGAACCTTTGGGACCTATCACGTGACCAGCCGTGAGTGCCGGCTATAAAGAGCGGTGGGTTTTGGGCGACGAGCCACCGGGTAGTGCTGCCTTTCAGGCCAGCTTCGTACCGCGGATCAACGTTGCGGTGGCGTCAAAGCTGCGAGGCTCGCAGCCGGCTAGGTTTGAGACTTGCAGGAACGGCAAACTTAAATCCGCGTTTTCTTGTTTTAACTGCTAATAGCTGGTAGCTGACTACTGAAATGCTGTGACGCCCTGATCGACTCCGGTCTGCTGCCGCCCTCAAATCGAGCCGCGAAGCGGCGACTGTGATGTGAGCGCGGGGCGCAAGCCCCGTGGGGATATATGCCCCAAAGATTCCAAGGTCGCGTTAGCGGCCGGCCGATCTAATGGCCCGTGATAGGCCGCTACGCGGCCTGGCGGGCTTTGTCGAGAAGCGTCCCCGGGCTTGCGCCCGGGGCTACAACCGCAGTCGCTGCTTCGCAGCTCATCTTGACGATGAAAAAAAATCTCAGAGTTCCCAGGCCGCTAATTGCTAGTTGCCAGTCGCTCCTCTCACTTCACCAAAAAACAATCAAGATCGTTGGCGAACGAAATCGGCCCGGAGAATCTGCGCCGGATTTCGGTTTCTGTCTCTTTCTCTTTCCCCAAGGTCCGCAGCATGCGATGCGACAGCACCAACTGCTTGACATGAGCGTTGGCAGCAGTCGCGCCTATCATGGAGGGTGGCATGTGCAGGCGCCGCTCCACGCCCGTCGCGCCTTCGGGCACGGCGTTGTGCGCGACGAACAAATCCGCGTTAGTCGCCAACTGCGTCAGGCCCTCTTCGTCGCCGTTGGTATCGCCGCTGAAGACGATCCGCTTGCCCGCAATCTCCACTCGCCAGGCCAGCGCGGGCACTGGGCCATGCGTGACCCGCACGGCAGATAGAGTCATGTCGCCATCGCGAAGCACCACCGCCGGCGCCGCAACGGCCGCAACATCGTGCGGCTGCAACTGGTAGCTGCCGTTGCCGGGCGTGACCAGTTCGCTCAGGTAGCGCCACGCGCCGTGCGGATCGCTGAACAGGTCGCGCACAAACTCGGTCGTCGACGGCATGAAGTCGTTGCCCACCGGACCATACACCGGCAGGGCACGCTTGCGATCTTCAAACCAGGAGGAGAAGACCAGGGCAGGGAAGTCGCTGCTGTGATCGACGTGGAAGTGGCTGAACAGAAAAACGTCGACCTGGGACATCTGCGCGCCGCTCTCGCCGAAGCGCAGCGCGCTGCCGCCGCCCGCGTCCAGCACCACGCGCGCCCGTCCATGGTCCCATACCAGGTAGCTGGTCGAGGCGCGCTTGTCCTGCGTCTCCGGGCCGCCCGAGCCGAGCACCTGCACTGCCACGCCGTTGGCGCCGCAGCTCTGCGCCACCAGAGGTGATAACGCGCAGAAGAGGACCGCGGCCAGGCCTAACGATGTCATCATCATTCGCGAGCACCTAGCGAACGTGAATTGCCGAGTGCCAACACAGCTATCCCTTTCTGGTGACTGCTGCATGAATCAATTTGATTCGTCAGTTGTCCGGGTAGAGCTGGCCTTCAGGCCAGCGTCCACGCTGCCTTTCTTTTGGAAGTCGGGTCGAGCCGGCTTCAGCCGGGCGACGCTGTGTCGCCCGCTGAAGCGGGCTCGACTCTTAAAACGCTCGAGCGACGCGGCGCTGAAGCGCCGCTCTACCCGCCCTCGTTGACCGCAGTTTTCCCAAACCGCTCTAGGTGCTAGAAGCATGCCACTGCGTTCAGGGCACTCTTTCAGTCACGTCAAAGAGTCGTGGATTTCCCTTTCCAGCTGGCGTTCAATCGGCGGCCTCGCCTTTCAGCCCCGCCGGGCCACAGGGGCTAAAGCCCAGACCCTTTGCTGAGCGGTTCGGCACGACTGAAGTCGTGCCCTGACACGAATCAAACGGATTTGAGATTGCTTCTAATTGCTAGTCACGAGTTGTTACTAGCTAGTAGCTAGTAGCTAGTTGCTAGCAGCTACTTCGCCATAAATCTCCATCATCCGCCGCACGCTGGCGTCCCACGAGAATCTCGCCGCCTGCTCCACGCCGCGCGCCTTCAGCTTCTCGCGCAGCGGCTGGTCGACGAGCACGCGATGCAGCGCGCGCATGATCTCGAAGACATTCTCCGGATTCACCATCACCGCAGCATTGCCCACCACCTCGGGTACCGACGAGGTGTTGCTGGTCACCACCGGCGTCGCCTGCGCCATTGCCTCCAGCGGCGGCAGCCCGAAGCCCTCATACAGCGACGGGAAGACGAAGATCTTCGCCTGGTCGTAGAAGATGCGCAGCACGTCGATGGGCACGAAGCCGAGGAAGCGCACGTCGTTTTGCACGCCGCCTTTCACGCAGGCGCGGCGCAGGTCGGGATGCTTCGACACTTCGTCCCCGATGATGATCAGCTTCAAATCTTCGAAGCGGCCTTCTTTGGTCAGCTCGCCCTTCAACGCCGCGAACGCCTCGATGATGCGCACCACATTCTTGTGCGGGCTGATGCGCCCCGCGTACAGCAGAAACGGGCAGTTCACCTGGTAGCGTTCGGCGATGAACTGGCGCTCGGCCTGGCTGGCGTGACCCATGCGCAGCCGGTCGTCGATGGCGTTGTAAATGACCTCGATTTTGTCCGGCTTCACCTGGAAGATGCGCACCGTGTCGGCCTTGGAAAAATTTGAGACGGCGAAGATGCGCGATGCATGGTGCAACACGCGCTTGGTGAACTGAAAATGCAGGTTGCGCTTCACCGCCGAGTGGCTGTTCACGCGATACATGTGGTCCAGCAGATCGTGCACGGTGACAACGTAGGGGCAGGGAATTCCTTGCGGCTTCCAGAACAGGTGCGGCACGTGCAGCAGATCGCAGCGGTTGTCCTTCAGGATGCGATGCAGCTCCAGATAGCTGGCCAGTGACAGCTCATTTGGCTGCGCGTGGACGATGGTGAAGTTCGACGGCAGTTGTCCCAGATCTCCCAGCTTGCCGCGCGGCCCGATCTTGTCGGGATCGCCGATGAGGAAGTACTGATTGTCGTGATCAAGGCGCGCGAGGGTGCGAATGGCGTTGCGGGTATAAGTGCCCACGCCGAACTCGGTGATGCGGCGGATGTCGATGGCCACGCGCACGATGGATAAGTGTAAACCGCAGGTGCGTTGGGTGGTTGAGGTTACCGTCCAACCGAAGGGGCGCCAACCTGGAGCAGTGGTGCAGTTGGGATTTGTAGCGGTGGAAGAGCCGGACTTCAATCCGGCGAAACCATGCGCCATTAACGGCGGCTTTAGCCGCGGCCGCCGGGAGCTAAAGCCCTATTCCATCGTCCGTCTTTTCGGCACGGCTAAAACCGTGCCCTTCCCCGCCCGGATTTCAACTGGCCCACCACCGGCACTTGAGGAACGATCACGGCGCGCTATGATCAATCCAGGATGCGCGAGCACGCCACCAACATCGTTCGCCGGCTGCGCGAGCGCGGCTTCCAGGCTTACTTTGCCGGAGGCTGCGTGCGCGACACCCTGCTCGGCGTCGCTCCCGCCGATTACGACGTTGCCACCGATGCCACGCCGCAGGAGGTGATGGGACTCTTCCCCCAGACCTATGCGGTCGGCGCGCAATTCGGCGTCGTGCTGGTCCCCGCGCCGGAGGACATGCCGCGTTCGCCCACGCCGTCCGAGCACCCCAACTATGTCGAGGTTGCGACCTTCCGCTGCGACGGCTCGTACTCCGACGGACGCCATCCCGACCAGGTGCGCTACTCGAAAGACCCGCGCGAAGACGTGCAGCGGCGCGACTTCACCGTCAACGGGCTGCTGATGGACCCGCTGGAGGACGACCGCGTGCTCGACTTCGTCGGCGGGCGCGACGACCTGCGCGCCGGCATCATCCGCGCCATCGGCGAGCCCGACCGGCGCTTCTCCGAAGACAAGTTGCGCATGCTGCGCGCGGTCCGCTTCGCCGCGCGCTTCGGCTACACCATCGAGCCGCAAACTTTCGCCGCCATCCGCAAGCTTGCGCCGCAAATTCATCAGGTAAGCTGCGAGCGGGTGCGCGATGAGCTGACCAAGATGCTGACCGAGGGCCACGCGCGTCAGGCCTTCGAACTGCTCGATGCCACCGGCCTGCTGCACGAGGTGCTGCCCGAAGTCGAGCGCATGAAGGGCGTCGAGCAGCCGCCGCAGTTTCATCCTGAAGGCGACGTGTGGGTGCACACGCTCTTGTTGCTGGAGAAGCTGCCGCCACGCTCGTCGCGCACGCTGGCGTGTGGCGCGCTGCTGCACGATGTCGGCAAGCCCCCGACCTTTCGTGTGGCGCCCGACCGAATTCGTTTCGATAATCACGTCGAGGTGGGCGTCCGCATGGCGGAAGAGATTTGCCGGCGCCTGCATTTTTCTAACGACGACACGCAGCAGATTGCCGATCTGGTGGCCAACCACATGCGTTTCGCCGACGTGGAGCGCATGAAGCAATCGACGCTGAAGCGTTTCATGCGCCTGCCCAGGTTCGACGAGCACCTGGAGCTGCATCGCATGGATTGCCTGAGCAGCCATCGCAATCTCACCTTGTACGAGTTCGTGCGCCGGCGGCTCGAGGAGACGCCGCAGGAAGAGATTCGGCCGGCGCTGCTGCTCAATGGCGACGACCTGATCCGGCTGGGTTATCCGCCCGGCCCCGGATTCCGCGAGATGCTGTCGGCCATTGAAGACGCGCAACTGGAGGGCACGCTGCACACGCGCGACGAGGCGCTGTCGTTCGTGCTGAGCGAGTTCCCGCCGGAGAGGTGAACTGTATTGGAGCGCTGCTTCAGCGTCGCCGCGTGGTCTGTCAGGACCGCGTTCGCAACCCCCATCGTCGAAATGATGACACCCGTTTAGAAACTTCCAATCCATGCGGCCTGGAGGGCCGCTGTACGGCTTTGGTTGTGCGACTGCACCGCCGTGTTGAAGCGCCGCCACACCAGTTCAGATCGATTGCACGGGAATGGCGAGCAGATCGTCCACCAGCCCCACTTCCTTCGACACAAACGGCTCGGCGTAGCGCACTCCTGCGAGCAATCCGTAAAACGCGGCCATGGCGGCGACACGCTCGCGAATTTCTTCCTTGCGCGGAAACAGCCCGCTGCCCGCCTGCTGATCTTCATACTGCGAGCGGTAAGCCATCAGCGAGGCAAATCGCGTCTCGAACTGCTCCGAAATGTCGACGACGAACGTCGGCCGAACTTCGGCGTAGAGGCTGGCATAGAGGATCTTGAATGGGCGATGCGGCGCGCCGGTGAGGTCGGCTTTGGCCAGTCCGGCGAGGAAGGCGGCTTCATATCCCAGCGGTGATGCGGTCGCGTGGTCGGGATGGCGCGCCTGCCAATATGGCAGGATGAGCACGCGCGGCCGCAGTTGGCGTATGACGTGCGCGACCTTCAGCCGATTCTCGTAGGTGTTTTCCACCCGGCCATCAGGAATGTCGAGCGCCCGCCGCCAGCCCACCTTCAGGATTCGCGCGGCCTCGCCGGCTTCGCGCGCGCGGTCTTCGACGCTGCCGCGTGTGCCCATCTCGCCCTGCGTGAGGTCGAGGATGGCGGTGCGATAGCCGCGCCCGGCCATCTTCAGCAGCGTGCCGCCGCAAGTCTGCTCCACATCGTCGCGATGCGCGGCGATGGCCAGGATGTCGGCTTGGGAGTTGTCGGTCATCCGGTTCGCGCTTCCTTCTCTCCCATCCTTTAGGTCTGATTTTGGCCCAAAAGGTGGGAGACTACAGCCTCATCGCCACCGTCACGCCGTCACGCAGCGGAATGATCGTCGTGAACCAGTCCCCCGATGCATACAGCAGGCGATTGAATTCGACTACGCCTTCCGTCGTCTTGTCCGGCGTGGGGCGCGCCAACTCGGGATTGCCGGCGGCGTAGGCCACGCGCCCGCTCCACAGCGTGTTGTCGGTCACGAAGATCCCGCCCTTGCGCACGCGCGCCGCAGCCATCTGAAAGACGCGCGGGTAGTCGTGCTTGTCGACATCGCAGAAAAGGATGTCGAACTGCTCCTTGCGTTCGGAGAGCAACTCAAGCGCGTCGCCCACGTGGACCTCGATGCGATCGGCGACGCCGGCCTGCCGGAAATATCCCCGCGCCTCGTCGGCGTTCTTGCGACTGCCGTCGGTGTAGTGCACCTTCCCGCCCGCGCCGACGGCCTCCGCCCACCAGATGGTGGAGTAGCCGATCGCCGAACCCATCTCGAAGACGGTCTTCGCGTTGATGAGCCGCGCGTATTGATACAGCAGGCGCGCCACTGCCGGCCCGATGATGGGTATGTCGCGCTCCTTCGCCTGTCGCTCCATCTCCTGCAGCACCGCGGAGCGCGGCGGAAGCATCGCGTAGATGTAATTTTCGACGTGTTGGTCAGTGAAGCTGGTCATGGGTGTCCTGATTTGCGGACGAATTCACGTCCATGTTCGCCGAATCCAAATGCTCTGCGCATCACGAAATTGTCATCACGAGTCCGCCACGCGGACGAGGGATCTGCTGTTCTTCCAAGTGACGAAAAGCAGATCCCTCGCTTCGCTCGTGATGACAATCTACGCGAACCAACATCTTTGGCTTACAACCTACCCTCTGGCTAGACCGTCTCCCCCGGCTCCATCTCCACGACCTCGGGGCCGGCGGTGCCGAGCAGTTTCTTCAGCGCATCCGGCCTTCCCGTCAGCAGGGGAAACGTTCCGAAGTGCATGGGGATGACGATCTTCGGCTTGAGCAGTTTGCAGGCGTAGGCTGCCTCGCGCGGACTCATGGTGTAATGATCGCCGATGGGCAGCATCGCAATTTCGGGCGCATACAGCTCGTGAATGATCTGCATGTCGCCGAAGACCGCGGTGTCGCCCGCATGGTAGAGCTTCACGCCGCCGGGCAGCTCCAGCACGTAGCCGCAGGCCTCGCCGCCATAAACGATGCTGCCGTCGTCCTCCTGAATGCCGCAGGAATGTATGGCGTGAACCATGGTGACCTTGATCCCGGCAACCGTCTGCGTGCCGCCCTTGTTCATGGGCGCGATCTGCTTAGCGCCTTTCTTCTCCATCCAGGTGCACAACTCGAAGATGCCGACGACCACGGGATTGAGCTGTTTGGCGATCTTCACTGCGTCGCCGATGTGGTCGAAGTGCCCGTGCGTGCAGATGAGAGCGTCGCATTTCTTAACGTCTTTCTCGCCCTCGGGACACAAGGGATTGTTCAGCCACGGATCGACGTAGACGACGGCGCCGTCTTTGGTCTGGATGCGAAATGTGGCATGGCCGAGCCACGTGAGCTGGTTTCCTCGCAGGTCCATCGCGTTCCTCGCAGACAAGAAATTCTAGTGGCGATGGATGCAGGCTGCAACCTGCCGAGCCACTGCTATCATGTGGCAAGCCGATGTCCTCCGTCCTCTCACAAACTCCGGTTTCGCCGTCGCTAGACAGCTATCTGCTCGAGGTAGCCGACGCGGTGAACACCACGCTCGACCTCAACACGCTGCTGCAGCGCGTGTCCGAGATGCTGAAGCGTTTCATCGACTACGAAATCTTCGCCATCCTGCTGCTCAACGAAAAAACACAGGAGTTGCGCATCCGCTTTCAGGTAGGACATCCGCCCGAAGTTGCCGAGCGCATTCGCATCAAGGTAGGACAGGGTGTGACCGGGCGCGCAGTGCAGACGCGCGAGCCGGTGCTGGTCAACGACGTTGCCGCGGAAGAGAACTTCATCAACTCGGCGCCGGGCGCGCGCTCCGAGCTGGCCGTGCCGCTCATTGCCAAGAACAAAGTCATCGGCGTCATCGATGTCGAGGCCGGGCAGACCGGCGCCTTCACCGAAGAGCACAAGCGCCTGCTCACGCTGTTTGCCTCGCGCATTGCCGTCGGCATCGAGAATGCGCGGCTGTACACGCGCGTCTCGCGGCAGGCGCGGCAGCTCACCTTGCTCACCGAGATCAGCCGCGAGCTGACGTCGATCCTCAACGTCGATCAGTTGCTGCGGCGCATTGCCGACCTGCTGACCCGCATCATCGATTACCAGATGTTTTCCATTCTGCTGCTCGACCCGAGCGGCAGCACCTTGCAGCATCGCTTCTCGCTGCGCTTCAAGGAGAGCGTGCAGCTGAAGCACGACATCCCGCTGGGGCGCGGGCTGGTAGGCTACGCGGCGCAGCATGGCGAGCCGGTGCTCGCGGCCGACGTGCACAAAGATCCGCGCTACATCGAGGCCAATCCCGAGACGCGCTCGGAGCTGTGTATTCCGCTCATCTACAAAGACAAAGTCATCGGCGTGCTCGACATCGAGCACACGCGCCGCAACTACTTCAACGACGACCACGTGCGCATCATGACTACGATGGCGGCGCAGGTGGCCATCGCCATCGAGAATGCGACGCTGTACGAGCGCATTGCGCGCCAGGAGATGCGGCTGGAGCAGGACCTGGCGCTGGCACGCGAGCTGCAGTTTCGTCTGTTGCCGCAGAAGCTGCCGGTCTTCAAGAACGCCGAGGTGGCGTCGCGCTTCGTGCCCGCGCGCCAGATCGGCGGCGACCTCTACGACTTCCTGAAGTACAGCGGGCACGGCGTCACCGGAATTGCCATTGGCGACGTGAGCGGCAAGGGCGCTCCGGCGGCGATCTACGCGGCGCTGGTCAGCGGCATCGCGCGCTCGCACGCCATGGAGGAGCCGAGCGCCGCCGGCATGCTGGAGGCGGTCAACCTGTCGCTTGCCGAGCGGCCCATCGCCGCGCAATACGTGTCGATGATTTATGCCATCTGGGACGACTCGCAACAGATCCTGCAGCTGGCGAACTCGGGACTGCCGCGGCCCATCCATTGCCGCGACGGCAAAATTACCGAAGTCGCGGCGACGGGTCTGCCCATCGGACTGTTCACCAGCGCTACCTATGACGAGCACAATCTGCGCTGCCGCCGCGGTGACCTCTTTCTGTTCTTCAGCGACGGCATTCTCGACGCGACCAGCGCCAAAGGCGAGATGTTCGGCCGGCATCGCCTGCACCAGATCGTGGAGCGGAGTTGCAAGAGCAGCGCGGAGGAGCTGGTAGACGCGATCTTCAACGCGGTATCGAGCCACGCCGAGGGCGTGGAAGCTTTCGACGATCAGACCATTGTGGCGCTGAAGGTGAAGGGGCCCGCGGCGAAAAAGTGAAATCCCATCAGCTCCACCAACGGCCGCCGGGTTTCGTCTATGCCCGCCGCGCGCGGCTGCTGCGCAGTTCGACCTACGAGCTGATGGCCGAATCGGCGTCGCTGGCGCGGCTGGCCGAGCGCTTCGGAACTCCGCTGTATGTCTACTCGGCGGCAGCGATCCGCGAGCGCTATCGGCTCTTCGACGATGCCTTTGCCGAGATGCCGCACGGCATCTGCTACTCGGTCAAAGCCAATTCCAATCTGTCGATCCTGAAATTGCTGGCGAAGCTGGGCGCGGGCTTCGACATCGTCTCCGGCGGCGAGCTGCAGCGCGTGCTGGCGGCCGAGAAGCGAGCCGCGGCCGGAGTGGTTTTTTCCGGTGTAGGCAAGCAGGCGGAAGAGATCGACCGGGCGCTGCGCGCGGGCATCCTGCTGTTCAACGTGGAGAGCGCGGGCGAGATGGAGCTGCTGGCGGCGCGCGCCGCGCACTTGCGCAAGCCGGCGAGCTTCGCCGTCCGCGTCAATCCCGATGTCGCCGCCAGGACGCATCCTTACATTTCAACCGGGCTGCACGAACACAAGTTTGGAGTGCCATGGCGCGATGCTGCCGAGCTCTATCGCCGCGGCGCTCAGCACCAGCGGCTGCAGGCGCGCGGCGTTAGCGTGCATATCGGATCCCAGATCGATGATGTCGATGCGTTCGGCGAGGCGCTGCAGCGCGTAGCTGTGCTGGTGCGGTCGCTGCGCGCCGAGGGACACGACATTCGATATGTGGACGGCGGCGGTGGCCTGGCTGTTCCGTACAGCAGTGACAATGCGCGAGACTATGCTGCCGAGGCGCGCCGCTATGCTGGGGCGCTCATGCAGCCTCTGCGCGGTTTGGGCGTGCATCTGCTGCTGGAGCCGGGCCGCGCCATCATCGCCCCGGCGGGAGCGCTGCTCACCCGCGTGATCTATCGCAAGCGGAACAACGGAAAACAATTTGTCATTGTCGATGCGGCGATGAACGACCTGATTCGGCCCTCGCTCTACGGCGCATATCACGAGATCGTGCCGGTGATCGCGCGGTCGAAGGCGGACACAGAGACGGTGGATGTTGTCGGGCCGGTGTGCGAGAGCGGCGATTTCTTCGCGCGCGCGCGGAGGATGAGCCGCGTGGAAGAGGGCGAGTTGGTGGCGATCCTCGATGCCGGCGCGTATGGGATGTCGCTGGCGTCGAACTACAACTCGCGCCCGCGCGCGGCCGAGGTGCTGGTGGACGGCGCGCGCGCGCGCGTGATTCGCAAGCGCGAGACCATGGATGATTTGCTCGCGCCGGAGCGTGTCTAACGGGTGGAGTGCGCCTTCAGGCCTGCGTCTCGGCACTGGAACTGTAGGTAGAGCAGGCCTTCAGGCCTGCGTCTTGGCAATGGAAGGGTGGTAGAGCGGGCCTACAGGCCCGCGTCTTGGCAATGGAAGGGTGGTAGAGCGGGCCTTCAGGCCCGCGTCTGGCTACAGTTTTTTTTTGCGTTTGAGTC
The DNA here is from genome assembly GCA_035651035.1 of Terriglobales bacterium. Classification (GTDB taxonomy): domain Bacteria; phylum Acidobacteriota; class Terriglobia; order Terriglobales; family Acidobacteriaceae; genus Bog-257. The sequence continues at coordinate 11,760 of DASRGM010000052.1, forward strand.
GGCTTTCAGCCGACGCCACTCTGTCGCCGGCTAAAGCCGGCTACTGCAAATAAAATCTTCGATGGACGCGGCGCTGAAGCGCCGCTCTACCCTGACTCTACCCTGACGCTACGCTGAAGCGCGGCGTTAGTGTTGACGCCGCACTACTGCAGCTCTACGCAAGGCCGGCGGCTCGCCGCTCACTATATGTGCGCCGGCGCTGAAGCGCCGCTCTACCCGTGAGTGCAATGACGCGCCGCTCAGACTGCCGCACGGTGCTAACGCGCCGCTGCCTGAACCCTAATCCCGCAGTGGTATCCTACGCATTCGTTCAGCGGAGCCTCGCTTGCCCGACCGCAACTTCCACATCGGCATCGTGCAGATGTCGTGCACGCCGCAGCCGGAGCAGAACCTGGATCGCGCCATCGCCCACGTGCGCGCGGCGGCCGGCAAAGGCGCGGAGATTGTCTGCCTCCCCGAGCTTTTCCAGACGCAATATTTCTGCCAGCGCGAAGACATCGCACTCTTCGACCTCGCCGAATCGATCCCCGGGCCGGCAACCAGCCGCCTGGGCGAGGTGGCACGCCAGCTGAAGGTCACGATCATAGCGTCGCTGTTCGAACGCCGCGCACCCGGCATCTACCACAACACCGCGGCGGTGCTCGACGCGGGCGGCGAGCTCGCGGGCATCTATCGCAAGATGCACATCCCCGACGACCCGCTCTATTACGAGAAGTTCTACTTCACGCCCGGCGATCTCGGCTTCAAGTGCTTCGAAACCAGCTTCGCGAAGTTCGGCACCCTGGTCTGCTGGGACCAGTGGTATCCGGAGGGCGCGCGGCTGACCGCACTGCAGGGCGCGACCGTGCTGTTCTATCCGACGGCGATCGGCTGGCACCCCGACGAGAAGGCACAGTACGGCGAGGCGCAGTACGATGCCTGGCGGACGATCCAGCGCGCACATGCGATCGCCAACGGCGTCTACGTCGCGGTACCGAATCGCCTGGGCTTCGAGAGCGGCGACGTTCGCGGCAATCGCGCGCCCGGCAAAGGACTGGAGTTCTGGGGCGGCTCATTCATCGCCGACCCCTTCGGGCAGATTGTCGCGCAGGCTTCGCACGACAGCGAAGAGGTGCTGGTGGCCGAGGTCGATTTGCGCCGCATGGAAGATGTCCGGCGCAACTGGCCGTTCTGGCGCGACCGGCGGGTCGATGCGTATGGGCCGATCACGCAGCGGTTCCTGGGGTAATCACGAGAGCACTGCGACGACGGGAGGATGCGCGCACAAGAAGATTGTCATCCCGAGCCCCAGGCGAGGGACCTGCTTTTCGTGATTCGGAAGGACAGCAGATCCCTCGCTACGCTCGTGATGACAATCTACTAATGCACGCGGCTTTGGGGTTCGCGATTAATGCCCGCGGCCTTGTTCGCGATTGATGCACCCGGCTTTGGCGTTCGCGATGCAGAGGATTCTGGCCTGTGGCGAAGAGCCCCGAAAAATTCGCGCAACCGCCCGCCGCGCTCGGCTATCGCATGCCGGCGGAGTGGGAGCCGCACGCAGCCACCTGGATCGCGTGGCCGCAAAACCGCGCCGACTGGCCAGGCAAGTTCGAGGCGATTCCCTGGATTTACGCCGAAATCGTTCGCCACCTCGCGCGCGTTGAGCGAGTGGAGATTGTGGTGAACGACGAAGCCGCCGAGCGCAAGGCGAGAGAGGTGTTAGTGCGCTCGCATGTTTTGCCGGAGCGGGCAATCGACACGAGCAAACGTCAGCCCCGTCACGGCCAAGGGAAACCGGGGCACCACGCCGGCAACATCCGCTTCTGGCAAATCCCCACCAACCGCGGATGGCTGCGCGATTCCGGCCCAATCTTCGTGCGCCGCGATGCTCCCAGCCGCGAGCTTCCCGCCCTGGCGGCGACCGCCTGGCGCTTCAATGCCTGGGCCAAATACAAAGACTGGAAGCTGGATGCGCCGGTGGGGGCCGAGATCGCGCGCCGCCTGAAGCTGCCTCTCTGGCAGCCTGAGCTGCGCGTTAATGGCGAGCACCATCGCGTCGTGCTGGAGGGCGGCAGTATCGAGGTTAACGGCCGCGGCACGCTGATCACAACGGAAGAATGCCTGCTCAGCGAAGTGCAGCAGCGCAATGCGGGCGTGGCCCGCGAGCACCTGGAACGATTGTTCGCCGACTACTTCGGCGTCGAGAAGGTCATCTGGCTGGAGCGCGGCATCGCCGGCGACGACACGCACGGACACGTCGACGACATCGCGCGTTTCGTAGGCCCGCGCACGGTTGTCACCGCCTACGAGCCCGATCCCGCCGACGCCAATCACGAGCCGCTCAGCGACAACTTCCGCTGGCTGAAGAAGAGCAGCGACCAGTCGGGCATGCCGCTGAAGGTGATCAAGCTGCCCATGCCCGCGCCGGTGTACTTCGAGGGACAGCGGCTGCCTGCCAGCTACGCCAATTTTTATATTGCGAACAAGCTGGTGCTGGCGCCCACCTTCGGCGACGTTCAAGACCGCGTGGCCCTGAATGTGCTGTCGACGGTCTTCCCGGACCGCGAGGTGGTGGGAGTCTACTGCCGCGATTTCATCTGGGGATTGGGCGCGCTGCACTGCATGACGCAGCAGCAGCCGGGATGAAGTCTAGTATTGCAGGTAGAGCGGCGCTTCA
>DASRGM010000053.1:0-43600 GCA_035651035.1 Terriglobales bacterium
CTTCGGCATTCGCGAGCACGCGATGGGTTCGATTGCCAATGGCATGGCGTTGTCCGCCATTCGTCCTTACACCGCGACCTTCCTCATCTTCTCCGATTACATGCGGCCTCCTATTCGTCTGGCGGCGCTCATGGACATCCCGGTGATCTTCATCTACACGCACGACTCGATCGGGCTCGGCGAAGACGGTCCGACGCACCAGCCGATCGAGCAGCTTTTATCCTTACGCGCCATTCCCCGCCTGCTGACCTTCCGCCCCGCTGACGCGAACGAAGTTGCCGAGTGCTGGCGCGCGATCATGCCGCTGAAGAAGCAGCCCGTGCTGTTCGCGCTCACTCGTCAGGGAGTGCCGACATTTGATCGCAGTAAGTACGCGTCGGCGGCCGGAGTTGCCAAGGGCGCGTATATCATGGCCGACGCCGGCGGCACGCCCGAGGTCATTCTGATGGGCACGGGCTCCGAGCTGCAGCTCTGCGTTGGCGCCTATGAAAAGCTGACTGCCGACGGCGTGAAGGCGCGGGTGGTTTCCATGCCCTGCTGGGAGCTGTTCGAGCAGCAATCGCCCGAGTACAAGAAACAGGTGCTGCCGCCCGCGGTGCGTGCGCGCGTGGCCGTCGAGGCGGGCACCACGCTGGGATGGAAGGAATATGTCGGGTCGGACGGCATCGTCGTGGGGCGCGCCGACTTCGGCGCCTCAGCCCCGATCAAAGACCTGCTGAAACACTTCGGCTTCACCGTCGAGAACGTCGTCGCCAAAGCACGTGAAACGATGAAGAACGTGAAGGGGTAATGTTCTACGTAGAACATTTTCTCGCGCGGCTTCGAAGCTGAATCCCGGCTCGTCGGTGGTCGTCAGCTTTCCCAAACAAACGCGTCAAAAACGCTCCGTTCTTCGAAGCCCAAGTGCTTGTAAAGGTCGACCGCGCGCTGGTTCATCTCCGTCACGGTGAGCGATAGCAGGTTGAAGTGCCGCTGTCGCAATGAATTGGCCGTGCACGCCAGCAGATGCTCACCGATCTTCTGCCCACGATATTCGGGCAGCAGGCAGACCTGTGTCACGTGTCCCACGTCGTCTTTGACGCGTGAGCACAGGATCAATCCCACCAGAAAATTCGTCGGCCGATGAATGGCCGAAAAAGACGATTCGGCGTCGAAAACGCCGCAGCCGGGGAAGCGCACGATGTTGTTCAGGAAGCGGATGGAGCCGCCGTGAGTGCGGTACTGGTCGTTGATCTCCGAATCAATGTGGCCACGATACGCCGCGGTGATCACTGCCGCCGCCGGCTGATAATCCTGCTCGCTCCAGCGACGGACTTGCACGTCTTTGGGTAAGGCGAAGGCCGCGATCGCCGGAGCGTCCTGGCCGCTCAGCGTCAGCGAAAGGAACAATCTGCGATAGCGCTGAAATCCGGCAGTCGTGAATCCCGCCGCCAGGTGGCCGGCCTGATGCGTGAGCAGCTGCGCTTCTACGCGATGGATGCCGGGGGACTGCTGCAGCGTCTCGATCACATGCTGCGCCATCTGCGATTCGATCAGGCGCGTGTCGGCGCGGCGCGGCGATACGAACAGATCGCCCATGACACCCTTGCTGCCTTCGTAAACAAAAAACGAATAGCCGACGATATTGCCGCGCTCCACCGCCGCGTACCCGGGCAGGATCTTGGCATCGATGTAGCGCAGGATCATCTCCGCCGAACTGCGATAGTCCCAGCACAGCAAACTGCCCCAGGACTCCACCTCCTGGGTTAGCAAGGGCCGCAGATCGGCCGAGGAGAAGTGCCTCAGGTCGAGAATCTCAACGCCCGTGAGCGAGTGTGACCGGCGGAAGACGGTAGCGGCCATAAGCGCGTCGTCGTCTGACGCTGTGTCAGTCTAGTGCGATAGGACGGAAGGAGGCAAACCCGAAGCAGCAAGGGAGTGTTCGTGAGCAATGGCGCGGCGGCAATCCACGCCCGCCGCGCCGGTACAGGAGGAGAGATGGTTTAGCGAGGGCCGTTGCCGCGATAGCCGTCTTCATAACCTTTCACGAAGGCTTCGCGATAGAGCTGCTTGAATTGATCTTTGGTACCGAGAGTGGAAGACCAGCCATGCAGCCCGTTCTTGTAGAGGTCGTGATCTTCGGGCTTGAAGTTGTGCGCCTTCATCTGGTCCGCACGTCCGGCAGCGAGCCCATCCTGATAGCCAAACTGGCGTGCCTGCTGATCATTGTGCGGCATGGTGGCGTCGGGAGCAGCCGCTGCCCTGCCGTTGTTGATTATGTTGTCATAACCGGAGTCATAGCCTTGGCGATAGGCCCGCTGATCGTCGTCCTTCGTCCACTGCGTCGTCGCCTGATCGTTGCGGCCTGCGTGACTGCGGGCGTCCGCTTGACCTTGCGAGTATCCGTCGTTGTAAGCCTGAGTGTTGCGTTCGCGATCCCGTTCCTGGTCGGACTGGTACTGCTGCGGCGAAGCAGCCAGCGCGGGGGCGGCGCAGCCGGCAACCATGGCAGCTCCAAGAAGTATCGGCATGAACAACTTCATAGGTTTGCTCCTGAAAGAGAGAGGCCGGAGGGCCAAGTCACCCATCAGCTTCATGTCCACACTGAGGGCACTACAACCATGGATGCAGCCTCAACTCCCGAGGTTCGCTCCGGCCAGCTCGGAAGGTAATTGTCAAAACTCGGTTGGCGTGCCTCCTGCCGGCAGAATTCGTGGTACAGTTCCGCCGGCGAGTTGCTCCTCGCCAAGCCAGCGTCTTCCTTGCTTAGGAGGGTTCCTGCTATGCAACGCCCAACGTTCCCCTTCTCTGCCGGTGCAATGCTCCTGCTGCTCACTTTGTCGTTAATGGGTGTGTCATCAGCTGGGACCGGCTATCGAGTGATTTACAGCTTCACCGGGGGCGCCGATGGAGGCAATGCCGCCACGGCCCTGGCGCGCGACGCTGCCGGCAACCTTTATGGCACTACCGTAGTTGGCGGCGCGGACGATTGCGGGACGGTATTCAAGTTGACTAACCTCGGCGGCGGCCAGTGGCAGGAGAGCGTGCTGCACAGCTTCAACTGCTTTGACGAAGGGAAGAACCCTTACGGCGGAGTCACGATGGATGCCGAGGGAAATCTCTATGGCACGACGGTTTCTGGCGGGCAGGGGATTTGCGCGGGTGACGGTTGCGGCGTTGTCTACAAGCTCTCGCAGGCCGGCGGGAGTTGGAGCGAGACTGTGCTCTACAGCTTTCAGGATAGTCCCGACGGCTGGGGCCCGGGGGGCGCGGTGGTCTTTGATCGCGCCGGAAATCTTTACGGCACAACTCCCGACGGCGGCAGCAACGACCAGGGCACCGTCTACCAGCTCTCGCAGAACGATGGTCACTGGACCGAGCGGCTGATTTACAACTTCACCGGCGGTGATGATGGTGGCGTGGGAAGCCTGGGGCCGCTGCTGCTGGATTCATTTGGCAACATCTATGGCGTGACGGAAATCGGCGGCGCGAACAGTGCAGGGACTGCCTACAAACTGACTCCACTCTCGGGCGGTGACTGGCGGTTCTCGGTGCTCTACGCGTTCCAAGGCCAGCCCGACGCCGGCTTCCCCTATAGCGGTTTGATCGCCGACAGTCGTGGCATTCTCTATGGCACGACCTATTTTGGCGGATTCGATGGCGCAGGTTCGGTCTTCTCGCTATCTCCTGGCCCAACCGTAGGGCCATGGCGCGACACAGTGTTGTACAGCTTCCAGGGTGCCTCGGATGGAAGCGGCCCGCTCGGCACGCTGGTCTTCGACTCTACAGGCAACTTGTACGGCACCACTTCGGCGGGCGGCGATCCCGGTTGCGGTTGCGGCGTTGTCTTCAGGCTTAGCCCGAATGGCAGCGGCTGGACACAAACTGTGCTTCATACCTTCGGCGCCCCGCCCGATGCTGCCTCGCCGTCGTACGCGTTGACTCCGGATGGCGCGGGAAATTATTTCGGCGCTACTCCCATCGGCGGCAGCGCCAACGTGGGAGCGGTCTTCGAGCTGACGCCCTGATGCGAGCCGCTGAAAGACGACCTTGGAACGGGTAGAGCCGGCCTCTAGCGAGCGCCTGTGGCTTTGGTGACGAAATAAAAGTCCAGATTCTGCCAGCGGAAGCCGCCGAAGCGGGCCACCTTGCGTCCCGGCAACAGATACTCCAGCTCTCGCTGCGCCCCGCTGGCGGCAAGCACGATGTGATCGCCGGCGGGAATTTCTTTGTTGACGTAGCTGGCCAGGCGGTGATCGCGGTAGAACCCCAGCCCGAATTCCACGCTGGCAGGAACGTCATAGGCGGCTATGTCGCGAGTGCGGCCGAGCTCAGTTTGCTCCAGCGCGGCTTCGACCTGCCGCTCGCTAAGCAGGAAATCTAATGTCGGCGCCGTGCCCTTCAAGGTCAGCGCGAAGGCGATCACCACAGGAACCAGCGTGGCGAAGCGGAGCACACGCAGGCCTTGGGTGTGCAGCGCGAACCACAAGGCAAGGACGGTCACGATGGCGAGCGCTGCTGCCACGATAATGACGGTGTGCGGCAATCCCAGCTTCAGCAGCTTGAATGGGACGATGAATGCGGCCACGACCAGAGCTGCACTCAACAATGCGTGCAGCAGAACCGTCCACAAAACCGGCTTGGCGTTTTCCTGATGGCGACGAAAGACGAAGTCGGCGAGCAGAATGGTCGCCGCTGGAAGCGCCGGCAGAATGTAACCGGGCAGCTTCGATCGCGATATCGAGAAAAAAAGAATGGGCAGCAGAAACCACAGCGCGAGATAGAGGCGAAGGTCTTCGGCGCCGGCCGGCTGCTCCGCCGAGTATCGCCAGTCGCGTATCGCGTCGACTAGTGCAGCTACGGCGAAGACCGTCCACGGGACTAAGGCCACCAATGCTACGGGTAGATAGAACCAGAACGGCTGTGGGTGGTGGTAAATGTTGCTGGCGAAGCGCGCGAGATTGTGTTGCAGGAAGAAGACGCGGAAGAATTGCGGATTAGCGTGCTGCACGGCGATATACCAGGGTGCGGCCACTGCGAGATAAAGGGCAATGCCCACCGGCCAAAGCGTTTGCGCGATCAGTTTGCCGCTGCGCCTCAGCACAGCAAAGATGCCGATGATGAGCGCTGCGAGAAAGAGCGCGACGGGTCCTTTCGTCAGCGTTGCGAGCGCCAGAAAGAAGTAGAAGCCGAGCAGCCATTGCCGCATCTGGCTGGCATGCCATCCGTACCACGACAGCATTGCGGCCGTGAACATCACGGTCAGCGGCATGTCGGTTGAGGCGCTGCGGCCGAAGCCGACGATCATGGCAGCCGACGCCGTGATCAGCGCCGTGTCCAGATGCATTCCGCGGCGGAAGCGGCGTGTCCAGACAAAGACGAAGACGACGAGCAGGGAAGACAACACTGCGGACGGCAAGCGCGCCGCTGTGTCGGTGACGCCGCCGGCCGCTTTGTACGCCAGCATGGCGCACCAGTAATAAAGCGGCGGTTTTTCCAGCCAAGGTTGACCCCAAAGCGTTGGTGTCACCCAGTCTTGACGCTGCAGCATCTCGCGCGCAACCTGCGCGTAGCGCGGTTCGTCGGCGCCCACTAAGCCGATGAGCTGAATGCCGGCGAAAAAGAGAAAGCCACAGAAGGCGATGATGGCGAGCGTATCGACGCCGCGGCGTGTGCGATCGGGAAGGGAGGGCGGTGTGGGTCGCAATTCGCTCGTGCTCAGTAGAGCGAGCCTTCAGGCCCGCGTCTCAGCGTGATTTCCAACATCTTGCTGCTTGCAGCTTCAAGAACGTCAGAGCCGGGACTGAATCCCGACTCTCTCAAATATATCTGCTTGCGATATTGCGATGTTACGCCAACCTGGTGCCGAATAATCCCCTGTTCGTGCTTGCGCATCTTGGCTTGGCCCACGCTCTCGCTTTCCAAGGGCAGCGGGAAGAGTCGCGTGCAGCGTATCAGGACTTTTTCAACCTATGGAAAGACGCCGACCCGGACATTTCCATCTATCAAAAGCGAAGGCCGAGTACGCGAAATTTCAATGGACAGGAGCGCGGGGACACCAACGGCAGCGAAGTAGGCGTTGTAATCAGCCAGGACTTCGAATGACCTGCTGAACCCTAAGATAAGGAGCGTGGCTGAGCGCCGTTGAGAGGTTCGCTCTACCTCACTGCACGTGCGCGTCATAGCCGTGAAGGCGTAGTTGTGCCAGCAAATTGTCGAGCGCCGCGGGCAGTGGGCCATCGATAGCGCAGCCGCTGGCGCACTGGTGACCTCCGCCGCCGAAGGCTTCGGCAACCGCGGCAACATTCACGCGCCCCTTGCTGCGCAGGCTAACGCGAAAGCGCCCTTCCGGCTCCTGGCGGAAGAACAACGCCACCTCAATGCCCTGAATGGCGAGCGCGTAGTTCACCAGCCCTTCGCAGTCTTCGTCGCTGGCATGGCAAGCTTCCATGGCGGCCCGATCGACGTACATCCAAGCCAGCGAGCCGTCGCAATGCAGGGTGTTTAACGCCGCGCCCAGCAGGCGCATCTTCGACGCGTGGGTGGAGAAGTAAACGTTATGGGCGATGTGCACCGGGTCGGCACCGCAGCGCACCAGTTCCTGCGCCAGCCCGAAGGTCTGCTCACTCGTGCCCTGAAAGCAGAAGGAACCGGTGTCGGTTAGCACGGCGGTGTAGAGGCAGGTGGCAATCTCAGGCGAAATCTTCACGCCCGCCTCGCGCGCCAGCCGGAAGATCATCTCGGCGGTGGCGCAGGCGCTGGGATCAATCCAGTTCACGTTGGCGAAGGGACGCGCGGTCGCATGATGATCGATGTTGATGAGGAAATGCTGCTCCAGCCCCGTGAGGCGGGTACGCGCTACGCTGTCGCACTCGAGAATGATGGCCGCATCCGCGCCCGGAGCTTCGGCGGTATCGTGGAGCACGGAGTCGGCGAAAGGCAGCGGTTCGTAGATGGCGGGCACCCCGTCGCTGAGCACGACACTGGCCTGTTTACCCATGCTGCGCAGGATCTGTGCGCAAGCCAGCGCGGAGCCCACCGCGTCACCGTCCGGCCGCGCGTGCGAGGTAAGGATGAACTTCTCTCGTCTTTCGATTTGGCTAAGTACTTCGTTCAGCATGGCCCGGTTGAGAACCTGGCACCTGGCAATTAGCTAGTGCGCCCAGGGCGAAAGGGCTTGGCTAAATACCAAGTGCCGATTGCTACGTGCTTCTTTTCCTCTTCTCGATTCTATGTAACAACTCTTCGATCCGGCCGCCGTACTGCTGGGAGCGGTCCAGCACGAACAAAATCTCTGGCGCTTGCCGCACCCCCAAGCGTCGAATCAGCTCATGACGGATGTAGCCGCGCGCGGCGTTCAGGCCTTCCAGTGTCTGCTGGGCCTCCTCATCATCTCCACATGCGACAACGAAGACGCGCGCCGCCTTGCCGTCTGGCGACATGTGTACCTCGGTGACGCTCGCCAGTCCGATACGGGGATCGGCTAGCTCGCCTTCCACCAGCGCGGCGACTTCTTCGCGCAGAGCTTCGCCCAGCCGCTGGCGATGATGTTGTTGCCCCCGATTCTCCATAGACCCTTGTTCACCACGGAAACCCGCAAACCACGGAATTGTTTTTCATAGCAACGCTGCATTCCGTGGTCAATCCAAATTCGCAAAGTGCGAAGGGGAACGTTAGAGGATACGCCTTCTGCCTAAATCGGCGGTGATAACTGTCATGGTTCCCCTGTTGCGGGGCCGCCGAATTCCGCCTCGGAGAGGAAGTCCAAAAACGAGTCCGTCACCTCACCACCGCTGTTGTTGGCCACCCGCATGGCATGGCGCTCCACGTTGCGCATCAGGCCCTCGAGATAGTCGCGCGAATCGGAGATGCTGACGACGCCGAGCGTAGCGCGCTGCCAGGCATTGCTCGGATCCATTTCCGCGACAGCGACGTTAAAGTGGTTGCGCAGCCCGTCTTTGACGCTGCGCAGCACCTGGCGCTTGTCCTTCAGCGAGTGTGCGCCTTCGATGCGAATCTCCAGCGTGAGATACGCGATCATAAATTCCAAGAGCAATTCACCACGGAGGCACGGAGGTCACGGAGTTGTTCCAGGTGAATTCTCTCCGTAACTGTGTGCATCGCGTTAGCGGCTGGTTGAAAAACGTCCCGGATACCGGCACCTCAGAGAGGCTCCGTTCCGGGACGAAATTAATGCGGTGTTGCGACCAGGGCAGGCCCGGGTCTCGAACAGCGTGACAGTCGGGGCGCCCGTTCTATGCAACTGGCAACTAGCCACTGACCACTGGTTTTACACGAACGCTTCCGCCGCCACGCGCTCGGTGACGAACACCTCGATCGCATCGCCGACCTTGATGTCGTTGTAGTTCGTGATCGAGATGCCGCATTCCATGCCGTTGCGCACTTCGTTGACATCTTCCTTGAAGCGCCGCAGCGAGGCGACTTTGCCTTTGAAAATCACGATATTATCGCGCAGCAGCCGCACTTCGGCATCACGCTTGACTATGCCATCGCTGACGTAGCATCCGGCGATCATGCCCACCTTCGGCACGCGGAAGGTGTCACGAACCTCGGCGCGACCGAGATGGGTCTCCTTCACAATCGGCTCCAGCAAGCCGGTCATCGCCTTCTTGATTTCATCCTGCACTTCGTAAATGATCGAGTGCAGACGGATGTCGACCTTCTCCTGCTCGGCCAGTTCCTGTGCCTTGCGCTCGGGTCGCACGTTGAAGCCAATGATGATGGCATTCGACGCTGACGCCAGGAGCACATCGCTTTCGGTGATGGCGCCGACCGAAGCGCGCATGACGTTGATCTTGACGCGCTCGTTCGACAGCTTGATCAGAACATCGCCCAGCACTTCCACCGAACCCTGTACATCGCCCTTGAGGATGATGAAGAGTTCCTTCTGTCCGGCGGTCTTCAACTGCTCCGCCAAGCCCTCCAGCGAGACGCGCGAGCTCTTGGCCAGCTGCGCCTCACGCGCCTTCATCTCGCGATATTCGGAGATGCCGCGCGCCTTCTCGCGATCGGCGACGGCGACCAGCTGATCGCCTGCTTGCGGGAGACCTTCCAGGCCGAGGATCTCGACCGGGGTGGCCGGTCCGGCGGCTTCGAGAGCGGCGCCGCGGTCGTTGAACATGGCGCGTACTTTGCCGAAAACGTTGCCGACGACAAAGTTGTCGCCATTGTGCAAAGTGCCGTTCTGCACCAGCACCGTCGCAACCGGACCTCGACCGCGATCGAGCTTGGCTTCCAGCACCGTGCCGCTGGCCAGCCGCTCGGGTACGGCTTTCAGGTCTTGCAGGTCGGCGACGAGGCAGACCATTTCCATCAGCAGGTTCAGGTTCGTCTTCTGCTTGGCAGAGACATCAACGAACACGGTCGTGCCGCCCCAGTCTTCCGGCATCAGACCGCGATCGGCGAGCTGCTTCTTCACGCGTTCCGGCAGCGCATCGGGTTTATCGATTTTGTTTACTGCGACGATGATCGGCACGTTCGCAGCCTTGGCGTGATCGATGGCCTCGAGCGTCTGCGGCATCACGCCGTCGTCGGCGGCGACCACAAGCACGACGATATCGGTAACCTTCGATCCGCGAGCGCGCATGCGGGTGAAGGCTTCGTGACCCGGCGTGTCGAGGAAGACGATCTCGCGGCCGTAAGCCGGCGAGTTGGTATCGGTGATCGCGACTTTATACGCGCCGATGTGCTGCGTGATGCCGCCGGCCTCGCCCTCAGCGACATTGGTTGAGCGAATTGCGTCCAGCAGGCTGGTCTTGCCATGGTCGACGTGACCCATGATGGTCACGACCGGCGGGCGCGGCAAAGCTTGCGCAGCGGCGCCATCCTCGCCGCCGCTCTCCGTGGGAGCGGTGTCTTTCGCCAGTTGCTCCTCGAAGCTGATGACCGACGTCTCGGCGCCAAAATGGCGCGCCATTCCGGAGGCCAGATCGGAGTCGAGCGTCTGGTTGACGGTGGCGAATACCCCACGCGCCAGCAGACGCGCGATGAGGTCCTTGGCGCGAATGCCTAGCTTCTCGGCCAGGTCTTTCACGCTGATGCCTTCGGGAATTTCGATGCTGCGCGTGATGGGCAGCGGCTCGCTCGACAATGACAGCCGCGGCGGCGGAACAAAGCCCTTCATCGGGCCTTCCTTCACGCCACGCGGAACATAGCGCTGTCCCGGACGCGCAGGGCGACCCATGGGACGTCCCGTCGGCGGCGGCGGAGCACCAACCCCGGGGCCTCCTGCGAAGCCGGGACGAGCTCCCGGCGCACCCGAGCGAGTGGGATGCGGACCTCGACGCTCACCTGGGCGCAATGGCGGACGCGGTGCGCCGGTCGGGGCCATGCCCGGACGTGGGCGCTGAAAGATCGGCTTGCCGCGCTCGGGCATTACCGGCCGAGGCGGCGTGCTGGCAACCGGACGCACAGGTGCGGTGTACACCGGACGCGGTCCAGTTTGCGGCACGATGAGCCGGCGCACTGGGGCAGCAGGCTGCGGCGGGGCCGTGGGCCGCGGCGGAGTGGCCGGTACAGCTGCGCGTTCCTCGACCTCTCCGGTACCGCCTGGCCGTGCGGGCGCCACAATAACATGAGGAGCCGGTGCCGCCAAAGTTGCGGGCTGCGTCGCCTCCGGTTGCGCGGGTGCCTCTACTTCCGGCAGCGTAGGAGCTTCGGTCTCGGGTTCATCCAGAACGGCGGTTCGGCTTTCGATGGCAGCCTCGGATATCTTCGCTTGGGTTGCTTGGGTTGCTTGCGCCCGCGATGGCGCTGGTGGCGACGGCGGCCTGGGCGGCGTAATGATGGGCGCCGGCGGACGCGGCACCGATTGCGGGGTGATGAAGCGGGGCGCGGGCTTCGCCTCAGCAGGGAGCGGAGCGGTGCTGGCTGCCGGAGCGGGCTTCGCCGGCACAGCCGATGGAGGCGCAGCCACAGGACGGGGGGGCGGCGTAGTGGGGCGCGCAGGCGCAGGCGGTGGCGCAGTCCGTTGGGTGATCGCCTTCAACACATCGCCGGGTTTCGAGATGTGCGACAGATCGATCCTGGGCTTGAACTCGTCCGACAACGCGGCAGACGAACGCGACCCACGCGACGGGGCGGGGGACTGCTCGGCAAAATACTTTTTGACGCGCTCAGCCTCGTCTTCCTCAATCGAGCTGGAGTGCGTTTTCTTCTCAGTGATGCCGATCTTGGGCAGAACCTCGAGGATTTCTCTGCTCTTGACCTCGAGTTCTCGCGCCAGATCGTTGATTCGAACTTTGTGCTGCTGCATTACGCCCCGTTTCCTCCGCTGTGTCCCGTCTGGTTACGCCTTCATAGCATCCTCACGGTTATGGTTGATGTTCGGGTAGAGCCGCCCTTCAGGCCAGCGTCTCAGCCCAGAATTTATGATCGCGAGCGGGCTTCCTGTTCGCTGACAACCGCTTCTTACGAGCGCTTCTCGCCGGGCTGTTCTTCCTCGGGAACGTTTTCGTTCTCGGTCGCCGGCCGCTCGTGAATCACGTGCTCCGCCTCATCCGCCAAGGGAGCGTTTTCCACTCCGTCGATCACTTCAGCTTCAAAGGCCTGGCCTTCATCGGCGAGTTCTTCAACGCTTTCGGACGAAGCTTCCGGAACATCCGAAAGCCCTTCCTCGTCACCTGTCTGACCGCCCTCTTCGCCCGGGGTGACATCCGCTTCGGCGCCCCGCTCGATTTCCGCTTCGCCGGCTTGATCATCACGCTCGGCCGCTTCAATCTCGTCGGACGGTTCGCCCTTGACATCGTCAGGCGCTGCTGCTTCCGCGGCCGAAAGCTCGCGCGCTTCCTCTGCGGCGGAAGCATCCTGGCCAAGTTCCTCGCCGGCGTTCGGCAAGGCCTCCGCTGCCTCCAATGAAGAGAAGTAGTTGTTGACCGCGATACTGATCTTCTCGACCGTCTTGGGACCGATGCCGGGAACCTCTTCCAGTTGCTCGGGGGTCATGTCGGCGACCTGTTCGACGGTCGTGATTCCGGCCGCCACCAGCTTCTCCACGATGCCGGGCTCAAGGTCCGGCACCGACTCCAGCGGCGTAGCGGCAGGCGTCATCATGCCGCGCATCTGTTCTTCCACTTCCTGGCGTTTCTCTTCCTCGCTCTTGATATCGATCTTCCAGCCGAGCAGCTTGGCGGCCAGGCGAACATTCTGTCCCTTTTTGCCGATGGCCAGCGACAACTGGCTGTCATCGACGATCACCTCCAGGTGCTTCTCCTGGCCTTCGAGCACGGTGACGCGGCTTACCTTGGCCGGCTGCAGCGCCTTTTCGGCGAAGACCACCTGATCTTCGTGATACTCGATGATGTCGATCTTTTCGCCACGTAGCTCGCGGATGATGGACTGGACTCGCATGCCCTTCATGCCGACACAAGCGCCCACCGGATCGACGTCCTTGTCTTTGGACATCACGGCGATCTTGGTGCGCTCCCCCGCCTCACGGGCAATGGCGCGAATCACAACCGTGTTGTCGTAAATCTCGGGTACCTCAGTTTGGAAGAGGTGACTCACCAGCTCGGGAGCGGCGCGGGAAACCACGACCTGCGGGCCCTTGGAGGCCCTCTCGACCCTCACGATGACGACGCGCGCCCGCTCGCCGGGAGCAAACGATTCCAGTCGCGACTGCTCCTTGCGCGGCATGCGCCCTTCGGCCTTACCCAGATCGACGATCACGTCCTGGCCCTCGGTCCGCTTTACCGTGGCGTTAATGATCTCGCCGACGCGCCGGATGTACTCGTTATAGACCGTATCGCGCTCGGCCTCGCGCACCTTCTGAAAGATGACCTGCTTGGCAAGCTGGGCGGCAATGCGTCCCAGCACGTCAGTCGGCTTATAGGTGCGCAGTTCGCCGCCCACTTCGGCCGCGGGATCGATCCTCTTGGCATCGTCGAGCGCGATCTGCGAGAGCGGGTCCTCGATCAGATCGTGAGTCTCGACAATGGAGCGCACCGCATAGGCGCGGATCTGGCCGCTTTCTTTATCGAGCTCCGCGCGCAGGTTCTCCTGCGTCTTGTAGTACTTGCGCGTGGCGACGACAATGGCGTCTTCGACCGCGGTAACCACAATTTGTGGATCGATGCCCTTCTCGCGGCTGAGAGCGTCGATTACGTTGTACAGTTCACTCGCCATAAAAATCTGCTTGCCCGACGCTGGCCTCAGGTCAGCTCTACCATCTAAATCTCCGGCACCAGGTTCGCTTTCTCCACGTTTGACAGCTGAATCTCAACCTCGCTGCCGGGCTCGACTGCCTCGTGCTTCTTCGACTTTTTGCGGCCGGTCAACTCGATCCACAGCCGCGTATCCTGAAACGCCCTGAGCCGCCCCTCGAAATGCCGATTGCCATTGATCGGGTCACGGGTCATCACCTTCACCAGGCTGCCGACAAAGCGCTCGAAGTCGTCGGCTGTCGACAGTCTCCGATCCAGCCCCGGGGACGAAACTTCCAGCGTGTACGACCCGCCTGGCACCGCGTCTTCTACATCGAAGATGGTGCCGGCCTCGCGGCTAAAATTCGCGCAATCTTCGTGGGTCACGCCACCCGGCTTATCGATATAAATCCGCAGCATCCGCGCTTTGCCGCCACCGTGTAACTCCAGGTCAACTAGCTCCAGGCCGCTGGAGCGCGCCACGCGCTCGGCGATCTCGCGAATCTTGTCGACGCCCGCTGTCATGCCTGCCTACCATCGCGAAGCAGAAACCGCCCGTCAGGCCCGCGTGACCACCTGGACTCGCCGTATTACAGCGGATTAAACGGTGGAAATAAAAAGTGGGCGATCGCCCACCGATGTGCTTCGCCGAATCTACCGTGGCTTGCTGCTACGCCGGGACCGGCGACAGGAACCACAAAACACAACAGTACAGCCCTCATAATACGCGTAAGCCAGTCGAAATTCAACGGCAATTCGGGCGCTAGAAGGCTGCCGCGCTTAGGATTTCGTTCTTTGCTTATTTGATGCGGAGCAGCCTGCTGCCGATGCGAACCGCTAGCCTTAATGGTCTTAGCTTAGCATCTGGAGCTTCGCCGGTTTGCCTAACTCGCATTGCAACCCTACAATTGAGGTTCATCCCTCCACGGAACACAGATCATGATTCATTTTCCTGTCCCCGAGGCATTGACCTTCGATGACGTGTTGTTGTTGCCCGCCAAAAGCGACGTAGTTCCCGCGACGGTGGACACCACGACTCGCCTTACCCGCAACATCGAGCTGCGCGTGCCGCTCATCAGCGCAGCTATGGACACCGTTACCGAATCGCACATGGCGATCGCCATGGCCCAGCAGGGCGGGCTCGGCATCATCCATCGCAATCTGTCAATCGAGCAGCAAGCCACGGAAGTCGACAAGGTGAAGCGCTCGGAGAGCGGAATGATCGTCGATCCGATCACCGTCTCGCCGGAGCAGAAGATCTCCGACGCGCTGGATGTGATGCGGCGCTACCGCATCTCCGGTGTGCCCGTTACCAAGAACAAGAAGCTGGTCGGCATTCTCACTAACCGCGATCTGCGCTTCGAAACCCGCACCGACATTCCCATCAGCGAGGTCATGACCAAGGAGAATCTCATCACGGTTGCCGTCGGCACCACGCTAACCGAGGCCGAGGCCATCCTGCATCAACACCGGATTGAGAAGCTGCTGGTGGTCGACGATGCCTACAATTTGAAAGGCCTGATCACGGTGAAAGACATCCAGAAACGGTTGAAGTATCCGACGGCGGCGAAGGATGACCATGGACGGCTGCGCGTAGGGGCGGCCATTGGGGCAACTGGCGATTACCTGGAGCGCGCGCAGGAGCTGGTGCGGGCCAAAGTCGACGTGCTGGCCATCGACAGCGCGCACGGCCATTCCACGCGGGTGATCGAGGCCATCAAGAAGATCAAATCCACGCTGCCGCAGGTCGACTTGCTGGCCGGCAACGTAGGCACCTTCGACGGCGCATGCGAACTGGCGCGCGCCGGGGCCGACGGGATCAAGGTTGGCATCGGGCCGGGATCGATCTGTACCACGCGCGTCGTCACTGGCGCCGGCGTTCCGCAAATCACCGCGATTGCCGAAGCCGCGCGCGCCACGCGCGACAGCGATGTTTCCGTGATCGCCGATGGTGGCATCAAATACTCCGGAGATGTCACCAAGGCCATCGCCGCCGGCGCCGACTGCGTAATGATTGGCTCGCTGCTGGCCGGGACCGAAGAAAGCCCGGGCGAAACCATCCTCTACCAGGGCCGCTCGTTCAAGACCTATCGCGGCATGGGTTCGCTGGCGGCCATGGCGCAGGGCTCGAGTGAACGTTACTTCCAAAACTCCGACGGCGACACCGGCGACTCGTCGGTGCCTGTCATCGCCGAAGAGGGTGACGGCAACCGGCTGGCGAAGCTCGTACCCGAAGGCATCGAAGGGCGCGTACCCTATCGCGGCACGGTGGGCATGATCGTCTATCAGCTCGTGGGCGGAGTGAAGAGCGGCATGGGCTATGTAGGCTGCGCCAACATCGAAGAGCTTCAACAGAAGGCGCGCTTTGTGCGCATCAGCGGCGCGGGCCTGCGTGAGAGCCATGTGCACGACGTGATGATCACTCGCGAGGCGCCTAATTACCGCGTGGAATAAAGCCAGTTCGCTGACGCCCTCGGGCCGCTCGCTGGTCCGCAACTGGTGGCCGGTCGTCTTCTGGCTGGGCGTCATTCGCGCAGAATCAACCGACACGGCGTCTTCCACCAACACCGGCGCTCTGCTACAGAAGGTCTTCGCTTTTGTCGCGCCCGGCGTGTCGCCGGCCTTTATCGAACAACTGAACGCTGTGCTGCGCAAGAGCGGACACTTCGTCGGCTACGCCATCCTGAGTGCGTTAGTCTTCTTCGCCTTGCGCAACACGGCTCGCGATCGGCTGCAGAAGCTGAGGCAACGCCCGTGGGGAATCCATCTGCGCGATTATTGGCGGCTGGAGTGGGCGTGGCTCGGCGTTCTGCTGACCATCGTCACCGCCGCCTTCGACGAAATTCATCAGACGTTTATCCCCTCTCGGACCGGGCGCTGGCAGGACGTGATACTGGACACCGGCGGGGCGATTCTGACGCAGGCGTTGCTGTATCTGCTGGCGAGACGCGCTTGCCGGCTCAGAACCGCTGCGTGACAGCGTTTTGCCCCTCCCCGGCTAAAACAGGCTCGGAGGTCCACAAACAAACAGCTTAGGCGCGGACTGAAGGCCGGCTCTACCCTAACTTGGCCACTATTGGGTAGTGCGGCGCTTCAGCGCCGCGTTACGCCCGGTCCCCATTCTCTGAGAGCCCGCTTTAGCGGGCGACACTCTGCCGTCGGGTGAAAGCCGACTCACAGAAACCAGAAAGCGCACCTTAGACGCTGGCCTGAAGGCCAGCTCTACCGAACGGTTCGTCGCCTCGAGGCCGTTGGAACGACAGGGTTCTGGACGCGGTCACTGAAGGCCGGCTCTACGCATTTCTGAGGGCTTGCAATAGGTTTTCAGGGGGGGCAAGGCACGGAAGAATGAACCAGGAACTCTGCTTGCTATAAGAAAAGCGGTACTCCGACACAACTGAATCCAGTGCAGCACGCGTCCATGTTGAGCAGGTGCTGCGATGATGACTTACTCCCTGCTGTCCCCCCGGCTCCTCACAGTAATCGCATTCTGCGGAGTTGCGCTCGTTCTCACTGGCTGCGGCGGCGGTTCGAGCAATGTGAGTGCAGGCTCCTCGAATCCTCCACCGCCTTCAATGCCGGTTTCGGCGACGCTGATGGCCTCGCCCGCCATGATCAATGCAGGCCAGACCGCCACGTTGTCCTGGACGACAACGAATGCTACCGCCGCGCAGATCGATAACGGGATCGGCACGGTCACGCCCGCGGGCGGGAGCGTGACGGTCACGCCGAGCCAGACCACCACCTATACCATCACGGCGACGGGCGCGAACAACCAGCAGGCAACCGCTCAAGCTAGTGTGACGGTCCAGCCGGCATCGCTACAGAGCATTCAGCATGTCATCTTCATGTTGCAGGAGAATCGCAGCTTCGACAGCTACTTTGGCATGCTCAATCCTTATCGCGCCGCCAACAACTTCCAGACCGGCGATGACGGGAACACCTACATGGTGGACGGCATCGACGACAAGCTCTCCACGATCATCAACTACGACGATGAGGGTCAGGGGTTCATGCTCTTCAAGACCCAAAGCAGCTGCCTAGACGATATGACTTCCGCCTGGCTGGAGAGCTACGGCGACGTGAATCGCTATGACTTCCTGGTGAACCGTCCCATTCTCATGGACGGTTTCGTCCATGTCGCGGAGGGCTACGCGAAATCCGGCTCCGGTGACGGGGACTTTACTGACCTGGTCGGCAGGCGCGCCATGGCGTATTACGATCAGGGATTCCTGCCCTACTACTACTTCATGGCTTCGCAGTTTGCCATCTCGGACCGGTGGTTTTCGCCGGTCTCGAGCAAGAGCACGCCCAACCGCATCGCAACCATGACGGGGGGAACGACGCAGGGACTGGTGCGGGACCCCTTTGTCGACGACCACTTCACGACGCAGTTGGATATTCCCACGATCTTTCAGGAGCTGGACCAGAACCATGTCTCGTGGAAGATTTACTATTCATTGACCGCCGGCGGCTGCACCGACCAGGACGGCGATTGCGGGCAGGGCGGCCACTCGAACGATTATCCGGTGACGACGTTTGCAGACTTCACCTACTCACACATGTACCTCTATGAGAACCCGCAACATGCGTCGTGTACTGCCCCAACCATCGGCTCGCAACAGGCGGTGGGCGATGCCAGTGATTCCTTCTGCATAGACATCAACCACATCGCCCCGATCGACCATTACACGAGCGATCTCACGAACAACACCCTGCCCAGCTATGCCTTCATCGAGACGGCGTACGGGCATAGCGATGAGCATCCCGGCTCCGGACAGTCGATCCTGAACGGGCAGCAAACCGTCGCCGGCCTGATCAACGCGCTGATGCAAAGCCCGTCGTGGAGCAGTTCGGTATTCTTCCTGAGTTACGATGAGCCGGGCGGCCCGTACGAGCATGTGCCGCCGGTGCCGAATCATTCCAACGACAATACCGACGCCAGCCTCGGCACCATTCCGGATATCAGCGCGATCGCGGTGAACGCCGACAGCTATGAGCCGTGTCTGCCTCCGGGCGGAATGCCGACACTGCACTGCGACTTGAAGCCTACCGATCCGGGCGCGAATCCGGGCGATGCCCCTGCCCAGCAGGGCTTCGCGGCGCAGCTTGGTTTCCGCGTGCCCAACTTAGTGATCTCGCCGTTCGCGCGTAAACACTTTGTTTCGCACGTGCCGATGGACCACACCGCCATTATTAAGTTCGTGGAGAACCGCTTCATCGGGCCCACCGCGCATCTGACCGCGCGCGACGCCGCGCAGCCGGACCTGATGAACATGTTCGACTTCACGCGCGTGCCATGGTTGACCCCGCCAACTCCGCCGCCGGCGCCGGCGCCCTACGCCTGTACGCCGGACAACATGTAAATTGCGGGTAGGCGAAGCCGCAGCTACTGTGCGGGTTTGTCCATCTTTGCCGTGGCACCCGCCCTCGTATAAGTGATGGTCATGGCCTTGGCCAGCGACTTGGGGTCGGTGCCCATTTCCATGGTCATGACAAAGGAATTCGGCTTCCAGTCAGAGTAGGTGAAGCGACTCACCATCTTCTGGCCGCCCATGTCAGCTTCCATGGATCCCACGAGGTTGTCACCCTCCCACTTTGTGGTGCCTCCGTTGTCGCAACCGTTAGGCGTCATCGTGTCACACCACAGGCCGCGATAGGCCTGCACCTTCGGGTCCCACCAAAACACTCCCATGCCATTGAAGCTGCCGCCCATGGCGCCTGACGAGTGGTACTTCTCCACCAGCGACAGATCGCCGGGCCCGGGAGTCAACACCGCGGTACCCTTGCCGGTTCCACCGTTGGGCATCATTGGGTTCGGGTAATGTTTCTCCGTCACTGTCCAGGTGCCGGACATCGCCTTAATCAGCTTGGTCATCTCCGGCGCCGGCTTCGGCATAGGCGTGGCCGGCTGCTGCGCGGGTTTGGCAGCTGGTTTCTTTGTGGGTTTCATCGGGTCCTGGGCTGTCATAACGGCACAGCCGATGGCCAGGATCAGGCACAACATCATTCCCGTTGATTTCACGTCTGCCTCCTGAAGATAAATTCCTGCAGCAGGAATTTTACAAGCCAAATGTGGCTGGACGCACCGATTTTCGTAGGTGCTTTTAGCAACAAGCACAGGATCGGGTTTCTCCCGTGATCGCCCCGGTGGTGCGATGGAAGCCCCGGTGTGTAACCTGTGATACGCTTATTGGTGGTTAGGAGGAATAGCGATGTCGCAGATCGATCGCATGCTTACGCACTACGATCAGGTAATGCACGGCTCCGCCTGGCACGGGGACCCGGTGTGGCAGATCCTGGAGCACATCTCCGCCGAAGCTGCCGCTGCGCGGCCGCTGCCCCACACTCACACAATCTGGGAGATCGTGATGCACATGACGTTCTGGGAGGGAGTGGTGATCGAGCGCCTGCACGGCCGGCGAGCTGGACTGATCGAGGAAAAGAACTTCCCGCCGATGCCGGCGGTATCGGAAGAAAATTGGAGCAAAACCCTGGATGAGTTCCGCGCCTCGAATGACGTCTTCCGCCACGTCCTGCGGAAGCTCGATCCGGCCAAGCTGGAGGAGCTGAGTGCGGCGGGCAAGCGCACCTACTATGACGAAGTACACGGCATCATCGAGCACCATGTCTATCATGCAGGTCAGATCGCGCTGCTGAAAAAAGAATAGTCGCCGGAATTTCATGATTGCGGCGCAGCCGGCCCCGCTTTGCCGTGGGATACTCGTGCTGAGGAAAACGCTCCATGAACGTTCTCGTGCTGAACGCCGGCAGCTCCAGTCTGAAGTTCCAGATCATTGCTACCGACCTGGAGCGTATTCGCCAGGAGCAGGACCAACGGCTGTGCAAGGGTGAACTGGAGCGTGCCGGCGGCGAGGCGATCATCAGCTTCCAGGCCGGCGATGCGGAAAAGCGCAAGTTCACGGCTTCGTTACGCGACATTCCCTCGGCGCTGGACTATCTGGTGCGCTACATTGCCTCCGATCAGTCTGGCGTAGAGCAGATCAAGAGCACCGCCGACATTCAGGCCATCGGACACCGGGTCGTCCATGGCGGCGAGCTCTTCACCGAGTCCACGCGCATCGACGACAAGGTGCTGAAGGGAATTGAAGACTGCATCGATCTCGCCCCGCTGCATAATCCCGGCAATCTGCAGGGGATCACGGCGGCGCGTCAATTGTTCGGCAAGGACACGCCTCAGGTTGCGGTCTTCGATACCTCTTTCCACCATACGATTCCCGAGCAGGCTTACCTGTACGCGGTCCCCTATCACCTGTATCGCCGCTACCGGATGCGCCGTTACGGCTTTCACGGCACGTCCCATCGCTACGTGGCCTTTCGGTACCGAGCGCTGCGCGGACTTAAGCGCGAGCAGACCAACATCATCACGTTTCATTTGGGAAATGGCTGCTCGGCAACGGCCATCAAGGCGGGCCAGTCCATCGATACGTCGATGGGAATGACGCCGCTGGAGGGGCTGGTGATGGGCACCCGGTCGGGCGATCTCGATCCTTCCATCGTTAACCTCATTGCGGTTAAAGAAGGGCTGTCGGCTTCCGCCGTCGAGGCGATGCTGAACACGCAGTCCGGCCTGCTGGGAATATCCGGCCTGACGAACGATATGCGAGACCTGCTGGCCGAGTGGAAGGAACATGACGACCGGCGGGTGCGGCTGGCTATCGAAATCTTCTGTTATCGCGCCCGAAAATATATTGGGACCTTCCTGGCGGCAATGGGCGGGGCCGACGCGCTGGTCTTCACCGGAGGGATTGGCGAGAACTCGCCGGAGATTCGCGCCCGCATCGGCGAAGGGATGCAGTGGGCCGGACTGACGATCGATGCCGCTGAGAATGAGCAGACGGTCGGCAGGGAAGGGCTCATCAGCACTGAGGATTCGAAGCTGCAGGCCTATGCCATCCCGACGAATGAAGAGCTGCTGATTGCGCGTGACACTGTGCGGGTGATTGAAGGCGTGCCGCACCCGTCGTAATAGGGTGGAGCGGCGCTTTAGCGCCGCGTCGTGAGGTTGAGAAATATTAGGGCCGAGGTGGCCATCGAAGATGACCACCTCGGCCCGGGCTCGATGAAAGGTCAGGGACGGTGACGCGGCGCTAAAGCGCCGCTCTACTTAATATGGCCAAACCCACGTCGCCGCTTCGGGCTTGTCGATGCCGTACTGATGTGCATAGTTGCGGCAGGCGATCTGCTCGTTCAGGAAGCGCTCCTTGGCGTGTCCGCCGATGTTTTGCAGCCGCGGCACGCGATCGATCACATCCATCGCCAAGCTGAAGCGGTCGATGTTGTTGTTGATCGCCAGCTCCAGCGGCGTGTTGATGTTGCCGCGCTCTTTATATCCGCGCACGTGCATGTTGTCGTGATTGTGCCGCCGATACGCCAGCCGGTGGATCAGCCATGGATAGCCGTGGAAGTTAAAGATGGTCGGCTTGTCGCGTGTGAACAGCGAATCCCACTCCCAGTCGGTCAGCCCGTGCGGATGCTCGGTGCTGGGCTGCAGCTTAAACAGATCGACCACGTTGATGAACCGAATCTTGATGTCGGGGAAGGCTTGGCGCAGCAGCACGGTCGCGGCCAGTGCCTCCATGGTGGGCACATCGCCCGCAGTCGCCATGATGACGTCCGGTTCTCCGCCCTCATCGGTGCTGGCCCAGTCCCAGATGCCGATGCCCTTGGTGCAATGTGTGATGGCCGCCTCCATCGACATGTATTGCAAGTGCGATTGCTTGTCGCAGACGATCACGTTGACGTAGTTCTGGCTGCGCAGGCAATGGTCCGCTACCGAAAGCAGGCAATTCACGTCGGGCGGCATGTAAATGCGCGTGACATTGGCGCTTTTGTTGACGACCACATCGATGAAACCGGGGTCCTGATGGGTGAAGCCGTTGTGGTCCTGGCGCCAGACAGTCGAGGTGATCAGCAGGTTCAGCGAGGCGATCGACTCGCGCCACGACAAGTGATTGCAAATCTCCAGCCACTTGGCGTGCTGGTTGAACATCGAGTCGATCACGTGCACGAACGCCTCATAGCTGGACAGGAACCCGTGGCGTCCGGTGAGCAGATAGCCTTCCAGCATGCCCTCCATGGTGTGCTCGCTGAGCATCTCCAGCACGCGCCCGTCGCGCGCCAGCTCACCGCCGTCAGCGTCTTCGGGGAAGTAATCCTCGATCCAGAATTTCTTGCTGACCTGGTAAATGGCGTCCAGCTTGTTTGAGGTCGTCTCGTCTGGGCCGAAGACGCGGAAATTGTTCGGGTTCATCTGCATCACATCGCGCAGCATGACGCCGAGGGGGCGCGTGTTCTCGGCGACAGTCTTGCCGGGTGTGTCGAACGCCGCGGCGTATTTGCGAAAATCGGGCAGGCGCAGTGCGCGTTTTACGCGGCCGCCGTTGGCATGAGGATTGGCGCTCATGCGGCGTGTGCCGGTGGGGGCTAGCTCGCGAATGTCGGCGCAGAATCCGCCATCGGGGTCGAACAGTTTTTGCGGTTCCTGCGAGCGCATCCAGTCTTCCAGCAGCCGCAATTGCACCGGGTCTTTCTTCACGTTGGTCAGCGGCACCTGGTGCGCTCGCCAGAAGCCTTCAAGGCGATGCCCTTCCACTTCCTTGGGCGCGGTCCAGCCCTTCGGCGAGCGCAGCACGATCATCGGCCAGCGCGGACGCGCCGTGCTGCCCTTCTCGCGCGCCTCCTTCTGCAGGCGGCGAATCTCCAGCGCACAATGCTCGACCGTGGCTGCCATCGCCTGGTGCATCGTGTCCTGATCGGAGCCCTCCACGAAGTACGGCGTCCACCCGTAGCCGCGCATGAGTTGCTCCAGCTCATCGTGCGAAATGCGCGCCGGAATCGTGGGATTGTTGATCTTGTATCCGTTGAGATGAAGGATGGGGAGCACCGTGCCATCGCGCTCGGGGCTGAGGAATTTGTTGATGTGCCACGACGTCGCTAGCGGTCCGGTTTCCGATTCGCCGTCCCCGACCACCGCCGCGACAATCAGGTCGGGGTTGTCGAACGCCGCGCCGCAGGCGTGGGAGAGAACATAGCCGAGCTCACCGCCTTCGTGGATCGAGCCGGGGGTTTCCGGCGTGCAATGACTTCCAATGCCGCCGGGAAACGAAAACTGCCGAAAGAATTCGTGCAGTCCTTCGGGATCGGGACTCTTGTCAGGATAAACCTCGGAGTAGGTGCCCTCAAGATAGCAGGGGCCTAGCACGCCCGGCGCGCCGTGTCCCGGGCCGGCGAGAAAGATCATGTTCAGGTCGTATTTCTTGATCAGCCGGTTCAGGTGGACATAGATAAACGAGAGTCCCGGGCTCGATCCCCAGTGTCCCAGCAGCCGGCTCTTGATTTGCTCGGGTCGCAAAGGCTCAGTGAGCAGAGGATTGTCCAGCAGGTAAATCATGCCGAGGCTCAGATAATTGCAGGCCCGCCAATAAGCCTCAGTCTTGCGCAACTCGTTGGAGCTGAGCGGCGCGCCTTCGATCGTGGAGCGCGCCGGGCCGTAGGCGCTGATGGAAGTGAGAGCAGTATCGACTTCGGGGGCGAGGGTAGACATGAGAGCACTCCTTGAGCTCAGGCGCGAGCACCCGGCACGATATATGTCCTAACGATTCGCCAATGTATGCGGGAAGTCAACTCGGGACGAAGCGTGTTCATCGATTTTTCATCTCTCTTGCAAATCAACGGCGCGTGCAGAGTTTTGCTTTGAGCGCAAGAAACGGAGAGCTGCGTCTCAGGGACTGCCGATAAAGTCTCGTCATGCACAAGACGATTGAGCCCACTATCCTCTACTGCGGAACTCCTGTCGCACTGATCAGCACGCTGAATCCCGACGG
The DNA here is from genome assembly GCA_035651035.1 of Terriglobales bacterium. Lineage (GTDB taxonomy): Bacteria > Acidobacteriota > Terriglobia > Terriglobales > Acidobacteriaceae > Bog-257. The sequence goes on from DASRGM010000053.1 coordinate 23,987, forward strand.
CACACCGAACCTGGCGCCAATGTCGTCGGCTTGGTGGCTGGGCTGGAGCTGCATGCTCGGCCTCGGGCAGATGGGACAAACCTCGGATAACCTCATCCGTACGCGCGAGTGCGTAATCAACCTGCCCTCGGCGGATCTGGTCACCCATGTCGATCGGCTGGCGCTCACCACGGGCAAAGACCCTGTGCCGGAGAAGAAGCGTCAATGGGGATATCGCTATGAGGCGGACAAGTTCGGCACCGCCGGGCTCACGCCGATGAAGTCGGAAGCGGTTGCGCCGCCCCGGGTACTGGAGTGCCCGGTGCAGATGGAGGGCATGGTGCATCACGTTCGTCCGTTCGGCAAGAACGTGAACGCCAATGCTTTCGAGGTCCACATCGTGAAGCTGCACGTCGACGAGAAGTTGCTGGTCGGGGATGGGCCGCGACCGCACATTGACCCGGTGCGCTGGCGGCCGCTCATCATGAGCTTCTGCCGGTTCTTTGGAGTTGGGGAAGAGGTACACCCGTCGCGGTTGGCGGAATCGAATTTCATGAAGTTTGTAAGCGGCGGAACGGCGGCTCCTGCGGCCAGTGAATCGGGGATCCGCGCGTCGAGGTGAGGCAAACCTGGTATTCCACAACCGACAACTTCGCTATTGCTTCTTCTTGATGACGAGCGAATGCCGCAAGGGTACGATGGCGCCGCGGCTCGGGTCGACGTTGGCATGCTGCGCGCGCGACACCACCTCGTTGCGCACATAGTTGACGAACTCTGCCATCTGGCGCTGCATCTCCTCCATGCGCTCGCGCATTTGAATGATGATGGCGATGCCGGAGATGTTGACGCCGAGCTCACGCGCGAGCGAGAGGATCAACTCGAGCCGCTCAAGGTCTTCGTCGGTGTAAAGGCGGGTGTTGCCCTCGGTGCGCGACGGCTTCAGGAGACCTTCGCGCTCATAGAGGCGCAGCGTCTGCGGATGGATGCCGTACATCTCCGCGACGGAGCTGATCATGTACGCGCCTTGTTTCTTACGCTTCGCCATGGTGGTAGAGCCGACCTTCAGGCCGGCGTTACGGATGCTTTCGCTTCCGCGGATAAATTTCTGATCGCCCTGAGACGCGGCGCTGAAGCGCCGCTCTACCTACACTTGCTTCCACAAACTCTCTCGCGGGTCCTCCGGATTCAGCTTTGCTAACTCACGCAGAATCTCCTTCGAGCGCTCGTCGGCCAGCTTGGGCGTTACCGCTTGAATTTCAACGATCTCATCGCCGCGCTGGCCCTCTTTCACCGCCGACGGTACACCCTTCTCGCGCAAACGCAGCTTCTGTCCGCATTGCGTGCCGGGAGGGATGCGCAGCAGCGCCCGGCCATCGATGGTGGGTACTTCTACCTTGGCGCCTAACGCCGCTTCGCTCAAGGTCACCGGCACGACGAGGTGAATGTCGTCGCCGTCGCGTTTGAACACCGGATGATCGCCGGTGCGCACTACGATATACAAATCGCCCGCGGGCGCGCTCATGGTTCCGGCGTTGCCGCGTCCGGCGAGTCGAATGCGCTGCCCGTCACGTGTGCCTGCCTTGATGCGCACCTTCAGCGACTCACTGCGCTCCACACGGCCTTCGCCGTGGCACACCGTGCAGACGGTGCGGTTCTTGCCGCTGCCGCCGCAGCGCGGACAAGGCACGTTGAACTTCATGCTACCGCTCTTCTGCGTGATCTGGCCTTTGCCGTGGCATTGCGGACATTCGCCCGGATGCTCGATATAGCCCTGGCCGTGGCAGTTGCCGCAAACTTCTAGGTGCGGCACGCTGAGCTGCAACTCGGCGCCGCGAATCGCCTGCCAGAAGCCGACGTTCATCTGATATTCGAGGTCGGTGCCCGGCTCGGCATGCTGCATTTCCTGAGATGGGCCGCGGCCACCGAAGATGCTGGAGAAGATGTCACGAAAACTGCCCCCTGTACCCGCTCGCCGGCCCGCAGCGCCGGCGCCTTCGGCGAAGTCGTTGAAGTCGAAGCCGCTGAAATCGAACGGGACTTCCTGCGTATAGGTGCGGGTTCCGCCGCCCGCTTCCTGAGCAGGGCCGCCGAATCCGCCCGCGCCAAATCCGCCGCCCCGCGCGTAGGCCTCCGCCGCCGCGGGATCGATGTTGTCGGAATAAAACCCGAGCTGGTCGTAGATCTTGCGCTTCTTGGGATCGCTAAGGATATCGTTGGCTTCGGAGATCGTCTTGAACTTCTCCTCGGCCGACTTGTCGCCGGGATTCACGTCGGGATGATATTTGCGCGCAAGCTTGCGGAACGCCTTGCGGATCTCCTCCGCCGAGGCGGTCTTCTTTACGCCGAGGGCGCCGTAATAATCCTTCTGTTGGGTCGTGGTTGCCATTATTGCTATCGGCCGTCAGCTATCAGCCTACAGCCCGGGTGCTCGACTCATCCGCGCTTTGCGGATGAGTGGGACGCATTAGTTGATGCTCGCCTGGCCGCCGTCGCCGACCGGAATCACCATGTTCGGCACGAATCCGATCTCATCATCGTTCACGACCGGGATTGCTTTCATACGACCGCCTGCGGCGGTGGTGACCAGGTACCAGCGGCCGTTCTCGCGATCAAAATGCAACATATACGACTGGTTGTTGACCTCAAACCTCAATTGTTCCTTCGATTCCGGGGAGTCCTTGTTGTTATCAGCGTTGTTATCAGCACGGGGCTGAAGCCCCGCGGTTCTTATGCCGTCCCAAAGGGATTCAGGCTCAAATTCCGACCTGACCCAGGGCTTACGCCCTGGGCTACGATTTGCCGCCTTTCGAGCTGCTTCTTGTGAGCAGGGGCGCGATCCCGCGCCCCTGTCTGGCGAAAAGCGAACGGCGAAGAGCGGAATAGCGCTATTTCTTGTCCTCCACATCCACGTACTCGGCATCGATGACGCCTTCGTCCTTCTTCTGCTCGGCGCCGCCGGTGGCTTGTCCATCTCCGCCCGGAGCCGGTCCGCCCGTCGGCGGAGGAGCTTGCGCGGACGTCGCCTTGTACATAGCTTCGGCCAGCTTGTGGGAGGCCGACTGCAAGCGGTCACGCGCTGCCTGCATGGCTGCGGCGTCCGTTCCCTCCAGCGCCTTCTTGGCGTCTCCGAGAGCGTTCTCCACGTCGCTGCGCTCCTGACCGGAGATCTTGTCGCCGTGCTCTCGCAGCATCTTCTCGATGCTGTAGACCATGCCGTCGAGCTGGTTGCGCGCCTCAACCTCCTCGCGCTTGGCCTTGTCTTCGGCGGCGTGCGCATCGGCGTCCTTGGCCATGCGCTCGACCTCTTCCTTGCTCAGACCCGACGACGACGTGATCGTGATCTTCTGGTCCTTGCCGGTGGCCATGTCCTTCGCATTGACGTTCAGGATGCCGTTGGCGTCGATGTCGAAGGTGACCTCGATTTGCGGTATGCCGCGCGGCGCCGGCGGCAGGCCGGTCAAGTGGAACTTGCCCAGCGTGCGATTGTCGCGCGCCATCGGACGCTCGCCCTGCATCACGTGCACCTCAACCGACGTCTGGTTGTCGGCCGCGGTGGAGAACATCTCCGACTTCTTGGTCGGAATGGTCGTGTTGCGCGGGATCATCGGCGTCGCCACACCCCCCATGGTCTCGATCGACAGCGTCAGCGGTGTCACGTCGAGCAGCAGCAGGTCCTTCACCTCACCGCCCAGAACGCCGCCCTGGATGGCAGCGCCGACCGCGACCACTTCGTCCGGGTTGACGCCCTTGTGAGGCTCCTTGCCGAAAAGCTCTTTGACGAGCTGCTGAATGCGCGGCATGCGCGTCTGTCCGCCGACCAGCACGACCTCGTCGATCTTGTCGGGCGAGATGCCCGCGTCTTTGATGGCCGCCTTACACGGGCCGATGGAACGGTCGATGATGTCCTTCACCATCTCTTCCAGCTTGCCGCGCGTGAGCGTCTTGACCAGGTGCTTGGGACCGCTCGCGTCCGCCGTGATGAACGGCAGGTTGATCTCGGTCTGCATCGTGGTGGAGAGCTCGATCTTCGCGCGCTCGGCCGCGTCACGCAGACGCTGCAGCGCCATCTCGTTGCCCTTGTCGCGCAGATTCAGGCCTTCGTCCTTCTTGAACTCGTCGATCAACCAGTCCACGATGCGCTGGTCGATGTTGTCGCCGCCCAGGTGCGTGTCGCCATTGGTAGACTTCACCTCGATGACGCCTTCGCCCACTTCGAGAATGGAAATATCGAAGGTGCCGCCGCCGAAGTCGTACACGGCGATGGTTTCGTCCTTCTTTTTGTCGAGCCCGTAGGCCAGCGCGGCTGCCGTGGGCTCGTTGATGATGCGCTTTACGTTCAGGCCCGCGATCTGGCCGGCGTCCTTGGTCGCCTGGCGCTGCGCGTCATTGAAATAGGCCGGCACGGTAATCACGGCGTCGGTCACCGTCTCCCCGAGGTAGTCTTCCGCGGCCTTCTTCAGCTTCTGCAGAATGTAGGCGGAAATCTGCGGCGGGGTGTACTCCTTCCCCTGTGCGATCACGGCCACGTGGTCGCCTGACCGAACGACCTTGTAAGGCACCATCTTCATCTCTTCGTTCACTTCGTCGAAACGACGGCCCATGAAGCGCTTGATGGAGTAAATGGTGTTCTCCGGGTTGGTGATGGCCTGGCGCTTGGCGACCTGGCCGACCAGCCGCTCGCCGTTCTTGGTGAAGCCGACCACCGAGGGCGTCGTGCGCCCGCCTTCTTCGTTGGGGATGACTTTGGGCTCGCCGCCTTCCATAACGGCGACAACCGAGTTGGTCGTGCCCAAGTCGATTCCTATGATCTTTGCCATTGCAGCCACTCCTTCAGGTGGAAACTTGTAAGTTGCTGAAAAATATATATATCTAGTGCAGCAACGAAGCCCTTATAGCAGAGTTACTATAGGACTTGAGTGAATCACTGTCAAGTTTTAGATGTTGCAGAGGTGGTAGCGGTTGCGGTGATTTTAGGGCAGCTATCGCTGAGTGCCCAGCTGAGGACCCGAGGTACATGATGGCTGCCCGTACTAGCGATGGTTTGGCGCGGGCGGGCCAAAAAGGTTTTTGGGAATCAGCGCTGGACCAATTTCACCTTTCCAGCCTCCACCACCGCGCTGTCGATGCGCAATGGCAACTTGAAGGTGCTGGTCATGCCGACATTCCGGTATTTCGGGCTGAGATAGTGCTGGACGAACCACTCCAGCGCAAACTGCGGAATCTGCACGCCGTCGAGATCGACCGATTCAATGCGAATGGTGCCGACGCCATTCGTGCCGTCAGCTTGGGAAACGGCGTGAACCTCGTGCTGCCCGCTAAAGACGTTGGATAGCGGATTGTTGGTCCCCCGGCCTTGCATGATTGCTTCGAAATCCACTTGCGCTGTGCCATCGATCTGCCCGGGCTTGGTCGTGAGGTGAAGGTTGCTGACTCCCTTGGGCAGCTTCACGCCGCCCTGGTTTAAATACGAGTTGGCTTCGGCGTCGTTCAGCTTCACCGGCTTGGGGTCCGGATGCGGCCGAGCGGCGTTTTCCTTTAGATATGCGATCTTCCGCTCCATCGACCGGAAGTCGGGGCTGCCGGCATGCTGTGCCGCGACCAACACTGGCAGCAGAATCGCCAGCAAAATAGGCCAGACTTTTCGCCATATCATCGCAGCGCTGCCTCTGCCGGTGGGCCGTTCACGGTCTGCACGCGTGGGCTTTCGAGTGTACCCGAGATCGCGTATGACGGCCCGGTGGACCGCTCCATCTTGAGGGCGAGGCTGCGATCATATGAGGCGGTGCCTTTCACGCTGTAAATCGCATTGGCCGACTGCAGCTTGCCATCGCTCAGCGTGAACGTCCCATCCTGCAGAGAGAGCTTGCCGAAAAATTTCGAGAACGCCATGGGAGATCCATGATTATCGAGAGAAACATGCCGAAGCACTCCGTTGCTCCAGGTGAAATCCGCGGTACCGCTGGCGCCGGTGCGCAATTTCGCCGCTGTCAAGCCGGAGAGTACGAGGCTAAAGCTGGCATCGAGCGAGCCGGTGGCCCAGTTATCGTGCATAAGCGATCCGAGCTGTGACAGCGCAATCTTGCTGACCACCCCATTGCCCATGAAGCGCGGCGGCGAGACGGTGAAATCCGCCAGCCAGGAGCCGTCTTCATGGCCACCCAGCACGTCGGCACGCAGCTCGTGAATGCGCAGCTTTCCGGAGGAAAGTTCAAGCGAGCCATTTACATTAGTTGCCGCAGCGGTGCCGAGGTCCAGACGAGGGACGACGAAGCGACCGCGTGCGCTGAGCTTCAGCAGGATGTCACTGTGCCGGCGGCCAATGTCCAGCAGGTGATACCACGGCTGGCCGAACGCCGGGTTCAGCAGCTGATTCAGCCGCATGAGCGAGACGTCTTCGGCGCGCACGTCGAATTGCAGCAGGCAACTCTCCGGGCTGGTGCAATGCACGGGAAAACTGGCTGATCCGGCCAGCTGGCCGCCCTTGGTGAACCCGGCGGAGAAGGGGCCGACCGTCACCATCTCCTTGTTGAGCGTCAGGGAAGCGGAGTCAATGAGAATGGGTTCGGAGACGCCTTGCAGCTCGGCCGTCGCCGTCCGAATCTGCAACTTGCCCGAGGGCGCGGGTGGCGCAAATCCCGTCCAGGCGCCGGCGACGTCGAGGTCCAGCTGTGCCGACCCCGCCAGTCCCACGCCCGGCGTCGCAATGCCAACCGCTTGCGCGACACTCAGCAAGCGCTCTAACTCCGCACTTCCGGAAAGGTGAAGCTGATAAGTCGCCGGCGCGAAGACCCCGCTAGCGATAGCCGGCGAGGCTGCACCCAACGGAACCGCGAAGGGCTGGAAGGCGATCTGGAATACGGCAGGTGCTGCAGCCGGCAGGGAAGGGCGGCCCGCGCGCTTCCGCTTGGGATTGATCATCTCCGGACTAGGAATGCCGAACTCGATCTCGCCGAGCTGCAGATCTTGCTTGAGAACGTCGGCATGCAAGGCGAGGCCGGTGGTTTTGCCGCCTCCCGACCACTGCGGCGGCGCGCCCGCAGAATCGCGCACCGAGAATGTTCCTTCCACCTCTCCCGTGGCGGTCAGATCGGATGGCAAGTCTTTCTTCGCATGCCGGGCGAAGGCCACAAAGCGCTCAGCAGGGATGTGCTCGCCCGTGATTCCGAGCTCATAGCCATCCATTCCCCACCGTTCCGCGTTCCCCTTCACGCGCAGCGTTCCCGTACCGACGGGCGATTCGCAGTTCACATCGTGAAGCGAATCTCCTTCATAGGCGTAGGTTCCGGTGCAGTGAGTCCTCAGGCGTAAAGTCTCGCCGGAAGCGATATCGTAGCGCCGGAAATCATCGACCTGGCCATCGGCGGTGATCTCCAGCTTGCCGGGGGAGCCGGTCAGCACCGAGCTGATACCGACAGTGCCGCGCCAGCCGCGATCGCGTCCATAAACCAGTTTGGTAATTTGTCCCAGCGGGCCATCGCTGAAGCTGACGCGCAGATAGACGGCCGTATCTCGCAAGTTCGCAGCCCGCTGAAAGCGCCCGTCCAGCTTCAGCCTGCCCGTGTCGTTGATGCTGACATCGGTGCGAACCGGCCGCCCTTCCAATCTCACTCCCCAGGAGCTTTCGGAATCCACCCAGAGCGCGAAATCGGCGTCCGTAAATGCGAAGGGTTTCTTGGCTTCGCCCAACTTGAAGTTAATGCGTCCGCTGGAGGCCTCGACATACGGGAAGCGGGGCCGCGATGTCGAGCGCAGATTGCCGGTTGGCGCGGGACTGGCCTGCGAGGCGCGTTCCAGCAGCTCCTCGAGGTTCCAATGTCCGTCAGCGCGCCGGACCAGATTGAGGCTGGGGTTATCGAGATCGAGCGTGCCGATCTCCATGCGGCCGCGCCAAAGGGAAGTGATGCGGATGTAGGCGGTCACCGTATTGGCGCGCAGCATGGGCTCGGCGCCGTACGCCGGAGCGTCAGCCACGACGAAGTTGTTCAATACCAGGCCGGGCCGAGGCAGGAGCTTGAGCTGGATGCTGGAAACCGTGACGTCCCGTCCCAAGGCACGACCGATCGCGCCCATCACGCGGTTGCGGTAACGGTTGACGTTGATGAATGGCGGCAGCACCAAGGCCAGCAGCAACAACAGCAGTACTGCCCACGTCATCCGCCGCGAAGTACGGCGCCGCATCAGTGCACCACGTGGAACATGCGGGACCAGCGCGTCTGGTCAAAGAAGTGAACGACGATATTGACCAGCCAGCCCAGGCGGTCAGCGATTGTCTGGCGCTCATATTCGTCTCGCGGCGTAACGAACGACCAGTAGATGAACATGGGGCGGCCAATGACGTTTTCGAAGGGCACAAAGCCCCAATAGCGGCTGTCCAAGCTCACGTCGCGGTTGTCCCCCATCGCAAAGACGCTGTTCGGCGGAATCACCAGATTGCCGTCCTTGATGAAGGAGGGAAGCTCGGCGCGCCACTCCGGTGTGACGTCCTCGAAGTCGCTGACGGGAGCGTTGGGGAAGTTGTCGCGATAGTTCAGGTAGTCGCCTTTACGGATGACGTAAGGCTCATTCAGCCGCTCGCCGTTGCGATACACCGCGCCATTCTCGAGGTGAATGCGATCTCCGGGGAGTCCAATCACCCGCTTCACAATGTAGAGGCCGGGTTGCGCAGGGGATAGGAAGACGAAGACATCGCCGTGGCGCGGCGTGCGGTAAGGAATCAGCTTGCTCAGCCATTTCGTCATCGGCGCCAGCAGAATACGGTCGACAAACACGTGGTCGCCGATCAGCAGCGTGTTCTCCATCGAACTGGACGGAATCGTAAACGCCTGCAGGGTGAAGGTGATGATGAAGAGACCCGTTACCAATACGACGGCGATCGAGGCGATGAACTCGGGAGTTGTCTCCTTCTGCTTCTCCGGTTTGTTGTCCTTGGCGGATTTAGCAGGCTGCCGGGTCTCCGCAGGCTGTCGCGGCGCCGCTTTCGCCAACTTCTTGGTGGTTGCCAATAGATCTTCCTTGATCAGTCAAATGCAGAGCCGCAGGCCCGGTAAATGAGCGCGCGTCAGAAGCCGTTTTGTAACAGGGCACAACTTCAGTCGTGCCGATAAGAGCCGACTTCAGTCGGCGACACTCTTGCCCCGCCGTGTCATCAAAGCCTAAGCCCAGACGGCTCAAAGATCTGGGAACTACTCAGATCGTGCTTTACAGATCTCAAGCAAACGTCGCGCGGCCCTTCACTGCGGAATCCGCAACATGCGGTACCACCGCAGGCCATTCAGCCACTGTGTGATATTCAGGGTCAGACCCGAAAGTTTATCAGAAGGCAGCGCGCCCGCTACTGTGCTTTCGTTCCGGTTCATCGACCAGTAAATCACCAGCGGACGGCCAACCACGTTTTCCTTAGGAACAAAGCCCCAATAGCGCGAGTCGTAGCTGTCGTCACGATTATCGCCCAGCACGAAATACGAATCTTCGGGCACGATCAGTTCGCCGTCCTCGGTCAACTTTTTTGCTTGCACAAACCATCGTGCGGAGTTCCGGTCTCCATAGAGACCGCCGTCGGGAAACTCGTCGCGGAAACTGTCGTGCCACGCAGACTTGAAAATCGCGTAGGCATCGTTCTGCCGCACCCCATTCACGTACACATGTTTGTCCACCAAGCGCACCCGGTCGCCGGGAACCGCGACCACGCGTTTCACGAAATGCTGGCGCGGATTGACGGGATAGCGGAAGACGACGATGTCCTGGCGCTTGATGGGACGATAGGGAAGCAGCCAGCTCCACAGGCGCGAATGCCCATAATGCGCCTTATCGACCAGCAGGTAGTCGCCGATGAGTAGCGTTTTCTCCATCGACTCGGAGGGGATCTGAAAAGCTTGCACGACGAAGGTGATCACGAAAACCGCGATGACAATCGTGCCCGCCAGCGATTGCAGCCAGTACAAGGTGCTGGGATTGCATGGAGGCGAGGGCGCGGCGGGCGTCTCGACTTCGAGGGTAGTTTGTTCCTGGGCGCCTGCTTCTGTCATGAGTGCTCGGAATGCGTCGCCCCGGCAGCAGGCGTTTCAACTGCTGAGCGGCCCTGCGACAATTGTAGACGTTCCCAGGCAAGGCGCGCCGCCGCCTGTTCGGCTGCTTTCTTGGTGCTGCCTTCGCTACTGCAGACGAAGGCCTCCTCGCCCTCGGGAGACGGCGCGATGTGCGCCTCAACCGTGAACACCTTGCGATGGTCGGGGCCTTCTTCTTTCACCGTTACGTAGCGTGCCGGCGAGCGTCCGCTGGCGTGCACCGCCTCCTGCAGCGCCGATTTGTAGTCCATGACTGGAAGCCGGTTGCTGCCGTGCTGGGTGACTTCGGCCAGTTCCGGCTCCAGGATGTGCCGAAGGATGAACTGATGCGCGGCCGGAAGCCCGGCATCAAGAAAAATACCCGCGATGATCGCCTCGAGGGTGTCGACCAGCAGGGTACTCTTGCTGCGGCCGCCGCTGCGCTCCTCGCCGCGCCCCAGGCGAAGGTACTCACCCAGATGTAACTCGTGCGCAGGCCGCAGGAGCCGGCGCGCGCTCACGATGTGGGCCCGCAATTTGGAGAGCTCGCCCTCCTGATACTCCGGAAAGCGCCGAAAAAGCTCCTGGCTGACCACGAAGGAGAGCACCGCGTCGCCCAGGAATTCCATCTGCTCATTGTCGGAATGTTCAGTCGCTGCCGGCTGCGACTCCGCCTCGCGCGCGTAGGAGGCGTGCGTGAGGGCCTGCTCCAGCAGCGCATGGTCCTGGAAGGTATGCCCCAGCGCGGTCTCCAGCGAGCTCGTGTTGTGGGGCATCGACTTCATACGTCGAAACAGCGGCACTCAGCGGGGCGCGCTGGGTGCGGTGGACTGTCCGGGAAGCGGTGGCGGATTGCCCGGAGAGCCTGGCGCGGGCGACGCGGCACCCGGCAGCGCACTGCCCGGCGCCTGACCTTGCCCAGCGATCAATTTCTGCAGCCGCTCCTGCTGCTGCTTCGCCAGGTTTTGCGCGGGAGTCCCGTCCTTGGCCAGCTGCACTGCCTTGTTCGCCGAATCCAGCGCCGGCTGGTATTGTCCCAGCTTGTCCTGCGCCACCGAAAGCCGCAAGTATAGTACGGCTTCAGGATTGTCTTTGCTCTGTTCGATTGCCTTTTGCAGATTGCCCACGGCTGCGCCGTAGTCGTTCCTGCTCATATCGACCATCGCCAGAGTGTCGTAGGAGTTGGTGAGAATGGTTCGCTTCGCGCCCGCGACCCGCTGGGGATCGGCGTTGGCGGGCACGAGTAGACCCGTATCCACGTTGTCGATCGCGGCGTGAGCGTCTTTCGCGGCCTCTTGCAGGCGCTGTTCGCGGTCAAGATCGGTATCGCGCGTGGTCTCCGCCAGCGTCGAGGCGACCTCCATCAGCGGCACGGGGTTGGTCGGATCGGCAGCAATTGCCTTGCGTCCCATGTCGATGACCTTCTCGCTGCTGTTGGCTTGCGCGTACATGTTCATGGCACGCATATAGAGTGCCGCGCGCAGCTCGCTATCGGGGAACTTGGTGGCAAAATCGTTGGCTGCGGCTTCGGCTTGGGCTGCATCGGTCTTGGTCGTCGCATCCTGATAGGCTTTCATCTCGTCCTGCGACTTCGCCTGCAGCATCCGATGACCGCCCGCGGGCGCTGGCGTACCCGGCGCCTGGGTCGGCGAATTGCCGGATGCCGGTGGATTGCCGTTCTGCGGTGACGCCTGATTCTGCGGCGGAGGCGGTGTAGGGCTCGAGGTTTGTGCGAAGGCGATTGCCGCAACCAGCAGCATCACCGATAACAGTGCGGTGGTTCTCATGATTTCGTACCTTTCGGCTCCGGAGCCCGCCACGATTTATTCGTCCTGATCCTGGCGTTTGGCTGCCGGAGTTTGATAAGGCGTCTGTAACCCGTGTTCGGCCGCTGTTTTGGCGTCCTCGGGCACATCGCTCGTAGCCAGCGCCGCCTTGTATTGCGCCACCGCGCCGTCACGCTCCTCCTGTATATCGAGGATGCGCCCCAGATAGATGTGCGACCAGGCAATCACGTGCGGGTCTTTGGCCGCGTCCAGCGCTTTCTGGAAGTCGGCTTGGGCGTCCTGCATCTTGCCGGCTAAACTTGCCGCCTTGGCCAGCACAAAATAGGCGCGAGACGGATCCTCATTGGCCTGCAGGCTGTCCTGGGCCAGCTTCTCCGCTTCGCCGGGATTGCCGCTGGCCAGAGCTCGCTCCGCCAAATCAATCTTTTGCTGGGATGCGCGTTTCGCGGCTTGCATCACCTCGGGCTCAGCTTGCGCCGCAAACGCGATCTGGCTGGCGCGCTTCTTCTCGCGATCGACGTCGATGCCGTGCAGCCAATCCGGGAAGGCGGTTTGCAGGCCCACGCCGCTCTTTTCGAACTCCCGCAGTTGGTTGTAGAAGTAGCCGGTGAGCACGAAGCCCTGGGCTTCATCCTTCTGCACCAGGTCGAGGCGGTCTTTCTCCGGCAGCTTGGGATCGGAGGGCGTGCGCGCCTCAATCGCGCGAATGAGGCACTCGATCACAAGCAGCCCCGTATCGGTCTTGTACTCCTGCGACATTGGCGCACGTTGCACCGACAGCAGGATCGGCTTCAGGCGATCAAGCGAACTGCCGCGCCGGGCCACCAGCGGGTCCAGCACGAAATGCAGATAGGTGTGCCGCAGCGCGTCCATGTGCAGGTTCGCCGCCGCGGGCGAGACCACCAGATAGTACGAATCCTGGTAGTTACGTGAATTTACCTGCCCCGGAGCGCTCATCGGCTCCAGATAAACCGCGAAGCTGCGCCCGGCAAAGCCCGACAGCGGCATACGCGCGTAATTGTCGGTGCTGGTGATCATCTTTGCTACGGGCGCGTGATACTGCTCGATCAGTGCAATGTATTCCGGCTGATGCTTTAACCAGATGCTGTGCAGGTTCGCGGCGGTGTAATACAGCCGGAGCAGCGGAACGACGCCGAGAACGTAGTTGGCGTCAGGCGGCAGATCGGACTCGGCAACTTTCGGTGTGAACCCGGGCGGTGGTCCGAGATTCAACGCCAGGGAGACGTATTGCGCCAGGTCATGCGCCATGTCGCCCTGCTGGTGATCGCGATAGAAGCGGCACATCTCTTTGGCGGCCGAGGCTGCGGCCGCCGACTTGCTAGCCTCCACCAGGTCGGCGCGCACCTCGGCGCGAATGGGCGACGATTGGTCCAGCTCCTGGTCGTATCCGCAGACGTTCATAGCGGCGACCACGGTGAACATCGTCTCGTTGACATCGAGCGTGGCGCGCGATTGCGCCGCCGCGGCGCTGCCGAGTACCAGCAGCAAAGCGGCACAAAGAATGCGAGGAGAAAACTTCAGTCGAACCTCCACGAGACAGACGCCGGTGCATAGAGCCGGGCAATCGCCCAGGCCGGCGATGGCAGCACTGGCAGGGAACAGTTCCTCCAGTTTACGGGCGCTGCCCGCGCCAGGCAAACACCGGCGGTGCGATGACACCCCTCTTTAATGACGGCACTCCTTAATAAGGGCGGATAACCGTTACAATCCCGCGCCGCTGTCGGCACGCTTCTGCGCGGCATTGCTCCCGGCGACGCTGTGCTCCTTGCCGGTTGCTGCGTCGCTCGCCGAACCGCTGCCGTCCGCGAACTGTCGCGCGAACTCCACCAGCGATCGTACGGCAATCCCCGACGGTCCCTTGGCGATCCACGGCTTGTTGTCTTCCATCCAGGCCACGCCCGCAATGTCGAGATGGATCCACGGGGTATCGCCCACGAACTCCTTTAGGAACATGGCCGCCGTCACCGCGCCGCCCCAGCGTCCGCCGGTGTTCTTGATGTCGGCGATATCGGACTTGATCATCTCGCGATAATCGTCCTCGGCGGGGAGGCGCCACATCTTCTCGCCGGACTTCGCCAGCGCCTGGTTGAAGGCGTTGTAGAAAGCGTCGTCGTTGGCGAAGACGCCGGCATTCACCATACCCAGCGCCACGACGCAGGCGCCGGTAAGCGTGGCAGCGTCGATCAGATGGGTACAGCCGAGTTGGCGCGCGTAGTGCAGCCCGTCGGCCAGTACCAGGCGGCCTTCGGCATCGGTGTTGATGATCTCGATTGACTTGCCTGACATGGCAATCTGCACGTCGCCCGGCTTCTGCGCCTTGCCGGAAGGCATATTCTCGCTGGCGCACACGATGCCGATGACGCGCAGGTTCGGCTTGAGCTGCGCGATGGCTCGCATGGCGCCGATCATCGCTGCGCCGCCTGCCATGTCATACTTCATCTTTTCCATGCCGTCGGCCGGTTTGATCGAGATGCCGCCGCTGTCGAAGGTAATGCCCTTGCCCACCAGGCCGAGCACCGGCTTCTCCGGCGCGTCTCCCGGTTCGTAACGCATAATGATCATCTTCGGATCTTCGTCGGAGCCCTGCGCCACGCTCCAGAAGGCGCCCATCTTCAGCTCGCGAATTTTTTCGCCTCCGTAGATGTCGCACTTCAGGCCGACTTCGGCGCACATCTTCTGCGCGCGTTCAGCGAGGATCGTCGGCGTCATGCGATTGCCAGGCTCGTTGACCAGGTCGCGGGTGAAGTTTTGCGCCTCGCCGATAATGCGTCCTTGGTCGGCCGCCTGTTTCAGAGCCTTCTCGTCGCCCTTAGCGACAATGACCAGCTTGTCGATTTTCTTATCATCGCGATCGCTTTGGTAGTAGTTCGGCTCGAAGTTGCCGACATAGGTACCTTCGACGATCGCCTTGACCGCGTCGGCCACACCGCTTGGCGCGATGATGGCGAATGACTTAACGCCTTTCGCCTTCAACGTGCGCACCGCCGCGCCAGCGAGCTTACGCACTTCCGCCGACGAGAAGCTCTTGGCCTTGCCGCCGCCGAGCAGCAGCAGGCGCTTGGCCTTTAGCCTCGCCGGCTTGTGCAGAAGCGTCGTTTCCAGGACTTTTCCCGTGACCTCGCCGGAGGCAATCAGGTCCGCCGCGGCATTGATCACGTTCTTGTCATCGGTCAGCAGTTTAGGTTTGGGCTTGGCGGCCTTGCCGTCGTTCTTGGGTTCTGCCGCGTTGTCCACGATGGCGACGACGAGGCATTCGGTTTCAAGCTGGGAGGGCGAGGAGCTAATAAGAGTTGTTTTCATCGTTCGGATTCCATCTTTCTATCGTAACGCGAGAATGGGGCCACGGAAACACGACGCGACAAGGGACTTCGAACCGGCCGCCACATGGGGGATGAACTACGGGGTGCCGTTAGGCCCGGCGCCTTCGGAAGGCGGTAAGCCGCGGCAGAAGTTTCGGTGCCGATCCGCTGAAGCACCCGCCGGACGCTGAAGCCTTGCGGCAATCACATTTCCCCGTGAGGTAGATCACAGCAGGCCTGTGCGTCTTCAGACCACAATTACGGTCGAGAGCGGGTAGGTCCCCCTTAACCCAAGGAGTTGATCATGTCGGAAGACAAGCGTGATGTGCTGGAAGTGTTGCGGTACGAGTTGAATTTTCTCGAGCAGGGCGGCTATGGAAACTGGTACAGCACGCCATGGGGACCGGCTTCGATCTTTCAGGACTCGCTCACTTGCCCTAACCATGGCGACCCGACACGGCCCCATGCCTGCCGCGAGTGCCTGCTCTACGACTTCGTTCCGGAGAAGTACCGCACAGACGATGTGCCCTGCCATCACATTCCGCTGAATCGTCGCGGCGTGACGATCGCGACTCCCAATCAAACGGAGGAGGAGCTGCGCGAGAACGTCAAACACTGGCTGAAGCGCACGATTGCGAAGATCGAAGCCGATCGGGCCAAAGCAAATATCGATACAACGAGTGTCACGGCCGTCGCGGGCTGATTCCGTTTCTGGAACATGGGGCCCGAACCGCTGCTTCCTTTGCTGCTATTGCGTTGCCTTCCGGGTACAATTCCCCGATACGATCCGCGCGGAGTAGCCCATGCAACGCAGCTTTGCCTCACTCACCCCGCAAGAGGTCTTGCAGGTCGCCATCTCCATCGAAGACCGCAATGCGGAGCTCTACCACCGCTTTGCCGAGATGTTCACCGAGTTCGCCGACTCGGAATCTCTGGAGATCGCATCGGTCTTCTGGGAGATGGCCATCGAGGAGCGGCACCACTCCTGGCAGCTGCGGCAGCGCTATGAGGAGCTCTATGGCGATCGCACCGGCTCCATCAGCGAGCGGGAGCTTTCGGAGATCGTCGAGGTACCGAAGCTCGACGACGGCGACATCTTTGGCGCAAGCAACCGCACTTTGCCTGCGCGCCTGCGGGCGCTAAATGTGGCCTTGGGCGCTGAGCTGGCCGCGCAACAGTTCTACGCCAAACTGGTGGAGCAGACGGCGAGGGGAGCGCTGCAGGACATCTTTCGATACCTCTCCCAAGTAGAGGATGGCCACGTCGCCTACCTGGAAGAGAAGCTTGCGCAGAACGAGATCCGCCAGCCAAGCGTTCAATAGGCGGCGGTTCCGATCGTCAGCGCCGCGGCAGCACTATGGCCGCGGCTGCCGGACACCTCTAGGCCGACCTAGCCAGCCGCGATACCCGTTCCTTCAGCTCCAGCGCATTGCGAGGTGCGTAACCGGAGTCGTCATTGTCGAAGTACACGTACACCGCCTTGAGTTCGCGGCTCCAGCCCAAGATGCGATCGGCCCACTCGCGCAGCTTCTCATCGGTGTAGCAGCCCTGATACTTGCCGCCGGGCCCATGCAGCCGCACGTAGGCGAAATCGGCGGTGACCAGGATTGGGGTATGAAATCCCGCCAGCTCGTGAATGCAATACGCAGCGTTATGGCGGCGCAACGTGTCGTACACCGCCTGCGTGTTCCAGGTCGGCTCGCGAAATTCGAAGGCATAACGGTGCTTTGCCGGCAGCGCCCGCAAGAAATCCTCCAGCCGTTCGACGTTAACCTTCCATTTAGGCGGCAACTGAAAGAGGATCGGGCCGAGCTTGCTGCCGAGCAGCTCTGCGCGTGGCAGCAGGTTCTGCAACGCCTGCTCGGGCTCCTTCAGCTTCTTATTGTGCGTCAGGAAGCGGCTGCCCTTGACGGCGAACCGGAATCCGCGCGGGGCAGCGTCTCGCCAGGCCAGGAAGGCCTCCGGTGTCGGCAGGCGATAAAAGCTGTTATTCAACTCGACCGTGTCGAAGTGGCGCCGATAGTACTCGAACATGCGGGTCGCGGGCAGATCCTCGGGATAGAAGGTTCCCAGCCAATGGCGGTAGTGCCATCCCGAGGTGCCGATGCGGAGCTCGCCCGTCACGCTAGGCCGCTCGCAAGCCGCGGCGCGCTGCTTCGGCGGTAACGCCGTACACCAGATGTGCGCCAAGCCCGCTGAGGTGCTGAGCGAGCGGATATTCGCGCGGCGGCTTGCTGAGCTTCAGGGCCGGCACCGCCGCTTCGTCGGCACCCAGCCACAGGCCGGTGGCGAAGACGGTTCCAAAGCCGGCATGGGCCGCAGGCGTCGCTTCGCACATGAGTCCGTATAAGCCTCCCATCAGGGCTCCGAAGGCGTAATGCACGACCCAGCCTGCCCTCGTCTTTTCGTCCTTCGTCAGCTCGCGTCCCAGCAATGGGCGTGTGATCGCCTGCGCCACTTTCACCGTGGGATTCTCCGACTCCGACTCGCGCTCCTGCTGCTGCTCCTGATGGTGCTCACCCTCGGGCTGGTTCTGCTGCTGCAACTTGGCCTTCACCGCCCAGAACTGGTTCATCGTCCACGATGCCGCCACGCCGGCAATCATCCCGGTCAGAAATCCCCTCGTCATGGATCGTTGTTTGCGCACTCGCTTGACCTCGCTTCCTGTCTTCCGTAGTTTTCCCGCCCCGGTGAGGAACAAATCAGCAATATCCCTAACGGATACGCCGGGGCGTCCGGAAGTTGCCACCAGGGCTGCGAGAGAGCTGGCAACCTGCAGCAGGAGCGTTTCCTCCAATTGGGTTGCGCGTATTGCGGACGGCAGTGGTGTTCGCCTGAAATCAGCGCGCCGCGAATCGTGAATCTAGAGAGGTGGGGAGCTGCCATGAAGCGCCGGAATTTTTGGATTGGATTTGCCTGGGGAGCGGCCGCTGTTGCCGGAGGAGCGTGGGCAACGGCACGAATGCGCCGCGGGGGAACTAGCCGCATTCTTCGCCTGGAGAAAAGCATTCAGATCGCGAGTCCGCTCGTCGAGGTATGGGAGACTTGGAGCGACCTTGACGCCCTCGCTGCTATGACCGGCAGCATCGAACATGTGCGCACTTTTGGCGATCGTTCGCGTTGGCGAGTCAATGTCAACGGTGTCCCGATCGAGTGGGAGGCGGAGATCACGCAGGTGGTGCCCTATCAGGCGATCGGATGGAAATCGGTAAGCGGTCCCCAGCACAGCGGTCGCGTCACCTTCAGCTCAATCGCCAACGATACTCTGGTGCACGTGCACATGAACTACGCACCGCCCCTGCGCTTCCTCCGCCCGATGCTCTCCCCCTTCACAGGCGAACTGGAGGGGCACATCGAGCGCGCACTTCGGCAGTTCAAGGACAGTATGGAGAAGAAGCACGATGGCACCGTCCGAAGCAAAGGCGCCACTGGCACTTATGGACCGGAGCTGCTCACCTCAACACAACAAACACGCTTCGGAGGGCCCTCAACACCGGTCGAATCCGTGCGACCGCCGGAGGCGAAGAGCTAGAAGCGGTGGCCAGCTGGCTAGTGGCCAGTTCAATCCTGTGACGTTGCGAGGAAATCAGCGACATTTTCACTGACCACTGACCACTATCTATTCACGTCCGCGGGAAACGACTTGAACTCAACCTGCCGCTGCATCGTCTTCTTTTTGTCTTTCTCGTCCGTTGTGTTCTCAATTAATTTCCCGCGGATTACGCGGTAGCCCTCTTCCGCTGGCGATTTGCCCGGAGTGGTTGAGATCACCCCGATGAAGTCGTAAGAGACGCCGTGCACCGTCTTGGTATTGAAGCTGAGGCGCTTGTCGTCGAGAGTGGTCTTGTCGAAGAACTGATTGATGAACTGGCCCTTGTCGCTGTCAGAATCGCCGTAGCGCGAGATGTAGCCGGAGAGCTTGCCATCCTCGACGGTGATCTGCAGGTATTCACCTTCCTTCAGAAAGCTGTAGGTACCGGAGATGTCGTTCGCCGCATCCACGCGGTCAGCAGTTTCTTGCGCGACAGCCGCGGGATAAGCTCCGAACGCAACCAATACGACATTAAGACAGAGCAGGGCATAGAAGAGGTTCTTGGTCATCGTTACTCCGCGGTGAAGGCGCAGCAGCATCATTGCATGGCGGATTGGGATCGCGAAAGCGCGAATGTAAACGCACGCAGCCTGTGGCGCCCGGCTCACTGCCTGCAACGCGAAGCTCCTATAATCGGAGTTTATGGCCTCGTTCCCCGAAGTCGACCAGCAGCTAGCTTACCTGCGCAAAGGAGCTGCCGAGATCATCCGCGAGAGCGATCTGCGCGAGCGGCTGGCGAAATCGCGGCAGTCAGGCAAACCGATGCGGGTGAAGGCGGGCTTCGATCCAACCGCGCCAGACCTGCATCTTGGACACACCGTGTTGATGCGCAAGCTCAAACATTTTCAGGACATGGGCCACACGGTCATCTTTCTGATCGGCGACTTTACTGG
>DASRGM010000054.1:0-4058 GCA_035651035.1 Terriglobales bacterium
GCTTTTTGTGCACTGTCAGATACGGCGCCGTTGATCGGCATCCATCCTCTACATATCTCCGATACGCGCAATCTACATACTCGCTGCGCATAAACATGGGTAGTTTCCGGCATGGCAAGCCGATCGCTTTCTGCTATGCTCTCGCCAAGGGCCATACCGAGGCGTCCACGAGTAAGGAGGTTCTTGTGAGCCTATCAGAAGCGACCGGCACGACGACAGCGTATCGCGTGCACCCCGCCACGCACGTGGGCCACGTCCATTTGCGCGTCGCCAACCTGGAACGATCGCTGGCTTTTTACCGCGATATTCTGGGGTTGCAGGTCAACCAGGATATGCGCGGCGATCCGACACCCCGCAAGGTCGCCTTTCTTTCGGCCAACCAGTATCACCACCGCGTCGCTCTCGCCGAGTTCCCAGGGGTCGTTCCGCCGACATCGCAGCAGGCTGGTTTGTTTCATATTGCGTTCGTGTACCCCAGCCGCGAGGAGCTGGCCCGCGCGGTGAAGCACGTCCTCGACTGCGGCTACCCGATCGATACATGCCACGAGTATGGCATCGGCCAGGCGGTGAATCTGCGCGACCCGGACGGCATTCCGCTGGAGCTGTACTACGACCGGCCCGAAAGCGAATGGCCCCGCGTCGACGGCCAGCTGCGTATTTTCAACCAGCGGATCGACGTGGACGTGCTTCTGGCGTATCTGGATCCCGAAGTGTAGTGCCGATCATAAGGAGCGAACGATGCTCACACACATCCAAGCGACGATAGCCCTCGATAGCGCGGCGCTGCAGGGGTTCGCCACGAGCCTGCGCGGCACGCTCATCCGGCCTGGCGACGCTGGCTATGACACGGCGCGCAAGGTCTGGAACGGAATGATCGACCGCCGGCCGGCGCTGATCGTCCGCTGTGCCGACGCCGACGATGTCGTCCGCGCCATCACCTTTGCCCGGCGCCAGGGCTTGCAGGTATCGGTGCGCGGCGGAGGCCACAGCACGCCCGGCTTCGCGGTGTGCGATGGCGGCCTGATGATCGACCTGTCGCAGATGTGCGGCATTGTGGTCGATCCAACTCGCCGAACTGCGCGTGCTGAGCCAGGTTTGACATTGAAAGACCTGATTGCAGCCACCCAGGTCCATGGGCTGGCTACCACCACCGGCGTGGTCTCGGAAACCGGCATCGCCGGCCTGACGCTCGGCGGCGGCATTGGCTGGCTGGAAGGCAGGTTCGGGCTGGCATGCGACAACGTTCTATCGTTCGAGATTGTGACTGCGGATGGTCAAGTACGCCGCTCCAGCGCCATTGAAAACCCGGACTTGTATTGGGCGCTGCGTGGCGGCGGCGGCAACTTCGGCGTCGTCACGCAGTTCGAGTACCAGCTGCACCCACTCGGCAAGGTGCTGGCTGGCATGGTAATCCACCCGATGGCGCGGGCGAAGGAGCTGCTGCGCTTCTACCGCGACTTCACGGCCAGCGCGCCCGACGAGCTAACCGTCTACGCGGCGCTGCTCACCTCGCCGGACGGCCACCCGGCCGTGGCGATGATCGCGTGCTACTCCGGCTCGCTGGATGCGGGCGAGCGCATCGTCGCGCCGCTGCGCCAGTTTGGCCTGCCGCTGGTCGACACGATTGGTCCGATGGACTATCTCGATGTCATTCAGCTGCTCGACGCCGCCAACCCGCCCGGCCACCACTACTACGAAAAGGGCTGCTCGGTGCCGCATCTGACCGACGACGCCATCGACGCAATCGTCGCGGCAGGCGCGGCGCCAAGCTCACCGTACTCGCTGGTGCTGATCCAGCATCTGCACGGCGCCGCCGGCCGCGTCGCGCCCGACGCCACCGCCTTCGCTCTGCGCGGCGAGTATTACCTGCCGCTGTTTATCGCCCACTGGACTGATGGCCCGGCTGATCGGCACATCGCCTGGTCGTGTGAGGCGTGGGCAGCGCTCCGGCCGTTCGCTAGCGGTGGCACATATGTCAACTTCATGGCCGCCGACGAAGCCGCGCGTGTGCGACCGGCATACGGCGAAAACTACAAGCGCCTGGTCGAAATGAAGAATATCTATGACCCAACCAACGTATTCCGAGCCGGTAGTGGTCTAAGCGAAACTGATCATGGTATCATGGTGGGTGAACCAGTACGAAAAAGGAACACCTATGATCGCTTTTCACTGCCGTCGCTGCGGCTCGATCAATTTGCGCAAAAACGGTCGCACGGCAACCGGCCAGCAGAAATTCCATTGTAAAGACTGCAATGCCTATGGCACGCTTGATACCAAAGATCAAGAACGCGCCCACAAACGGGCGACGATCGAAAAACTTCATCTCGAACGGCTCTCGCAACGCGCGATTGCCCGTACCACCGGGATGAGTCGCATGACGGTTGCCGCCATCCTAAAAAAAAGTTGTGACGCCAATTGGCCAGACCATCCAGCCTCTGGCCGAACGACCCATCCTTGAACTTGATGAGATCTGGTCATTTGTTGGCTCCAAAGGGAAGCAGGTTTGGATCTGGCTCGCCTTGGAACGCCAAACACGCCGAGTCGTCGGTCTCGCCTTTGGTGATCGGAGCAGTGAGACCTGTCGCAAACTCTGGGAATCGCTCCCACCGGACTATCGCAAACGCGCGATTTGCTACAGCGATTTTTGGGAGCCATATGCCAAAGTGCTGCCCGCCAAACGGCATCGCCCCGTTGGCAAAGAAACAGGTGAAACCGCACATATCGAGCGCTTCAATAATACGTTGCGCCAGCGCTGTGCCAATCTGGTGCGCCGCACCTTGTCGTTCAGTAAAGACAAACACTGGCATGAAGTGCGCATCCGCCTGTTCATTGAACACTATAATCGCCAATTGGAGCAGGCTGGCTGTCTTGCATCAGTTTAGATAAGGCCACTACCGAAACAATGAGCCCTGAAACACAGTACGCATACTGGTCAAAGGTTCCAGCCTGGCGAGTAGATGCGGCTGATTGTAACCGGGCGGTTCGCAAATTACTTGACCATAATCGCCCGCACGCCTCGCTTGATCTTGTCGCAATGCGTCACAACAACGCAGAGGCAAACCTGTCTGCAAGTTTGATGACTGAGGTTCTCGAACAGACGGTGAGAACGGCACCAGAGCCGAATGTCGATTTGCAGACGCTGCTGCACGAAGCAGGCGACATTCTCGATGCCATTGAAGCGTCTGGCGAAGTCGATGCGTCCCGGATTGCGGCGCTGGAATTCGCACTCTTACCATTTCTTGAACACGAGCCGCGCGGGCCGAAACTGCTCCATCGCGAATTGTTACGCAATCCCGATTTTTTTGTCCAGGGGTTGAGCCTGCTTTATCGGGCCGAACATGAAGAGCAGCGTGAACTGACCGAAATCGATGCAAGCCGGGCACGCCTGGCGTATAGTCTGCTTGATTCCTGGCGACTGGTACCCGGCACACAAGACGATGGGACAGTCAGCGCTGAGGCTCTGCATACTTGGGTGCAACAGGCGCAGGAGGCTGCGCAGGCTGCCAATAGAGGCAGAGTCGCTGATAGCATGATTGGGAAAGTTCTCAGTGCCGCGCCATATGATGCGGATGGCAGCTGGCCTGCGACGCCGGTTCGAGAAGTGCTTGAGCAGAGCAACGAGGTATTACACCGAGGGTTTATCACGGGTGTCTACAACAAGCGGGGTGGCTGGATCAAAGCCATTGCCGAAGGTGGCGGGCAAGAACGCCAACTTGTCCAACTGTACCAAGGCTACGCTGCAATGGTTCGAGACCAATGGCCGCGCACGGCTGCTCTGTTACAAGACATTGCGGATGTTTACAGCTCCGAGGCGCGGCGGGCCGATATTGAGGTCGAACTGGAGGAAGACCCCTGGGAGTAGTTCGATTCGCCTGCATACTGCGATGACTGAAACCTTATTGCTCTCGCAACCATCAATTATACCGCCTGTAAGATGCTCTCAATATTCTTGATTCTCGTCATGGTTGCGCGGAGACGTTGCAGCCACTTGCCCTTTTTCAACTCGTGCTCCCAAACGCGGACGACGTGGAAGCCTTGTTCACGCAGCTTGCGATGAG
>DASRGM010000055.1:0-26936 GCA_035651035.1 Terriglobales bacterium
TGGTTGGTCTTGGTCAGCTCGCCGACAGCCTGGTTCCAGGCGGCGATCCACGGTACTGCGAGCGAGTACAGCAGGCGGGCGGCATAGGCGCGCGGCCCGGCGTGCCTGCTGAAGCTGCGCCAATCCAGACGAAACGCGAAATAAATTTCCAGCAGCAGCATGCAAAGCAGCGGAATCGCGGTGCGCGGAAGCAGCAGCACAGCCGCGACCTCGGCCGCGCAGCGTAGGCTATTTCGAAGCAGCCGCGACCGCCGCGTGCCTAGCACCCCGTCGGCAACGCCGTAACGCGCCATCATGCTCAGCGCGCTTTTCAGCGTGTGGTGAGGACGATAGATGGCCTGCGCGCGCTCGGCATACACTGGCGTCACGAACTTGCGTACGAGTAGGTCGAAGCTAGTGTCTTCTCCAAGGAAACTCGTCTCCGGAAAGCCGCCCACGCGCCGCCACAGCTCCTTGCGGAATGCCATCGATCGTGCTGTGCAGGACCTGGTGGTGCCGTCCGCGCGTTGCTTCAACCCAAAGAACGGGGCCGACGCTAGGTCCCACATCGTCTGATCTTGCGGATCGAAGCACGAGCCGCCAAGCGTGTATTCTGCATCGCCGTTGCGGATGGGCGCGGTGAGCCGATCGAGCCACTCGGGATCGTAAACGCAGCCGCAATCGGCGCAGGCGATAATCTCCGAATGCGCGGCGGCGATGCCAACGTTGCGTCCTCGGGCAATCGGCCCGCGCGACGCTTTAAGGTTGCAGCTCTCGTCCCGTATGGCAACCAGCCCGGGATACTTGAATTGGGCGGCCTGCAGCCGCTCCCAGGTCCCATCGGTCGATCCGCCGTCGACCACGATCACCTCCGGCCGGAGCGTCTGCTCGGCCAGCGTAGAGACCAGCGCGTCAATATCGTCGGCCTCGTTGAGGACGGTCGCGGTCACGCTAACGGTAGGGATATCCGGCAACATCTCGATTGTAACGTCAGCTCCGATTTCGTGAACCGGCGAGGCCCGGCTTTCGTATCCCCGTTTGAGTCGGATTCCGAAGCTAGTCGCGGTCCATTCGCGACAGGAGGTACTATGCCCGCTTTTCGTTCTCAGCGCCGAATGACGCTCATCGCTCTCCCTGCAGCCTTTGCCCTGCTAGCCACCTTGCCGGCATTTGCCAATGTCACGCAGGAGTTCCATCGCACCGTCCCGCTCTCTGCTGACGGCAGCGTTGCTCTCAGCAACATCAACGGCGACGTCGAGATCACCGGCTGGTCCCGTAACGAGGTCCAGATTGACGCGGTGAAGAGCGCGCCCGATCAGCAGCGCCTGGATAGCATGCAGATCGAGGTGAACGCCGGCAGCAACTCGGTCGACATCGAAACCAAGTATCCCAACCACACCAACAACAACCCCGGCTCGGTGCATTACACGCTGCACGTCCCGCAGGGCGCGCGCATCGACAAAGTCAACCTGGTAAACGGCTCGCTCGACGTACAGAAGCTTACCGGTGAGGTGAACGCCAGCCTGGTGAACGGGAAGCTACGCGCCAGCGACTTGGTGGGGACGGCCGACCTGGCAACCGTGAACGGTGCCTTGGAAGCGGACTACACCTCCCTGAACAACGTGCGTGAAATCACGCTGAAGTCGGTAAACGGCTCCATTGATCTGCGGCTGCCGCAATCGCCGAACGCCGAGGTCAGCGCCAACAGCGTCAATGGCGGTATTTCGACCGACTTTCCGCTGACCGTGAAGGGACACTTTGTGGGCAAGAGTATGTCAGGCACCCTGGGCAGCGGCGGCATCAAGGTCGAACTCGAAAACGTGAACGGCAGCATTCACATTGGCCCGGGACGGGGGAGCCTGTAGTGCGGGCTATTGCAGCACGGAAGCACGGAATTTGATTATTGTTTCTAGCGCCTGTTTCCTAGCGCCGGCAGTTGTCGTCATCGCAGAAACTCGCGCGAGCAGAACCAGCTTTCCGAAATTCCGCGTCTTCCGTGCGCCCGTGGTGGATACGTTTTTCAAGCCGCCCGGGAGCGTTGCGGTGTGCCTGTTCACACCGGCTTGCGCGCAATCAGCAGCAGCGCGCCGATGCGCTTGAAATCGCGCAGCTCCTCGGCGTCCTTGAACCATCTGCCGCTGTATTCGTCCGGAGTAGGCGTGAGATCGGGGACGCGCATGGCGCGCACGTCATCGTACCCGTGCCCCTTCAGCAACTCGACATATTCCTGCTCCGAGCGCACCTGCACCGGAACCTTCAACTCCTCGACCCAACGCAGAGAATAGGCATTGTCCCGGTAAAGATTGATTAGGATGTAGAGCTCCCCGTCGGGCGCGAGCACGCGAAACAACTCGTCGAGCGCACGGTCCTGATCGCCGTAATAATAAAACGATTCCACCGACAGCACCTTGTCGAAGAAACCCTCCTCCCAGGGAATCTGCAGCGCTGAGCCGACGACAAACAGCAGGTTGTCGAACTGCGTCGACGTGGCACGGGCGCGACGGATCATCTCATCGGAAACATCCAGGCCAACCACCTGCCCCGGCGGATCGCCGCCGCCGACCAGCTGAGCCAGCAGCCGGCTTGCCCATCCGGCGCCGCAACCCAGGTCAAGGATGCGTTGCCCCGGCCGCAGATGCATGAGCGCTAGCGTCTGCTGGGTAATGTTGATGTGATGGTGCTCCATCTCTTCGCCCTTGCCGGCTTCGGCCCACTGGTTAAACTCGCGCCGCATCTGCTCATCGGTGGAAAGTATGTTGTGATCGGTCATGCGCTCCTCATTGGTCTGGTATCAAGTGACGGTCGTGGTTTTACGACGGAGGAACGGAGAACACAGAGGATCGAATGGTGTTCTTACCCATAGCAATCTGTCTGTGAGTGTCGAACCTTAGAGTTTCGGCTAGGAGAAAAGAGTTCCTCATTCCTCCGTGCTCTCCGTGCGTCCCTGACGAACACTACAGCATCAACCGCCACCATCGACTTTATGGTACAGTCGCGGGAACTTATGGCTCAAACCCCGCAGCCACCCGCCAATGGCGAGCATCGTGGAACCTTCTACTGCCCCACCTGTGCGCGCGAAGTCAGCGATCCGCTTACCTGCGGCGACTGTGCTGCCATCATCTGCCGCGCCTGCGGTACGCCGCTGGAGCTGCCTGAGGATCTCGGTATCGGCTGACATGGCGCACCCGGCCACAACCGCGCAGGAAACCGGAATCCGCACTACTTCCCTGCTTCGCGGCTTGTCGCTGACCGACTCGGTGCTGCTGATGGTTGGTGGCATCATCGGATCGGGGATTTTCCTGACCGCCGGCCCGATTGCCGCCGCCGTTCACACGCCGCTGCTGTTCCTGGCAGTATGGTTCGCTGGCGGCCTGATCTCGCTGCTGGCCTGCTTTGCCTTCGCCGAAATGGGGGCGATGTATCCCGAAGCCGGCGGCCAATATGTTTACCTGCGCGAGGCGTTCGGGGAATTTCCCGCTTTCCTCTTTGGCTGGATGGTCTTCGCCGTGATTCAGAGCGGCAGCATCGCTGCGCTGGCCGTCGGCTTCGCCGATTACCTGGGCGCTTTCTTTCCTGTTGTCGCCGCCCACGCTGCAATCGTCAAGCTCGGTGCTTGGACGCTGACGCGCGGCGACGTAGTGGCTGTATGCGCCATTGTGCTGCTGACCGCCGTCAACGTGATTGGCCTCAAGCGC
This sequence comes from Terriglobales bacterium, assembly GCA_035651035.1. Lineage (GTDB taxonomy): Bacteria > Acidobacteriota > Terriglobia > Terriglobales > Acidobacteriaceae > Bog-257. The sequence continues at coordinate 3,675 of DASRGM010000055.1, forward strand.
GGCTCGGCGCTGATCAACGTCGCGACCTGGGCGAAGTTTGTCGCTATTGGCGCGTTTGTCTTGCTGGGCCTCGCCGTCGGTCATGGACACTGGTCCAACTATGCGATCAGCGTCTCCGCCGGTCAGCCCTTCACCTTCAGCCAGATGTGTTCAGGATTCGGCATTGCCCTGATCAGCGTCTTCTGGGCCTTCGATGGATGGGTGTACGTGACCTGGGTGGCGGGCGAGATCAAAGATCCCCAGCGCGTGCTGCCCCGCTCCCTGGTGTTCGGTCTGCTTCTGGTTTCACTGATCTACCTGATGATCAATGCCGTTTATCTCTACGCGATGCCGATCACCCAGATTGCGAAAGAAGAGACAATCGCGCAAGCGGCAGCAGTCGTGCTGTTCTCCTCCAGCGCCGGCCGATGGCTCAGCGCGACCATTGCGCTCTCCTGCTTTGGCGCGCTGTCATGCATGGTGCTGAGCGGCGCACGGGTGCCCTTCGCCATGGCACGGGACCGCGTCTTCTTTCACTCGATGGGCAACCTGCATCCGCGCTATCGCACGCCGGCAGTCAGCCTGGTCGCCCTCAGTGCGCTGGGCCTCGTCTTCGCGCTCAGCGGCACATTCGACCAGCTGTACACCTATGTGATGTTCATGCAGGTTGTCTCTTACGCTGCAACCGTGGTTGGACTGTTCGTACTGCGCCGCACCCGGCCCCAGGTGCCACGTCCCTATCGCTGCACCGGGTACCCTTACCTGCCTGCGCTGTATGTGATCTTTGCCGGAGCGTGGGCGCTCAATTCGGTGGTAACCCGTCCCAAAGAGTCGCTGATCGGGATTGGGATCGCGCTGCTGGGCGCGCCGTTCTACTACCTCTACAGGCGGCAGCTGAAGCGGGACCCGAGCGGGCAGGACCACTTTGACTAGCCTTGCGCAGCGCCGGCCGCCTGCGCCTATCGCCGCCATTCACGCTCCCGCCTAGAGTAAAGTTAAGTATCGTGTCGATGCGGCGATCGCCGCCGCCTCGGCCGTTCTCCCATGCATACCATTCTGGTTGTCGATGACGAGTCGCAAATCCGCAGCACGCTGGAAGGGGTGTTGGCCGACGAGGGCTATAAGTCCCTGCTGGCACAAAGCGGTGAAGAGTGCCTCGAGTTATTGCGTCAAAAATCAGCCGACGTGGTGCTGCTCGACATCTGGTTGCCCGGCATGGATGGTCTGGAGACCCTGGAGAAGCTGGTGGAGCGCGAGGACCATCCTGAGGTGATCATCATCTCGGGGCACGGCAATATTGAACAGGCGGTGCGCGCCACCAAGCTTGGAGCCTTCGACTTCCTTGAAAAACCGCTCTCCATCGAGCGCACGCTCATCGTGGTCAAGAATGCCATTGAAGCCAAGCGGCTGCGCAGCGAAAACCTCGATTACAGGAGGCAGTTTCAGGCGCGCAGCGTCATCGTGGGCGACAGCATCCCGATCAAAGCGCTGCGCCAGCAGATTGCGCTGATGGCGCCGACCAATGGCCGCGTGCTGATTTACGGCGAATCGGGAACGGGCAAGGAGTTGGTTGCACGCGCCATTCACGCCCAGAGCCTGCGCAAGGATGCGATGTATGTTGAAGTAAATTGCGCCGCCATCCCCGAAGACCTGATCGAGAGCGAGCTCTTCGGGCATCGCATGGGCGCCTTTTCGGGCGCGACTTCCAACAAAGAAGGCAAGTTCCAGAAGGCGGACGGCGGCACCCTGTTTCTCGACGAAGTCGGCGATATGAGCTTAAAGACGCAGTCGAAGGTTTTGCGCACCCTCGACGAAGGCCGCTTCGCGCCCGTAGGCGAGGAAGGGCCCATTACCGTTGACGCGCGCGTCATCGCGGCGACCAATAAAGATCTGGAAGAGGAGATCACGAAAGGCAACTTCCGCGAAGATCTCTTTTACCGGCTCAACGTAATTCCCTTCTACGTTCCACCGCTGCGCGAGCGCAAGGAAGACATCCCGCTCCTGGCGCGCCATTTCCTGAAGGAGTTTTCCCAGACTTATCGGCAGCGGCCCAAGGAAATGACGCCCGAAGCTCTAGTAGCGCTGGGACGTTATTCCTGGCCGGGCAACGTTCGCGAGCTGCGCAATCTGATCGAACGCATCGTGATCATGAATCCGACCGTCAACAAGCTGGACCGCAAGCATCTGCCGACGCTCATCTATCGCGAGGGCGGCCGCCGCGCCGCCGGCGATTTCTCCAGCCTCCACCAGGCACGGGCTGCCTATGAACGCGACTACATCCTGAAAAAGCTCGACGAGAACCAGGGCAGCGTCAGCCGCACCGCCGAAGTGCTTGGCCTCGAGCGCAGCCACATGTACCGCAAGATGAAGGTGCTGGGGATAACGGTGAAGGACAGTGGATAGGGAATGAGTAGTTGGTTCTATCAGGCTCAATAGCAGCAATTATGCACCGCGGCCGACAGCTCGCCTCTCCTACGTTTCCGGCGAATGCCCTACTGCCCCTGCTGTTGCGTCAGCAAAACTGCATCGGTGTTGTTCCGCCCGCGCGCCAGTGCCAGCCGCTTGTTCTTCCAGTCGTAGTCGTAACCGTAGATGGTGTACTTGTCGAACCGGGTCTGCGGGCTAACGCTGGTTGCGCCGATCGCCTGGTTCACGATGTTGGACACGCCGCGCTCGGCCACAGGGTAGAACAGCGATTGGCCATCGGCGGAGTATTGGAAATAGCCCGCGATCGAGCGCGCCGTCGGAAATGTCTTTACGGCCAGGCCGCCTTCGCGCGGGAAGATGCCAACCGCAGGCATCGAGTTGACACCCGTGCCTTCGACCACCAGCCCTGCAAGTTGCCGTCCGTCGGGCGAGAAGACACCAAACTCGGCCAGTCGCTGGCTGATTTGTCTCGGCTGCCCGCCATCCAAAGGCATCTCCATCAGCACCTGCTTGCCCTTGTCGAACGTGGTGTAGAGGAAACTCTTGCTGTCGGGCGCGCAGGATGGATTCTGGTCGATCTTGCCTTTGGTCAGCGCGGTGACCGAGCCGTTCTGCACATCCAGCTTCCAGATGTTCAGCGCCTTGGTTTGCTGGTTAGGCATGTTGAACAGCGCATGCTGGCCGTCGGGACAGACAGACAGCCCGGCCATGGGAAGGTGCTGCTGGTAAACGATGGATCGACTGCTCCCGTCGCTATTCATCACCGCGATGTGGCCGCTGTAATCCATGGTCAGCAGCCTTCCGTCGGGCAACCAGCGCACGCCAACGTCTTCATGATTATCAATCTGCTTCAGGCTGGCGGGATTGGCGTCGGAGGACATGGTGAAAACGCCCGCCTCCGGCGTGATCTGCACGGCGATGAGCTGCTTGCCATCTGCAGTAACGCCAAGCGTCAGGCTACTGTAAGCGTTGAGATCGTTGGTGATGCGATGCAGCTTGCCGGCGGCAATTGCGACCTCGCCCACCTGGCCGTTCCAGTCGCTGGAGATGTCATGAAAGATCACCAGCAGATGCTTGTTGTCGGGCATCCACGTAGGTTTCTGAATGGTCGCCGGGGCGGCATACACGTTTTTCTCTTTGCCCGACTGCGGATCGAGGAGCACAATGCGCCCCGAATCCTGGCTGCCTGGGGAAACCTCCGACGCTGCGATCCACTTACCATCAGGCGACCAGGCTGGATCGTGATAGCCCGGCAGAGGCAACTTGGCGAGTACGCGTTCGCCTGTGCCATCAGCATTCGCGACGATGACCGACGAGCTTGCGTCGCTATCGCTGTTGCGTAGATAAACCATCCGCTGCCCATCGGGCGAGAAGCTCACGGCGCTGTCCACGTCATCGACCAGCTTGCGTGGCGTGCCGCCCAGCACCGGAATCTGGTACAGGAAACCCACTCCGGGATGTTGCGGCTCCCGCCGGACAAAATACAGAAAGTCGCCGCTGGGCGTGAAGGTCAACCCTCCATAGTGCCCTTCGAACGGAGGCATGATCTGTGCGTTACTGCCGGTGGCGATGTGGCGCATCCATAGGCTCTGCTGGCCTTGGCCCTCATCCACCGCATTGACCACATATTTGCCGTCAGGCGAGATGGTGGCCAGCACAATATGGCCGGAGTTAGTGAGCCTCTCCATCCGCATGTTCTCGAACGGAATCGGGCCGGAGTCGCCTCGCCATTGCTGAAAGCGTTTGAACAGCCCATATGAGCCGAGCGCAATCATGATCAGGCTCAAGGTCAGAATGATAGGTCCGCCAATGCGGCGTCGCCGCACGGCATCGGCCTTCGTGTCGCGAGTACCGCGGTCGGCGACCGCAGTGGAACCTGTTTCCGTGATCATGGCCGGCGTGCTTGCGCGCGAGACATGTCCCGAGTTGTCACGCTTCAGCCGCTTCAGGTCGGCGCGCATCTCCGCCGCGCTCTGGTAACGCAGCTCCAGGTCCTTCTCCAGCGCCTTGTCGACGATCTCTTCCAATTTAAGCGGCAGCGCCGGATTCAGGTCCCTTGCCGGCCGCGGATTGCGGTCGAGGATGCCTTGAAAAATGACCGCAGAGGTGTTGCCTTCGAACGGTATCGCGCCGGTGGCCATCTCATAGACCACGCCGCCCAACGAGAACAGGTCGCTGCGCCCGTCGAGCTCTTCGCCGCGGGCCTGCTCAGGCGACATGTAGGCAACGGTGCCCACAGCCGTGCCGGGCGAAGTGAGCATGGCCGTGGCCGGAGCGTTGCTGGCAACCGTCTCCAGGGCCACGCGACGCTCCTGCATCAGCTTCGCCAGTCCGAAGTCGAGAATCTTGGCCTGCCCGCGCGTAGTGATGAAGATGTTTGCCGGCTTCAGATCGCGATGAACGATGCCTCGGCCGTGCGCGACGTCGAGCGCATCGGTGATCTGAATGCCGATGTCGAGGATCTTTTCGAGTGGCAGGGGATGGCCCTCGATTCTGTCACTCAGGTTCTGGCCCTCCAGCAGCTCCATGGCGATGAAGCTCTGGCCCTCACACTCCTCAATAGCGTAAATCGTGCATATGTTCGGGTGGTTGAGCGCAGAGGCGGCGCGCGCCTCCTGCTTGAAGCGTTCCAGCGCACGCGGGTCACGCTCCAGCTCCCGCGGCAGGAACTTCAACGCAACATGCCGGCCCAGGCGGCTGTCCTCGGCTTCGTACACCACTCCCATACCGCCGGAGCCCAGCTGCCTGACGATGGTGTAGTGCAGAATGCTCTTACCGATCAGTGTTTCCAATGCGCTTTCGAGTTTCCAGTTTAGCGTTTTGAGCTAGTTTCGACTGTATGTGCGACGCGGCAGCGGCGTCAAGGCGAGCGGATGACTCGGCAGTGGCTCAATTTGCAATCGGGTTCAACGGGTCTTGGGTGGCGCACGCCTTGAGGCGTGCATTGAGACTTCACTGGAAAGGTTCCCGCTTTGTGCTGCTGAGGTAACGGTTAGATCTACCGCAGGCTAAAGCGGGTGCCGGGTTAAGGCGGCGATATGCACGCCCCAAAGGCGTGCTCCACCTGGCAGCGTAAGCGACCACATTTCGAATTCAGCTACTACCGGATTACTCAGAAAGTTCCCGCAACAGCGATCGCCGCTGCGCCACCGTCCTACAAATCTTGCCGAATGCCTCCTCGATGCTTGGGGAAGTGATACCTTATTCGAAGGTTTCTCGTCGCCGGTCTGCGGCAGGGCTGCCGACGCCATCTCGGTAATGCCGCCACAGGCCGCTCACGCATCTAAGCGGCTTGCGGAAAGATAACATCCGGACGAAGTACGCCGGCTGTGAATGGCTGGGACGCTCTCATGGCGCAAGAAAAAGTGCTAATCGTCGAGGACGAAGAAAACGAGCGCACCGGCCTGGCTGAGCTCGTGCAGGCCTGGGGCTACGAGACCGAGACCGCCGCTGACGGTGTCGCGGGCATGCAGACGCTTGAGGCCTGGAATCCCGGCATCGTGATCACCGATCTGCGCATGCCTCGCATGGATGGCATGCAGTTGCTGGAGCATATCGCCGCCCAGCCGCAACCGGTGGCCGTAATTCTGCTGACCGCGCAGGGTAGCGTGGACGCAGCCGTAAGCGCCATGAAGCGCGGCGCCTTTGATTTCATAGAAAAACCCGTTAACCCTACCCGCCTGCGCAACATCCTGCAAAATGCCTCTCGGCTCCGCGGCACAGAGCGCGAACTGGAAGCTAGCCGTCGCAAACTGCGCGACATCGGCGTCATGGGCGCCATGGTCGGTCCCTCCAAGCGCATGCAGGAGGTGTTCCGGCTGATCGAGATGGTCGCGCCCAGCACCGCGTCGGTTTTGATCACTGGCGAAAGCGGCACCGGCAAGGAGCTGGTCGCGCGCACCGTTCACTCCCTCAGCAATCGCAAAGGCAAGCCGTTCGTGGCGATCAACTGCGCGGCTATTCCCGAGACGCTGATTGAAAGCGAGATCTTCGGCCACGAGAAGGGTGCGTTTACGGGCGCCATGGAGCGCCGTATCGGATGCTTCGAGCTGGCCGAAGGCGGCACGCTGCTGCTCGATGAGATCGGCGAGATGCCCATTGCCACGCAAGCCAAGCTACTGCGCGTGCTGGAAGACCGCAAGCTGCGCCGCCTGGGCAGCAAGAGCGAGACCTCCGTCGACGTGCGCGTGCTCGCCGCCACCAACAAGGTGCCCGAGGAGGCGGTGGCCCGGGGCCAGCTGCGAAACGATCTCTACTATCGCCTTAACGTCTTCAATATTCACCTTCCTCCTCTTCGCGATCACAAAGAAGACTTGCCCGACTTGGTCCAGGCGCTGCTGAACGAGATGAACGACAAGCACAGCCGAAACGTTGCCGGCGTTAGCGATCAGGTAAGCGGCGCCTTCAACTCATACTCGTGGCCGGGAAATGTCCGCGAGCTGCGCAACACACTGGAACGCGCCGCGATTGTTTGCGATAGCGCCATGGTCGAGATGAAGCACCTGCCCCCGGGCTTCGGCCAGGTCATTCCACGCGCCCCGGTCCAGGAGGCGAACGCCGTACGTCTGGGAGTCGGCACCACCGTCGGTGAGGCTGAGCGTTTGCTCATTCTGAAAACGCTGGAGGCCACCAACAACAACAAGACTCGCGCCGCAGAAATTCTGGGCATCAGCCTGAAGACGCTGCACAACAAGCTGAAGGAATACGGCGCGCAAGGCGCCAGCGAGGCCGCCGAGGCGGCGAGTTAGAGGAACCCCCTTTCGCTCTTCCCCTTTCGCTTCCGGCCGTGGAGTCGAAGGACCGCTATGGTCAGATCGAACCAGGGCTGCGACGGTAACTCGACTCTCGCTAACGGCGAACAGCGAGAAGCGAACAGCAGCTCGTTGCGAATTGCAACCGCGCACCTGTACAATCGTGTTGCTTCCTGAACCGCGAGTTGCATTCGCAGCTCGCATCCATCCCGTGCCGAAGTGGCGGAATTGGCAGACGCGCATGGTTCAGGTCCATGTACCCGCAAGGGTGTGGGGGTTCGAGTCCCTTCTTCGGCACCAGCTTTAACTTCTAGAACACCTTCGCGGAGCTAGTCCGTATACACGGGCACCTTCCCTTCGCTCCGCTGATGGACCCGATGCCTGCGCACGTGGGACATCATCCAAATCTGCAGCCGGTCCAGGTACAGATACACGACCGGCGTGGTGTAGAGCGTGAGCATCTGGCTCACGATGAGCCCTCCGACGATCGCCACCCCCAGGGGCCGCCGCAACTCCGAGCCCATGCCGCGTCCGAACGCCAACGGAAGCGCACCCAGCAATGCGGCCATCGTCGTCATCATGATCGGCCGAAAGCGCAGCAGCGCCGCCTCATGAATCGATTGCTCCGAGCTCTTGCCTTGCCGCTCTTGTTCCAGTGCAAAGTCGATCATCATGATGGCGTTTTTCTTCACGATTCCGATGAGCAGGATGATGCCGATCAAAGAGATCACATCCAGGTCCATGCGGAACAGCAGCAGCGCCAGCAGCGCGCCGGTGCCCGCCGACGGCAGCGTCGAAAGGATGGTGATGGGATGTATATAGCTCTCGTAGAGAATGCCGAGAACGATGTACACCGCCAGCAGCGCGGCCAGCACCAGCAGTGGCTCGCTGGACAAGGAGTCTTTGAAGGCCGCGGCCGTTCCGGCGAAGCTGCCATGAATCGACGAAGGCAGTCGCAGGCGCCGCTCGGTTTGCTCAATCGCTCGCGTCGCCTCGCCTAACGCCACCCCCGGGGCGAGGTTGAAGGAGATCGTGACCGCCGGAAACTGTCCCTGGTGATTCACCGCAAGCGCAGTGGTGGACGCGCCGAAGTCGACCAGCGCGGAGAGCGGGACCTCCTTACCGTTGACGATCACATAGACGCTGTTCAGCGAATCCGGATTTGTCTTGAAGCGTGGGTCGACCTCCAGCACCACATGATACTGATTCAGCTTCTCGTAGATAGTAGAAATCTGGCGCTGGCCGAAGGCATCGTACAGCGCGTCGTCGATTTGGGCTGGCGTAACCCCCAGGCGAGCAGCCGTCTCGCGATCGATCACCAGGTTCGCCTCGAGGCCATGGATCTGCTGATCGCTGTTGACGTCGCGCAATTGCGGCGCGGCGCGAAGCGCCTCCAGCAGGCGCGGCGCCCAGCTATACAGTTCTTTCAGGTCCTGGCCGGTCAGCGTGTACTGATACTGCGCGTTGGAGTGGCGAGCCCCGATCCGCAGGTCCTGCGATGCGGTGAGATATAGCGTCACCCCAGGAACATGTGAAAGCTTCCCTCTCAGTTCGTTGATCACCTGGTCGGCAGTCGCGTGACGCTGGCTCAACGGTTTGAGCCCAATATACATTCGTCCGGTATTTTGCGAGCCGCCTCCTGTATAGGCTGCCACCGTTTCGACGTTCGGATCCTTCTGCACCACGCGCGCCAGTTCCTGTGTCTTGGCTTTCATCGCAGCGAACGAGATGTCCTGATCGCCGACTATCGTACCCATCAGCCGCCCGATGTCCTGCTGCGGGAAAAATCCTTTCGGGATATAGATAAACAGCGCCACATTCACCGCTACGGTGACGAGCGTGACGGCCAGAATGAATCTCTGATGGCGAAAGACCCAGGCTAGCGAGACGCGGTAGAAATGCGCCATCCCCTCGAAGGCGCGCTCGCTGACGCGGTACCATGCGCCGTGCATCTCGCGATCATGCGGCTTCAAGAATCTGGCGCAAAGCATAGGCGTCGTCGTGAGCGACGCCACCAGCGATATCGCGATGGCGGCGCTGATAGTGACGGCGAACTCGCGAAACAGTCGCCCGACGATCCCATTCATCAGCCAGATGGGAATGAAGACCGCCATCAGCGAAATGCTCATCGAGAGAACGGTAAAGCCAATTTCGCGCGAACCCAGCACCGCGGCATCGTACGGCGCGATTCCCGCCTCCACGTGGCGCATAACGTTTTCAATCACCACGATGGCGTCGTCCACCACAAAACCGGTCGAGATGGTGAGCGCCATGAGCGACAGGTTGTCGAGCGAGTAGCCGCCGAGATACAACACAGCGAAAGTGCCGGCGATGGACAGCGGCACCGCGATGCCCGGTATCAGCGTCGCCCGCACCTCGCGCAGAAACGCAAACACCACCAGCACGACCAGGAAGACCGAGATGCAGAGCGTGATTTCGACATCGAAGACCGAAGCCCGCACGGTGAGCGTCCGGTCGTGTTCGATCTCCAGATTGATCGCAGCCGGCAGCGAGGCCTTCAAGAACGGCAGGGCCGCCTTGGCCCGGTCCACGGTGTCGATGATGTTGGCCCCGGGCTGCCGAAAGATGAAGACCAGCACGCTTGGCTTGCCGTTGAAGGTGCCGAAGTTGTACAGGTCCGAGTAAGAGTCCGAAATCTTGGCGACCTGTCCCAGCCGCACCGGGCTGCCGTTGCGGTCGGCAACGATCAGCGGACGGTAGTCTTTTGCTCGCTTGAGCTGGTCGTTGTCGGTAATCAGCCAGCGCCGGCCGTGGTTCTCAATGCTTCCCTTTGCAATGTTGGTGTTCTCGGCGGCTACAGCCGCCCGTATCGCCTCCAGGCCTAATCCCATGTTGTCGAGGATGGAGGGGTTGGCTTCAATGCGCACCGCCGGCTGCGACGAGCCGCCGATAAACACCTGCCCGATGCCGGGTATCTGCGACAGCTTCTGTGCGATGACGGAGTCCGCGGAGTCGTAGATCTGGTCTTGAGTGAGAGCATCCGATGTCAAAGCCAGAATCAGGATCGGCGAATCGGCCGGATTCACCTTCCGGTACCAGGGATTGGTCGGCATGTCCGCCGGCAGATAAGCGCGGGCGGCATTAATGGCCGCTTCCACGTCGCGCGCCGCGCCATTGATATTTCGACTGAGATCAAACTGCAGGACGACATTGGTGGAGCCGAGCTGGCTTACCGAAGTCATCTCGTTGACCCCGGCGATCCGCCCGAATTGCCGCTCCAGCGGTGTGGCCACCGCAGACGCCATGGTCTCCGGACTGGCGCCCGGTAGTGAGGCGCTCACCGAAATCACCGGGAAATCGACTTCCGGAAGCGGCGAGACCGGCAGGTTGAAAAATGCCAGTACGCCTGCCAGCAGCAGGGCAATCGTCAGGAGGCTGGTAGCGACCGGACGCTCGATGGCTCGGGTAGAAACGCTCACCGCAAAATTCCGGAAGACCTGCGGAGCTCAGGTGCGACCGATCTCCGAAACCGGAAAACAGCGGGTTGCGCATTTCTCAACCGTCGGCGACAAGCCGCGTCTTCCATCCCCCGCACATATATATCGTACTACGATACGCTGCCGGAATAGGGCCCGCGTGGTGCAGACCGGTTGGCCGTCCGCGATTTGCCGTTAGCTCCTTCCCCCGAACACCAACTCTCGCCTGCCGCACCGTCACCGGTCTCGCTTTCCAGAATGGCAGTCCTACTTTGACGGACTATCGAAAAAGATCGTGTCCTTGCGAAAATGCGTTTGACACATCTCCGCTTCGGGGACATAATCCACCCAGCCAGTACCCAGGTTTCCCAGCACGCGGCATGAGCCTACCAGGAGTCTCCCATGCGCCGTTTGAGTGCCCTGTGGTCTTTTTGCGTCTTCGCGACACTTGCCCTCCATTCGCCCTGCGCCCAGGCGCAGATGTACCAGGTTATCCACGACTTTAGCCACGGTGCGGACGGCGCTCATCCCCAATCTGGAGTGACGATTGACGGATTCGGCAGTCTCTACGTCACGGCCACGGGTGGCGGGTTCAACGGCACCAGCTGTGGCTCGTCGGGCTGCGGTGTAGTTCTGAAGCTCATACGCCAGTCGCCTGGCTGGACCGCGATTCCGCTCTACACGTTTCAAGGAAGCGGCGACGGATGGCTTCCCGATGCTTCCGTCACGGTTGCATCCAACGGCACGCTGTTCAGCACCACGTCGGCCGGAGGCATCGGCAATAACGGCTATGGCTATGGCACCGTTTTCAACCTCCAGCCGGGTGCCCGGGTTTGCCAGAACACGTCTTGCTCCTGGACGGAGACGGTTCTGCATAGCTTTGCCGCCGGCGCCGATGGCTGGCAGCCAACTTTAGGCAATCTGGTCTTCGATGGAGCCGGCAACATCTACGGCACGACGATGGATGGAGGCTCCAATGGCTGCTATGGGGGATTCGGCTGCGGCGTCGTCTTTAAGCTGGCACCCGGAAATGGCGGCTGGACTGAAACCGTGATGTACAGCTTCGCTGGCGGCGCCGATGGGGCTTACCCGCAGAGCGGAGTGGCCCTGGACAGCTCCGGCAACATCTACGGCACAACCACTGCCGGCGGCAGCGGCACCTGCAACTCTTACGTCGGCGGGTGCGGCGTCGTCTTCAAGCTTTCACCTTCGGTGAACGGTTGGACGGAAACGGTGCTCCACTCCTTCACCGGCGGCGCTGACGGCGGCATTCCCGAGGGCGGCTTGATCTTAAGCAACTCCGGCGTCCTCTATGGCACTACCGAAGCCGGTGGGAGCGGCAACGGCACCGCATTTGCGTATAGCCTCGCCGAGCAAACGCTGAGCACCATTTACGCCTTCCCCGGCCCGGGATTGGCTGGACCGGCCGCCGGGCTCGCCCTCGATGTCGCAGGCAATCTCTACGGCACCACCTTGAGTGGGCCACCCAACTCTCCACCTTGCGCCGGGAGTGTCTTCGAGCTTTCCCCCAGCGCCGGAGGGTGGAACTACCGATTGCTGTATTGCTTCAGTGGCGGGGTGGACGGCGGGAGTCCCTACAGCCCGGTGAGCATAGGCGCCAATCACGTCCTCTACGGCACCACCTACTCGGGTGGCGCGTATGGCGATGGCGTTGTCTGGGAACTTATGCCGTAGTCCCGTATTGCGACACGCCTCACGCCGCAACCGGCGCGTACTGAACTGCCAGCAGCGTTTCGTCGTCGGCGCGTCCCGCGCCTCCGCGAAAGGCCGCCAGGTTCTGCTTCACCGCCTGAACCAGCTCCTGCGGCGGGCGCAGGTATTGCTCACGAATAAGCTTCGCCACGGCGTCTACGCCGTACTCCTCGTCGCGTTCGTTGGCTGCCTCCGAAATTCCGTCGCTGTACAGCACCAGCGTGTCGCCGGGCGATAACTGGCCGCGGCTGACGCACACCGTGTTATCGGAAAACAGGCCAAGCGGATGACACGTGCTCTCGAATTGGCGTATGCCGCCTTGGGTGGCCAGCAACACCGGCGGATGTCCTACATTCACCAGCTCGAATTCTCCGCGCCATGAACTGCGGCCGAAGGCGATCGTCGCATATTGCGAAGGCAGAGCGCTTTCGCGAAACAGGCGATTGGCGCGTATCAGAAACTCCTCAATGCTCAGCCCAAGCGGGATCAGCGAGCGAAACACGGCACGCAAATTCGACGCCAGCATCGCTGCGGCCACGCCCTTTCCCGACACATCGGCCAGGATGAAATAAAGATGCCCGTTCTCACGGATGACGTCGCAGTAGTCGCCACTCACCATGCCGGCAGGCTGATAGTAGTGCGCGATATGCCAGCCTTCGAACTTAGTGTCGGCCGCGGGCAGCAGTCCCTTCTGGATTTGCGCCGCCAGCTCCAGGTCGTACTCCAGCGCACGCTGCTGCTTGGGGGACAGGCAATCGAGACACACGCGGGCCAGAGGATTCTCGCGCAGGCGTTCGTCCTCCACCGTACCCAGGCAGACTTCGCACACGCCGAACTGGCCGTGATCAATGCGATGCAGCGCGCTGTCTACCTCTTCCAGCAGGTTCAGCATGCGCTGGCTCTCGCGCTCGCCCAGCGCCTCGGCCAGTCGCGCCCTGCCCGCCAGCAACTGCTCGCGGACGCTGTTCACGTATGCCACTTCTCCGATCGACATAGCTAACCGCCTTTTTGATATTAGAAGGTTAAGAGAAACCTGTGGATGCAGTCTTTTTCTTCCTTACTGACGCGCGGCTGCAGCCCATTCCAGGACGCGCGAAGCCTAAACCACATCTCGTTCCCGCTGCAGTGGTGAGCCCATGGTCTCCGGTCTCCAGCCCGGGCCTCCCGTCACCAGCTCAACGCCTTTCGTCGCTCGCCCATGGCCTCCCGCCGCCAGCCCAGTGCTCCCCCATCGGAAGATTGTCATCACGAGCGAAGCGAGGGATCTGCTGTCCTGGCGAATAACATCACACTCGCGGTTCATGCCACCCCCCTCCCAGCCGTACGTTCACAATACGGCTTTCAACTGCCCTCATCACTCCGCGCCTTGCGCTCAAAACGGATTTTCGCCGCCGCGATTGACCGTCGCAACCCCATCCCGTACCCTAGAACTTTTGGTAACCGCCTCAGGCTTTCTCATGAAAACTGCTGAAATCACTTCTTCACGCGTCGCCGAGGATATAACGGAGCTGGTGGGCCAGACTCCCATACTCCATCTTCGCAAGTTGTCTCCGCCCGGGGGCGCCGGCGTCTACGCCAAGCTCGAATACCTGAATCCCGGCGGCAGCATCAAGGACCGCGCCGCGCTCGGCATGATCACCAAGGCAGAACGCGCGGGCAGATTGAAGCCGGGAGCGACCATCTTCGAGGCGACCGCCGGCAATACCGGCGTCGGCCTGGCGCTCATTGCCACCGGACGCGGTTACAAGACCGTGCTCGCCGTGCCGGAGGGATTCTCGCAGGAGAAGGTGACGCTCATGGAGGCGCTGGGCGCCGAAGTGATCCGCACTTCCAAAGCGGATGGCATGACGGGCGCGATCAACTACGTCACCGAGCGCGCCGCCCGCACTCCTAATGCCTTCATCGCCGGCCAGTTCGAAAATCAGGACAACCCCAACTTCCACTACGAGACCACCGGCCACGAATTCTACGACCAGATGGGCGGCGAGATCGACGCCATTGTGATCGGCTGCGGCACCGGCGGAACATTCACCGGCGTGGCGCGATATCTGAAGGAACGCAATCCGCATACGCTGGCGATTGCAGTCGAGACCCAGGGCTCAGTGCTCGGAGGCGGGGAGAAGGGCGACCACGAGGTGGAAGGTATCGGCGCGAGCTTTATCCCCAAGACCTTCGACGGCTCCCTCGCTGACGAAATCATCGCCGTCAGCGATCACGATGCTTTCGACATGGTGAAGCAGCTGGCGGCAACCGAGGGGGTATTGGCGGGATCAAGCGCGGGCGCGAATGTCTTCGCATCGATCGCCATTGCAAAGCGGCTGGGCCCCGGCAAGCGCGTGGCCACCATCATCCCAGATTCGGCCGAGCGCTATTTGTCGAAAGACATCTTCCACTTCAACGAAAAACAAGAATAACCACAGAGACACAGGGACACAGAGGTTTAGAATTCTGAGTAGAGCTTCCAGGTTCTCAGGTCGGAAGAAACGAGGTTGCCGCTTGGGAACGTTCACTTCGTCTACTGCACCCCGAATTGCATACCAGGCCGCGCTCCCTTCTAACGCTGAGCAGGCACTCACTAAAGACATTATTTCCGCGGCGATCGACGTCCACCGGTCGCTCGGGCCCGGGCTTTTGGAGTCCGCTTATCAGGTCTGTTTGTGCCGTGAGTTAGAGCTCCACGACCTCCGATTTCGACTACAGGTCGAGTTGCCGGTCGTCTACAAAGATGTGAAACTGGATTGTGGCTACCAAATCGATTTCATCGTCGAGGAGAATGTCGTCCTCGAGTTAAAAGCTATCGAACGAATTTTGCCGGTTCATCAGGCTCAACTTTTGACCTATCTTCGCCTTTCCGGCTTGCGTGTAGGCTTGCTGATCAACTTTAATGTCCCGGTTCTGAAGGACGGCATTCGCCGAAGCGTCCTCTGATTTGAAAACCTCTGTGTCTCTGTGTCTCTGTGGTGAATTGATTTTCTATGCCTAAGCCAAACCCTGGTTTCTCCACTCGTGCCATCCACGCCGGCAACGAAGCCGATCCATCCACCGGAGCCGTCGCTCCTCCCATTTTCGCGACTTCGACGTACGCGCAGGAAGAGCTCGGCAAAACCAAAGGCTACGACTACTCGCGCGCGGGCAATCCCACGCGCACCCGGCTGGAGGAGAACCTTGCCGCGCTCGAAGGCGGTATTGCCTCGCGCGTCTTCGGCAGCGGCATGGCCGCCGTCGGTGCGATCTGTCATCTGATGAAGGCGGGCGACCACATCGTCGCCTCCAACAATCTCTATGGCGGCGTGCCGCGCCTGTTCAACCAGATCATGGCCAACTTCGGCCTGGAGTTCACTTACGTGGACACGGCCGATACGCGCAATGTCGAGCACGCCATCCAGAAGAACACGCGCTACGTTTACATCGAAACGCCGACCAATCCGCTGATGGGCCTCACCAACATCGAGGCCGTCAGCAATATCGCGCACAAGCATGGCTGCGAGGTGGTGGTCGACAACACATTCATGTCGCCGTACTTCCAGCAGCCCATTCGCCTCGGTGCCGACATGGTCATGCACTCGACGACCAAGTTCCTCAACGGCCACAGCGATGGTCTAGGCGGCGTGCTGGTATGCAGTACACGCGAGCAGGCCGAGCAGCTTGCCTTCGTGCAGAAGGCCGCCGGCGCGATCCTGTCGCCCTTCGAGTGCTGGCTGGTATTGCGCGGCACCAAGACGCTCGCCGTCCGTATGAAGCAGCACGACGAGAATGGCCGCGTTATGGCCGGCTTCCTCTCGCGCCATCGCAAGGTCAAGAAGGTGTTCTATCCCGGGCTGAAGAGCCATCCGCAGTACGATCTGGCCTGCCGCCAGATGTCGGGCTTCGGTTCAATGATCACCTTCGAGACCGGCTCGCTCGCCGACGCCAAGCGCCTGCTGAAGCGCGTGCGCCTGTGCACCATGGGCGAATCGCTGGGCGGAGTCGAGACGCTCATTTCCCATCCCGCATCGATGACGCACGCCGCCATCGGCGAAAAGGGTCGCAAGGCAATCGGGCTGACCGACGGGATGGTGCGAATCTCGGTAGGCATCGAAGATGTGCAGGACCTGATTGCGGATTTGGAGCAGGCGCTGGGGTGAAGCAGTTGTCAGTTGTCAGTTGCAGGTTGTCGGTTGGTTGTTAGTTGAAATCGACAAGGTAGTTATCACTCGTCAGCTGTCAGTTGACACTTGTGTCATCCTGAGCGCAGCGATCGCGCAACTACCCTGACAAGCGCTTCTTTGCGCTTGGCGGGGTAGTTGCTCGATCGCGGAGTCGAAGGACCTCTATACTGGCTACATCGTGCGAGACGAATCCGCCCGCATCACCGATCTGCTGACCAGGGCGAAGAGCATCGCCGTCGTCGGACTGGCCGCTTCGCCCCTGCGGCCCAGCTACGGCGTTTCACACTACATGCGCTCGCAGGGATACCGCATCATCCCCGTTAATCCCAACATCACGGATTGGGAGGGCGAGAAGTCGTACCCGTCGCTGTTGGACATTCCCCACAAGATCGACATCGTTAACATTTTCCGCCGGCCGGAGTTCGTGCCCGAAGTTGTCGATCAGGCGATCCAGATCAAGGCCCCGGCCGTCTGGATGCAAGAGGGCGTGATCCACCAGCAAGCAGCCGAGAAGGCGCGCCAGGCCGGCATCTACGTCGTGATGGACCTCTGCATTTTGAAAGAGCACCGAAAAAGAAGTAGGTGACCACAGAGGCACCGAGACACAGGGCCGGTTTGAAAATAGTTCGTGGTTGACGAAAGAGCCCTGCAAAACTTTTCGTGTCCTACTTTTCTGATTTCTTCTCCTCTGTGTCTCTGTGTCTCTGTGGTGGATTCGCCTTTGCCTTTCGTATCTCTTCCAGCCGCTGCTTGATTCTCTTCTCCACCCCTTCCTCAGTCGGATGGTAGTAGACGCGGTCCTTCAGGTTGTCGGGCAAGCACTGCATGTCGGCGACCTTTGCCTCGTACTCGTGCGCATATTGGTAGCCCTGGCCATAACCGAACGTTTTCATCAGCCCGGTCACAGCATTGCGCAGATGCAGCGGCACGGGATCCTGCGCGGTGCGCTCAACGTCCTCCTGCACGGCGCCATAGGCCAGATACACGGCATTGGATTTCGGCGCCGCGCAGAGATACACGACCGCCTGCGCCAGCGCCAAATCGCCTTCCGGGATGCCGAGAAAATCAAAGGCATCCTTCGCTGCCAGCGTCACCGCCAGCGCGTTGGGATCGGCCAGGCCGATGTCCTCGACTGCCATGCGCACCACGCGCCGCGCCACGTACAGGCGGTCCTCGCCGGCTTCCAGCATCCGCGCCAGCCAGTAGAGCGCCGCGTCGGCATCGCTGTTGCGCACGCTCTTGTGCAGCGCCGAGATAAGGTTGTAATGCTCTTCACCGGCCTTGTCGTACATCAGCACGCGCTTCTGTAATGCGTCGGTGGCGATCGCGTCGCTAATGCGGCCGGTGCCCTGCTCGACGGCAAGTGTGGCTGCTACTTCCAGCGCGTTGTAGGCGCTGCGCGCGTCGCCGCTTGAATAGGCGGCAATCTTGCGGAGTGCATCGTCGTCCGCGTCGAGGTGGCGCTCGCCCAGCCCGCGCTCCTCGTCGCGCAAAGCCCGCTGCAGCAAGCCGACAATCTGCTCTTCGCTCAGCGGCTTCAGCACATACACGCGGCAGCGCGAGAGCAGTGCCGAGATGACTTCAAACGACGGGTTCTCCGTCGTCGCCCCGATCAGGCGAATGCTTCCCTTCTCCACGTACGGGAGAAATGCGTCCTGCTGGGCCTTGTTGAAGCGATGCACTTCGTCGACAAAAACAATAGTGCGTGTGCCGTACTGCCGCGCGCGCTCGGCATCGGCCATGACCTGCTTGATTTCCTTGATTCCGGCGAGCACGGCGGAGAACTCGATGAAGTCGGCGTGAGTCATCCCGGCGATGATCTTCGCCAGCGTGGTCTTGCCCACGCCCGGCGGTCCCCAAAAGATCAGCGAGCCCGTATCGTCGCGCTCAATTTGCACCCGCAGCGACTTGCCCGGCCCAAGGATGTGCTCCTGACCGACAAATTCGTCCAGCGTGCGCGGACGCATACGGTCGGCCAGCGGCCGCGACTTGTCGACGGCCTCCTCGCGTGGCAGGTTGGAATCAAACAGGCTCATGGGACGTTTTCACCACAGAGGCACAGAGGTTATTAAAGCTTTCTGTTACCGATTGACAGCAACACGGTAACCCGAGCCAATGGGGTCCAAACTTTCTCTCATTCCTCTGTGTCTCTGTGTCTCTGTGATTGATTCTTCCTTTGCCTTGCCGCTTCATACAGCACCACCGAAGCCGCGATGCCCGCGTTCAACGACTCCAGCGTCGCCGCCTGCGGAATGGCGATCACCTCGTCGACTTGCGCCATCACATCTTTCGGCACGCCCGCCCCCTCGCCGCCAATCACGATCGCCGTCGGCCGGCGCAGGTCAGCGTCCCACACCGGCGTACCTTTGTGAGATGAGGCGGCCAGCAGGCGGATTCCTCGCGCTCTGAGTTCGCGAATAGAGTCTCTAATCGGCAGCTTGAGCGCCGGCAGGCGAAACAGCGAGCCCGCCGAGGCACGCATGGCTTTCCAATTCCACTGGCTGACCGTGCCCTCACCCAGCAGCAGGCCCGTGGCTCCAAATCCCTCGCCCGAGCGCGCCATAGTGCCCAGATTGCCGGGGTCCTGCAAGCCCGCGGTGATCAGGAGCAATGCCGGTTTGGCCAGCAGCAGCTCGTCCCGGGTGAACTCTCGTACCCGCACCAGCGCGGCAATGCCTTGCGGCGTCTCCGTCGGCACGGCGGAGGCGAAGAGGTCGTCGGGGAGCAGCAGCGCTTCCGTGTGGGCCGACAGTTGCGGCAGCAGCTTATGGGCGCGCTCTCGCGTCGAGTCGCTGAAGAACACGGTCGACACCCGCAGCCCGCTGCGGATCGCCTCTTCCACCAGGTGCATGCCTTCCAGCGCGACTTCCCGGTGCTCGCCCGGCATGGCTTCGCGGAACAGGCGGCGCAGCTCCTTGACGCGCGCGTTGTGCCGCCCGTCAACCCGCCGCAAACGTTCTTCGAAGCTGGCCTGTCCGCGCATTCCCAGTGCAAACCGCTGACTATCCTACACTGCCGCTGCGCCAGCCCGTCACCGCGAGCAATTCGTCCGGCATGGTAATCTGCTGCTTGCCGTTATGCGGAGCCATATGTTACGGTTCGCTCCGCAACATCTCCCAGGCAAGAGGTACGGGTTGCGTCCCGAGATCGTCAAAATCAGCAGCCAGCAGCCGGAGAGCTCGCTGGTCACCTACGTCGCCGAGAAAATTCGCGCCGGCGAGGTCCTCGGTATGCCCACCGATACCTTTTATGGGCTGGCGGCCGACCCCTTCAACCTGCACGCCGTCGATCGCATTTACGAGATCAAGAGCCGTTCGCGGCACAAGCCGCTGTCGCTCCTGATTGAATCGGTAGACCAGGCCGCGGAGCTCGCCTGGCCGGTGCCGGAAATTTTCTACCTGCTGGCCCGCCGCTTCTGGCCCGGCCCGCTCACCGTCATCGTGAAGGCCGATCCCAGGCTACCGCTGAAGGTGACGGCGAATACCGGCAACGTCGCGCTTCGCGTGCCCAATGCCGAGGTGCCGCTGGCCATCATCCGCTCCGCCGGAGTGCCCATCACCGCAACTTCAGCCAACCTGCATGGCGAGATGGAATGCACCTCCGCCATGGCCGTACGCGACCAGCTGGGAGATTGTCTCTCCATCATTGTCGATGGCGGCCTGGCCCCCGGCGCCATGCCGACCACCATCGTCGACCTGACCAGCGATGGCAGCTGGCGGCTGCTGCGTCATGGCGCTATTCCCGAAGAGCAGATTGTCGAGCTGCTGGGACGGGAGTAAGCCGCCACGCCTCTCCGTAATTCCCAATTTCATCCTCTCCGCTGGATGATTGCGCTGCTCGCGCTTGGCCTCGCTGGATTTCTTTGCTACATCAGCGCGCAGATCATGCGCGAGGCGTCTGTGGACGAAGAGCATCCCGCCAACGCCATCGTCGTCTTCGGCGCGGCGGAGTATAGCGGACGCCCATCGCCTGTCTATCGCGCGCGCCTGGATCACGCCTTCACCCTCTTTCAGCGCGGGCTTGCGCCCGTGATCATCACCACCGGCGGCGCAGGTCTCGATCCTAAATTCAGCGAAGGCCAGGTGGGCCGTGATTATCTGGAGTCGCGTGGCATTCCCGATGCCGGCATCATCGCCGAGACACAGGGCGGCGACACGGAAGAGTCGGCGCAGCGTGTGGCCGTCATCCTACGCGCCAATGACATGCACACCTGCCTGCTGGTCAGCGACGCCTACCACATGTTTCGCGCCAAGCAAATGATGAACGCGCAGGGCATCACCGTCTACATCTCGCCGCGGCCCGGCTCGATTCCAAAAACTCTGCCGGGAAAGTTTATTGCCGCTCTACGCGAGAGCATCAGCTACCTGCTGTATCGAGCGCACCTGCGATAGGCGCGCTACTGGCCTTTGATGGTGGGATACCCCTTATCGACCCAGTCGGCGCCGAAGTTGTCGGCTATGTACAGCACTTTCACGTTGCTGAAGCTCAGCTTGTGCAGCTCGTTGTAGGCGGGCCGAACGTTGGGGCAGTGGCTCCAAGGACAGCAGCCGCAGTAGAGCACGATCGATGCGTTCTTGGGCAGCGACTTCACGCGCGAGCGCAGCGCCTGCATGCCCTGCGCGGACGACACGGCGCCAATGTACTCGGCCCCGGGAATATGCGCCTGCATGTAGATCTGCGACGGTCCCACGTTGAGGATCAGCGGCTTCTCGCCCGCCGGCGCCTGCAGTAATTGCACCAGCTCTTGGGGATTGATCAGCTGGGGACTGCCGGGTTGAAGCTCGGACTGAGCTGCCGCCCAATGGACGGCCGCCATCCACAGCAGCGCGGTGAACAGAACTCTACGGGCGATCATGGGACGGTTTCGCCTTGGGGCTGGAGACTTCGCAGCTACCCTGTTCCTGACGGGACCCGACCGGTCCCGTGGATCTGCGTCAAGTGGAAATTCCGAACTTTGGCAGGACCCATTGCACGAGCACCAGGTATGCGGCAAGGAGTACGAGCACGATGAGCCAGCCTGGCATGGGGCACCTCTCGGGATGATTATGCACGTTTACCGCGCAACTTGCAGTGACTTTAGGGGCGGCAGCAAATGCCGGAAACTTCCCTTACGGAGGAGATGCCTCAGGGCACCAGTGGATTCATGCCGTCTGCGATTCCCTTCTGGGTCGGAAGTCCGCTTCACAGTTTGTTGAAAAACGCGACGCAACGAATACTTTGGGTAGAGCGGGCCTTCAGTGGTGCGTGAGAGCCCTGTCGTCTCTACGCGACGGGCGCGACGAGCGCTTCGGGTAAGCTGGCCTTCAGTGAGTGCGTGAGAGCCCCGTCGCGCCTACGAAAATCGCCGCCACCAGCCGTTCGGGTAGAGCAGGCCTTCAGGCCCGCGTCTAAGCCGTTTCATTTCGGGCTTCCGAGCGAGCTTTAGCTCGCGAGAAAGGTGTCTTTCCCATTTTCAGCAAACTGTTTCAGCCGCCGGCACCGGTTCGCATCAGCAACTCGCCCTGTAACATCCAATCCTTAACGTTTACAATGCAGAGCATCTCCCGTCAGTCACCAGGGGTAGCAAGGGGACCAGTATGTGCGGCATCGTTGGCTATGTAGGGCAAAAGCGGGTTGTGCCGGTCATCATCGACGGGCTGCGGCGGCTCGAGTATCGCGGCTATGATTCGGCCGGAATCGCCGTAGCCGGCAACGGCGACGGCCTGCAGGTACGTCGCGCCGAAGGCAAGCTGCGCAATCTGGAAGAGGTCATCCGCCTGAAGCCGCTCGACGGCACCTACGGCATCGGCCACACCCGCTGGGCCACCCACGGCCGTCCCACCGAAGAGAATGCCCACCCGCATCGCGATTGCACGGGCAAGATCGTCGTCGTGCACAACGGCATCGTCGAGAACTATCTTAGCCTGAAGAAGAAGCTGATCGAAGAAGGTCACAAGTTCCGCACGGAGACCGACACCGAGGTCATCGCCCATCTCGTCGAAAAGAACCTGAACCCCGGCGGCAATGGCCATCGCGTTTCACTGGAGGAGGCGGTACGCAAGACGGTGCAGCTGCTCACCGGCGTCTTCGCCATCGCGGTCATCTCCTCTGACGAACCCAACAAGATCGTCGCCGCACGCAACGGACCGCCGGCCGTCATCGGCCTGGGTAAGAACGAGTACTTCGTCGCCAGCGACGTGCCTGCCATCCTCTATCACACGCGCGATCTCTTTTTCCTCGCCGACGGCGATCTGGCGGTCATCACGCCCAGCGGCGTGCAGTTGACCGACTTCGAAGGCCAGCCCATCACGCGCCAGGTGCAGCACATCACCTGGGACCCCATCATGGCGGAGAAGGGCGGCTTCAAGCATTTCATGCTGAAGGAAATTTACGAGCAGCCGCGCGCCGTCCGCGACACCACACTCGGCCGCGTCTCCCTCGACACCGGAAAGGTTTTCCTCGACGAGATGGACATCACCGAGGAGGACTTCCGCAAGCTGGAGAAGATTTACGTTGCCGCATGCGGGACCAGCTGGCATGCCGCGCTGGCCGGCAAGTTCATGATCGAGCGGCTGGCCAAGCTGCCGGTCGAAGTCGATTACGCCAGCGAATTCCGTTATCGCGATCCGCTGACCGGTGCGAACGACCTCACAATTCTCATCACGCAGTCGGGCGAGACGGCCGATACCATCGCCGCCATGCGCGAATCCCGCGCCAAGGGCTCCAAGACCCTCGGCATCTGCAATGTCGTGGGCTCGATGATCGCGCGCGAAGCCAACGGCACCATCTACACTCACGCCGGGCCGGAGATTGGCGTCGCCTCCACCA
>DASRGM010000056.1:0-80095 GCA_035651035.1 Terriglobales bacterium
AGTTTGCTCACGAGACTGCGGAACACCGCGCAGTGAATGGCGTTCCCCGTCCCATTGGCGACTTCGCACAGCTTGGCGCGGTGGTGAGCACCAAGGTGAACGGTCTGCCTTTGCAGAGCATCATCATGAAAGCGGCCCTGCTGCCCGCAGACGGCAACCACGAGCTGCTGGAGACGGCGGCACGGCAAGCCGGCGAGTGGCTGCAGCGGTTTCATAAGGCTTCGGCGTCGATGGCCATGCCGCTCGACGGCGCAAGCGTCCTGGCCGACATGGAGAAATTGTGCGCGCGGGCGCAGAAGGATGGCCTCCCTCCGGAGTCAACTGAAGTCATCCTCGGCAAAGCACGGAGTGCGCTCTCGCGTCAGAAGAAGGTACTGCGGTCCTCGGCTATCCTGAACGATTTCATTCCGCTGAACGTTCTCGTCTCGGAAGAGGGAATCGGTTTTTGCGAGTTCGCAGAACTATGCGAGCAGGGACATTCGCTCATGGATGCTGCCATGTTTCTGGCGGCGGTCGAGGTGCTGGAGAAGTATCCTTTCTGCAACCGTAACATCACCTCTCAGGTCCAGGACGCGTTTGTGGCCGCCTATGGTGTGACGCCGCAAGAGGAGCCGCTGCTGGACACATTGAAAATGAAAGTCCTGCTGCAGATGTTCGCGCAGGGCAGGGTAGTCAAAGAGAGTGCTGAGCGGAAGAAAGTGATGTGGGCAAACGTGATGAAGCGGTTTATTCAGCACGCAGCGGAGCGCTCAGCCGCGCGAGTGGCGTGAGAAGCGCTGTTCGCCATTGGCTTTTCGCCAGAACAGAGGCTTCGTTGGCCTAGCGAAGCGTCTACAGGCTCGGGCCCGCTTTCAGTGATTTTTCTTTCCGGCGAACGGCGAAAAGCGAAAAGCGAATGACGGCCGCTTACTGCTTCGGCGGCGTGCTTCCCCCATTCGGCTGCTGTGGATCGTCGCCCTTAGAAACTTCCTGTCCATCATAGGTAATCTTCGACTTCGATCCGTAGCGCTTGTAATTGGTGTACTTGACGATGTAGCGCATGTGCACGTCTTCCTGCGCGAAGTGCAGCGTACCGTCTGCGCGGGTATAGGTAGGAAACCAGTATTTCCCGTCGATCTGCTCGCGCCAGGTCGTGAACTTGGGAGAGAGGTTCTCCTTGTCCGGATGCTTCGCATTGTGTACCTGCGGCACCGTCTCGCCGTAAGTCTTCACGATCTGAAAATCGTGATCATCCACCCAGATGCGGCCTTGAAAATATCGCTCGCCCTTCTCGATCTGTTTTGGAGCGACATCGAAAACATAAGTGCCAAGTTCATCTTCCTTCTGCTTGCCGACGTACATCACCTGGTATTTGCCGAGATCATCCGTGGTGAGGACGAATGGCAGGCGATTGCGAATGTCGTCGTAATCAGACTGCGTCATGGTTACCCGCTGGAGCGAGGACTGCGGGGCAAAGACCACCTGCTCAATACGGCGTCCCTGGTCATCGAACAAGATATCGGTCACCTGGTGATACTCGCCGTCGACGGAGCCGCCGTCCTCCAGCGTTTGTACTTTGACATCCTGGGTGTACGTATATTGTTCCCGAGCCTGCTTGAATTGCAGCTCTTTGGCAGCGAACCTCTGGATAATGTCGTTGACGCTGATGCCCTGCGGCTGCGAAGGGTCGAGAGGCCCTTCCCCGCGGTCGTCGGCGAGAGCGGGCAGAGCTACGCAGAGGACGACCAGAAATACAAGAGAACCCAACGCACGCTGGCGGAATTTACGGCACTTCATAAACATTTGCTCTGAGACAATTGTATTGGATGTGGGCGCTTGCGTCCCGATCCGGCGGCGACGCCTGGAACAACTCACGTTGGCGCCGTCTGGCAGAAGGGCCCGTCACAAGCGCTTGTGACATCTGTTAGACGGACCATGGCTCCCTGCGGTTAACATAGCTGAAACGTGGCGATATCGGATTCCAAAAAGCGCATAGGCGTAGTCAACGCCCTTCGCGGCATGGCCGCGCTGGCGGTAGCTTGGGGCCACTTCGTCGCGGGCCAGGGCAAGTACCTCGGCATGTCGGGCAAATACGGCTACCTGGGGGTCGACATCTTCTTCGTCATCTCGGGATTTATCATTCCCTGGAGCCTCTATCGCTCGGACTATGTCCTCCGCGACTATCCGCGTTTTCTGATCAAGCGGAACATTCGCCTGTATCCGCCCTATGTTGCGTCGATAGCGATCAGCATTCTGGCCACAAACCTTGTGCTGGCGCCGGTGTTTCATATTTCGAAAATCACCGTAACCGCCCGTGACCTGCTGCTCCACCTGGCTTACCTGAACGATCTGGCCCACGTTCCATGGGTGAACGTTGTTTACTGGACCCTGGCGATAGAGCTGCAGTGGTATCTGCTGATCGGCGTGCTGTTTCCCCTGCTGGCGACCGCCTGCAAGCCGGCACGCTTCGCGGTCACTGTAGCCTTGATGCTGGCGTATTACACGGTGTATTGGGACCGGCTGGTCTTCCATTACCTGCCGGTGTTTTTGATCGGAGTTTTCGTTTTCCAATACCGTTCGCGCATCATCGATGCGCGCGAGATGCTTGGACTGATGGTGGTGATGACCTATGCCATGCTTCGGCTGTCAGGATGGCTGGTACCGCTGGTCGCTGTACCTACCGGCCTGCTGATCGCGTTCTCCAGCCTGCAAAGCCGTGCTGCCGACCGGGTAGGTGACGTGAGCTACTCGCTCTATCTGCTGCATTTGCCGATTGGAGTGAGCGTGATTGGCTGCCTCTCGCATTGGCTGCCGTATGCCGGCAGCTACCTCGGGCTGCTGGATGTGATTGGGGTCGCCGCCTCGATGTGGGCGGCGTGGTTGATGTATCAGGTGATCGAGAAGCCATCGCAGGAGCTGTCGTCGGCGATCCGCTTCGACCACCGTCCGCGAGAGACGCGAGCACGGCCCGCCGTCGCCGCCGCTGCTGATTAAGCCAACATCTCGTTGATCTCCCGCGGGCTGGCGGCGTTTTTCGCAAAGTCAAACGTGCCGTGCTCGCGCATCTCGCGTGCAGCCCGCAGGAAAGCGCCCAGGGCGGTCCTGGCAAGTGCGCTGCCCACGCTCACGCGTTTCACCCCCATGGCCGAGAGTTCAGCCAGGCTGAGTTGAACGCCACGCAAGCCCATCACCACGTTTACCGGCCGATCGACCGAACTGACCACGGCGGCAATATCTTCTTTGCTCGTCAGCCCAGGCGCGTAGAGCACGTCCGCCCCGGCCTCCTGATAAAGCTGCAAGCGGGCAATGGTGTCGCTCAGGTTGAGCCGGCCGTGAAGGTAGTTTTCGGCGCGCGCGGTCAGGGTGAAGGGTAGCGAACGCGCCGCTTCCGCCGCTGCGCGAACCCTGTCGGCTGCGAGCTCCAGGTCGTATATTGGATTGTCCTCATGCTCTGTCGCATCCTCGATGGACCCGCCCACCACGCCCGCGGCGGCGGCCAGCCGGATGGTTTCCGCCGCCGTCTCCGGATCGTCGCCGAATCCGTTTTCCAGGTCGGCGCTGACCGGGAGGTCCGTCGCCGCCGCGATCATTGCGATGTGCTCGATGACGGCTTCGCGGCCCACGGTATTGTCGCGCTTGCCGGCGGAGAAGGCGAAACCCATGCTGGTAGTGGCCAGGGCCTCGAAACCAAGATGGACCAGGATCATGGCGCTCCCGATGTCCCACGGATTCGGGATGATGAAGGCGTGGTCGCGGTGATGGAGCGAACGGAAGAGCTGAGCTTTTTCGGCTTGGGTGGGCATAGACATTGGAGTGGTGCGCCCGGCTGGCGGATTCGGAGGTCCACCCTCAGACTTCGCGGGCTCGGCTGCGCGAACAGTTAGATTAAGCGGCCTTGGGTAAATAGGGGTCCTTCGACTCCGCGATCGGCAACTGTCGTGCCAACCGCAAACAGCGCGGTTGGCACAAAAGTTGCGCGATCGCTCCGCTCAGGATGGACAGCCCTACCCCTGCTACAGGGTCAAACATAAAACGCGGACCGAAGTCCGCGTTTCATTTCCCCATGAATTGTCTCTGGCCGGGAGCGGTTACACGCCCGAGGAGATCAACGACGCTGCAGTGGGCGTGCGCAAGCGGCCATTACCATTGCCGTTGCGGCTGTTGCTGGCGTTTCGCCAGTTCACATGCGGCAGGAAAACGGAGGTGTCGATGCGGTCGCTGTACTTGAGCGCAATACCGATCATGGAGTCCAGCAGCGAGTCCGACAGGAGGTGTGGCTGGAGGCCGAGATCGATGAGCTTGGAGTGCTTCGCGTTGTAGTAATGCGTCTCGGCTTCAACCCGCGGATCGGGCAGATGGTCGATGTCCACTTTAAGGCCGAGTTTCTTGGCCGCGGCCTGCACCATCTGCGCCAGCTCCAGCACTGAGAACTGTTCGGTGAACTGGTTGTAGACGCGGAACTCTCCCGCATCGGCGGGATTCATACAGGCAATTTCGACGCAGCGGATGGTATCGCGAATGTCGAGGAAGCCGCGTGTCTGGCCGCCCTTGCCGTAAACGGTGATGGGATGACCGGCTGCTGCTTCAATGCAGAAGCGGTTGAGGGCTGTGCCAAAGATCTCATCGTAATCGAAGCGGTTGATGAGCGCTTCGTCGAGAGCGGTCTCGTCCGTCATCGTGCCGTAGACAACGCCCTGATTGAGGTCGGTGGCGCGCAGTCCCCAGGCCTTGCAGCAGAAATGAATGTTGTGGCTGTCATGCACCTTGGAGAGGTGATAGAACGAGCCCGGCTGCTTGGGGAAAGGAAGGTTGTCAGAACGGCCGTTGTGCTCAATCCGGATGTAGCCTTCTTCGATATCAATGTTGGGCGTGCCATATTCGCCCATGGTACCGAGTTTTACCAGGTGGCAATCGGAGTCGAACTCGCGGATCGCGAACAGCAGGTTGAGCGTGCCGACCAAATTGTTGACCTGAGTGAAAGTGGCATGCTCGCGGTCGATCATGGAATAGGGCGCCGACCGCTGCTCGGCGAAATGAATTACTGTGTCGGGCTCGAAGTCCCGGATGAACGATGACAGGAAAGCATAATCCGTCATGTCGCCGACAAAGACCTCGATCGTCTTGCCGGTCAGGTCCTTCCATACCTTCAGGCGCTCATGCAGGGAGCGAATCGGCGTCAGGGTCTGAACGCCGAGATCGAAATCCCACTGCCGGCGGACGAAGTTGTCCAGAATGGCCACGTGGTGGCCCTTGTTGGACAGGTATAGTGCGGTTGCCCATCCGCAGTAACCATCCCCTCCCAGCACTGCAATTCTCATGCATCCTCCTCAGGGCTTGTACAGTGTAGCGAGGCTTCTGGAACGCTGCTGCCACGCTTCAAACTCCGGCACGGCAGGCGCGACACGGCCACTCCGCGAGCCGCTGCTTCCCTCCACATGGCGCGATCCTGGCGCAAGGGGAGAAAATCGGCTCCATTTAGCGGCTCGAATCCACTACCTAAACGAATATACCGGGTTTGCGGCGCGATTGCAGGTTTTGTCAACCGGCTCTCGCGCGAGTAGAAGTCAGTTTGGTACTGCCGAAAGGCAGCGGGTCGTGCTGCTGCGGCCGGCAACTGCTGCTCCTCCGATGCCTGCGGCGGCGCTGCAAGCCCTGTCTGGAGCGCTTCCGGAAGCAGAGTTGAGTTTGGCAGAGGCAGGTTGGTGAAGAGGTACTTGCCGCCACTCTCCGCGACCACATTCAGCTTCTCGCTACCCACCACACCTTCCAGTCGCGGCAGGGCTGCGTGGCCCGCCACCAAGTAGTATCGCTCAGGCGTGGCCCAAAGTTCCTTTAGTTGCGCGTCGTCGATGAAGACGTTTGGCGCGTCCGGGGCATAGGACCCGTAGGACAGGTTCAGGATGCGGCCCTTCAGCAGCAGCGCCGTACGATTGGTGTAGAAGAACACCGAGGAATACGCGTAGTAGTGCTTGTCGACGATCAGCTTGCCCTCGGGCGAACGCAGGATAGCTTCGGCCAGAGGACGCGACGAGAAGTAGGGATCGAAAGTGACCATTGCAATGCGCGCCGCCTGGAAGAACAACAGCATCATCACAGTGGTGCATAGGAACGCTCTCTTGGCTCCGGCGCGGAAGGTCCCGATAGCGCCGATCACGCAGGCGATGGCTGCCAGCAACAAAGGTGTCCGCAGGTATGCGAACGAGCGTATCGTCAGGTCCTCCATATGTCCGAGCGAGAGAGTGTAAGCGGACGGATGCGAGGTGAGCGCGTTGAAGATGTCTCCCGGGGTCGGCACATTGCGATCAATGACGAGAATTGCGATGATCACAGCCGCTGCGCAACCGGCAATAGCGGTCAGGACCGCCGTACCTCGCCGAATCCACTTGCCCTCAGATGCCATGGCACAGCCCAGCAGCAGGGCCATTGCCGGGTAAATTGGCATCGAGTAGTACTCCTGCGTGGTGGAAAAGGTGAAGAACACCAGCACTACACCGATCCAGCACAACGCCAGCAGACGCGCGCGTCCGGCGCGGTCGGCCGGCCGGAACGAGAGCTTGGCGATGGCAGGGAAGTACACGCTCCACGGAAACAGCCAGACCAGGTGAAACAGCCAAAACCAGACAACCGGGACGGTGTTGTAATCGCGCGGATAACGCAGGTTCAGGAAGCGCAGTAGCTGCTCGTTGATAACGAAGAACCACAGGAAGCCGTGATATTCGCCCGGGCCGCTGTGCATCGACCATGACCAATACGGCGGGTTGCGCAGGGTAGCCAGCACGTGCCACGGCACGGCAATCAGCAGAATGACGGCGAGCCCGCTAAACGGACGGATACGCTTCCAGGTCTTCCTCAGAAACAGCTGCTTCGTCAGAAAGAGATAAATCAGACCCGCAGCGACAGGGAACACAACCGCGATGAGGCTCTTCAGCAACAGGCCCGTACCCGTGCTTGCGGCGAGGATGAACGCCCACAAGGCGGGATGTGGTTCGTCATCGTCGGTCACGCGCAGCAGCGCCCACATTGCCAGCGTGATGGTGAATGTGAGAATGACATCCGGAATGACGACGCGGGTAAACAGGAACAGCCCAATGCAGGTCGCCATGACCAGCCCGGCGTAAAAGCCGATCTTCTTTCCAAACGCCCATATACCGAAAGCGGCCGTCAGCAACGGCAAGGCGACGCAGAAGAGCGCGATGGGCAGGCGCGCCGCCCAGTCCCGCACGCCAAAGATCTTGAATGAGCCCGCCATCAACCAATAGACCAGCGGCGGTTTTTCCAGGTAGGCGATGCCGTCGAGCCGGGCGGTGACATAGTCGCCGCTAGTCAGCATATTGTGCGCAATCTGCGCCTGGACCGAATCGACGTCGTCGGAAAGCGAAGGTGGAGAGATGATCCCGACCAGGTAGACCGAAGCGGCGATCAGCAGCAGCGCTAGATATATGCGCCAATTGCGGGAGTGGATGACCATTGCGTGGCTGAAGCGGGCTTCGGCGCCCGCACTTTCCACTTTTTCATCCACAACAATAGAACCATCAATCCCCATAGGTGATAGCCAATATTGACTCGCCTTTCCAAATGATCTTGCAGGTGGCCTTCAATCACATCCCCGCAGAAGATGTCGGGGTATTCCGCGGTCCCAGAGCGCAGAGTGTCGATCAGCAGGGAGCGCAGCGGCCCCCGCAGCCAGTCATGTGCCGGGATATCGAAACCAATTTTCGGGCGCCGCAGCACCGCTTGCGGCAGTTTGTCCTTCATCAGGTGCTGGAGCACCAATTTCTGCCGTGAGCCCCGGATCTTCAGCGAACCCGGCAGGCGATTCGCGAACTCGATGATGCGATGGTCGAGGAACGGCGGCCGCACCTCCAGCGAATGCGCCATGCTGATCCGGTCTGACTTCACCAGAATGTCGTCTGTCAGGTAGTACTTCTGGTCGAACCATAGGTAGGCATTCAGGTCGGCAGCGTTGCCGTTGCGGTTCAGCTGCGCGCGAAGGTCGCCGAGGACCTCGTTCAGCGCGCCGGGCAGTGCGTCGGGCACAAGCCGGCGTTTCTCTGAGTCGGAGAAGGTGCCGTTCCAAAAGACGTGGCTGCGGTCGGCCGGCATCAGGCTGCCCGCCAGCAGCCGCTTGATCTTGTATTCCAAGCCAATCTTGTCGTCGGAAACCGGCCAGAGCTTCATCATCTGCTGGCCGAAGCGAAGTACCGGGGCCGGCAAGCGGCGCACATTGGCTGCTATGCGGCTCGCGCGATAGGTCAAATATCCGCCAAATAGCTCATCAGCGCCTTCGCCGCTCAGCGCGACTTCGGTTTTTTCGCGGCTCAGCTTGGCCAGGAACCATAGCGGCAGTGCGCCGGCGTCGGCGCTGGGCTCGTCCGAGTAGTATGCGAACTCTTGGATCGCACCCTCCAGGTCCTGCTCCGGATTCAGGTCCAGCTCTTCATGTTCTGTGCCGTACTCCCGCACCATGCTGCGGATGTAATCGCTCTCGTCAAAGCTGCGCCCGCGGAAGGAGATCGAGAAGGTCTTGATCTTCGAAGAAGACGCCTGCGAGGCGTAGTGCAGGATGGTGGACGAATCCAGCCCGCCGCTAAGCCATACGCTCAGAGGAACGTCGGAGATCAGGTGCTCGCGTACCGACTGCTGCAGCAGCCCGTCCAACTCCTCGCATGCCGATTCCAAACTGCACGACTCGGCATGAGGTTCGGGGAGTTGCCAGTACGTCCCGGTGTGCGTTGCGCCGTTGCGCCATTCCAGCCATGTTCCCGGCGTCAGCTTCTGGATACCTTCCATCATTGTCCAGGGCGCGGGGATATAGTTCAGTGCAAGATAACAATCGAGCGCGGGCAGGCTGATCTGACGTTCAATCTCGCTATGGCTGAGGATGGCCTTCAGCTCGGAGCCGAAGTAAAGCTCTTCGCCGCGCCGCGCGATGTACAACGGCTTGATGCCAATGCGGTCTCGGGCCAGCACCAGCCGCCGGGTGGAGCTAGTCCAGATGGCGATGGCAAACATGCCTCGCAGTTTTTCGAAACAGCCGGTATCCCACTCGAGGAAGGCGTGCAGTACAGTTTCCGTATCGCAATGGGATTGGAAGGAGTGGCCGGACTTCTCCAGCTCTTGGCGGAGCTCCAAATGGTTGTAGATCTCGCCGTTGAAGACGATGACGCTGTCACCGTCGGGAGATAGAATCGGCTGGTCGCCGGATTCCAAGTCGAGGATTTTCAACCGAGTAGCGCCCAGCGAGCAGGTGGCGCACTCCCACGTGCCCTGCTGGTCCGGTCCACGGTGCACCAGGGTAGCGGTGGCGGCCGCAATCCTCTCTGGACGCGGCAATCCATCCTTATGTGTGAATCCGGCTATTCCGCACACGATCTTTAAGGCCTGGGTTCCAAGAAACCGTTGTAACTAAACTATCACACAGCAGCTTAGAATCGGCTCGGAAACGAGCTAGTCAGACCGCTTGGCTTGTCAACAACTGCACCTGTATTGCGGAGAGATTCATAGCTGGCAAATCGGCGCCGGCGCGTGAACGGCACCTATGTTGACTGTCCGGCTAAGCACGTCAAAAGGTATGCATCGTGTACGATGATCGAGTGCCGCACGTCGAGAGCGCCCCTCCTCACCAGCATCTGAAAACCTACGTTCTCATTGCCATCATGGTGATAGCGGGGCCGGTCGGCAATTTGCTGATTGCTAAAGGTATGCGCCAGGCTGGGCAGATTCCGCTTTGGCCTCCTTCGGCCCTGGTGCCCGCTTTCCTGCGGGTCTTTGGGTCGCCGACGATCTGGGTCGGAATCGCCTCCCTGATCACCTTCATCGTGGCCTACATGCTGGCGCTGTCGCTTGCCGATTACAGCTTTGTGCAGCCCGCGGCAGCGCTTGGGTACGGAGTGGTCGCCGTACTCGGCTACTTCATCCTGCACGAATCGGTTTCCCCGCTGCGCTGGGCCGGCATCGCGGTGATCTGCTTCGGCGTTGCCTTCATCCGCAACACTCCCCCTCGCACCACCGAGACTGCCGGCTGATGCTGGAATTCGTCCTATTTGTGTTGATCATCGTGGTCGGCACCGGAGGCGAGCTTTGCCTGGGCCGCGCCATGCGAGAAACCGGAGAGCTGGAGCGCTTCCGGGCGGGCGCGGCGGCCAGGCTGATCTGGCGTGCGCTGCGCGTGAAGTGGATCTGGATCGGCGTCTCCATGATGACACTTGCCTTCTTTTCCCTGCTCCTGCTGCTCTCGTTCGAGCAGGTCAGCTTTGTGGTTCCGGTAACCGCGTTAAGCTATGTCGTAGGCGCCCTGGGAGGGATATTCTTCCTCCGGGAAAGAGTCGCGGCGCAGCGTTGGATCGGGATTGGGCTGGTGTGTGTTGGGGTGACGCTGGTGCTGCTGGCCCAGTGAGATCGGAAGCATGGACTTACGGGAAGTAACCGAGACGCGAAGCCGGGCGATCCCCCAGGCGATGGCTCGCCAGGCTATCGCCCGTTTGCACCTGCCACGCACCGCGGGATTCCGCGAGATCCTTGCCATGGGTGTGGACTCCTTGCGTGCCGACAAAATTCGCGCCGCCATGACCGCCCTCGGGATGGCAGTCGGGACGGCAGCCCTGATTCTTGTCGTCACCGTGGCGCTCACCGGCAAGCGCTATGTCCTGGCACAGATCGATGCCGTCGGCACCAATGTCATCTGGGCGGAGTACCAAGGGGTGTCCTCTGCCGGGACCAACGTAGCGGCAGCGGACTACCTGACCGTCAACGATATGGAAGCCGCGCAGCGGCAGATACCCGGCATCAAAGAAGCCTCGCCCGTGCTGAACATGCATCAGCGCATCACGGTGGGCTCGGGGAAAGAGCAGGAGATCCTGGTGCTGGGCGTCAATCCGCAATATCAGACAGTGCGGCGGATGATCGTCGGGGCAGGCAGATTTTTCGACCAGCAGGATTCGCAATCCGGCAACAAAGTAGCGCTCATCACCGAAAGCCTCGCGCGGCGTGTCTTCGGCTCGCTCGATCAGGCGCTCGGTCAGACCATCAAGATCCAGGAGGTCCCGTTTGTGATCATCGGGACCTTCCGCGAAAGCGTCGACACGCTTGGCCGTTCGGAGATTGAAGACGACACAGTCCTGATTCCCTACACTGTCGCGCGGGCCATGACCGGCACGCCCTACGTCAATCAGATTTATTTTTCCATGTCCAGCTCTGCCGGAATACCGGCGGCGACCGAAGATATCCAAAAGCTCATTGCGTCGCGGCATCGTCCCGAATCCGTTTACAACGTCAATAACATGACCGAAGTGCTGCGGCTGGCGAACAAGACTGCCGCGGCCTTTACCGCAGTGCTGCTGTTGTTCGCGGCGGTAACCCTGATTGCTGCCGGGGTCGGCATTATGAACATCATGTTGGCTACGGTTCAGTCGCGGATTCACGAGATCGGGGTGCGAATGGCGATTGGGGCGACGCGTAGGGCCATCCTGCTGCAATTCCTCTCGGAGGCCGTGCTGATCGCCTTGCTGGGCGGCGCGGTGGGAACGATCGTTGGCTTAGGTATACCGATTTCGCTCGAGACTTTCGCCAACATGCATCTGACGATTTCGGGGATGGCAGCCGTGGTCGCGCTGTTCGTTTCCTGCGTGGTCGGAGTTGCGTTTGGTATTACGCCGGCCAATAATGCGTCGCGGCTGGATCCGGTGGAATGCCTGCGCCACGAGTAGCCGCCAGGAATCTCTCTCTTTCACCACAGGGGCCCTGTTTACCGCTCGTAGGTCGTGGCCCAGTCCCTTAGTCGAGCTGCGATGGCGGGCGCCAGGACTCCTTCACGGAAGCGCCAGCGCCAGTTGCCGGAGGAACTGCCGGGAAGGTTCATGCGTCCTTCGCTGCCGACGCCGAGCACATCCTGCAGCGGAAACAGCACGGTGTCAGCTACCGACGCATTCAGGGTACGGATCATGACGAAGTTGATATCGCTGCCGTCGCTGTTGAGATAACGGCGCGCGTAGGCCATCTCCTTCTCGACATCTTCAGCGGTGCGCACGCTGCCCGCACCCGGTCTGCTGCTCCACCAGCCAAGGACCGTGTCATTGTCGTGCGTGCCTGTGTAGGCGACGAGGTGGTGCGGGTAGTTGTGCGGCTTGAAATCAGGGGCCTGCGGGTCATTGCCGAAGGCGAATTGCAAGATCGCCATGCCGGGAAAACCGAACTGCTCGCGCAAGGCTTCCACTTCGGGCGTAATCACGCCAAGGTTTTCGGCTACGATGGGCAGGTCGCCGAGGGCACTTTTCAAGGCCGCGAACAAGGCCGCTCCCGGTCCTTTGACCCAGGCGCCATTCACTGCGGTGACTTCTCCGGCAGGAATCTCGTAGTAGGCCTCGAAGCCACGGAAGTGGTCGAGCCGGATCATGTCGACCAGTTCCAGCGCCCGCCGGAAGCGCGCGATCCACCACGCGTACCCGTTCTTGGCGTGCGTTTCCCAGCGATAGATCGGGTTACCCCAAAGCTGCCCGGTGGCGCTGAAATAATCGGGCGGGACGCCGGCTACGACGTGCGGCTTGCCGTCCTCCTGCAATTCAAATAGATCGCGGTTGGCCCACACGTCCGCGCTGTCGAGCGCCACATAGATCGGCAAGTCGCCCATGATGCGAATGTCGTCGCGCGTGCAATGCGCTTTTAACTCGCACCATTGGCGCTCGAATTCAAACTGGATGAACTTGTTGCATTCGATTTCCTCGCGCAGCTCGTGGCGGGCACGCTCCAATGCCGCAGGATCGCGCAGCGCCAGCTCGGGCTGCCATTCCATCCAAGCCACGAAATTGTGTACGTCCTTTAGCGCCATGAAGAGCGCGAAATCATCAAGCCACGAGGCATGCCGCTGACAAAATGCCTCGAACTCCTGGCGATCCTTTCCTGAGTTGTGCTGGAAATTCGCAAATGCTTTGCGCAGCAGCGGCAGCTTCCAGGCGATGACCGTTCCGAAGTCAACAATCTCGAGGGAAAAGTCCGGCCGTTCGGTGAGGTCGCTTGCCGACAAATAGCCGCGGTCCAGCAGACTATCCATGCTGATCAGCAGAGGATTGCCGGCAAAGGCGGAGAAGCACTGATACGGCGAGTCACCGTAACCGGTGGGACCGAGCGGCAGCACCTGCCAGATGCGCTGTCCCGAATCGCGCAGGAAGTCGGCAAAGGCATGCGCCTCCGCCCCCAGTTCGCCGATGCCGTAAATGCCGGGCAACGATGTGGGGTGCAGCAGAATGCCGCTGGATCGGGGGAATTTCACGACTCAGGGATGGTAACAAATGGCGCAAAGAAAACGAGGAGGGCAGGAGCCCTCCTCGGCGCCGAAAGCTGTTGGCGCACTAGAACCCGGGGTGCGGCGTAATCATGCCGAACAGGCCATGGTTTTCGCCGAACGGGCCGGCGGTGAAGAACAGCGTGTTGGTTGGACCGCCCGAGCCGCCGTTGCCAAAAAATATGCCCCACAGGCCATTGATCTCCACCGGCAGGCTGGCCACGTTCTGCATGTTGCCAATCCAGGTGCCGTTGGAGGCATTGAATGCCGTGATCAGCCCGCTGCCGAAGTTGCCGATGAGCAGGTCGCCGGAAAAGCCGGAGAAGTTCTGCGGCGCCACCGCGATCCCCCACGGCGAGTTGAGATAAAGGACGTGGGCAGTGCGGAACAGCAGGTTTCCCTGCGAATCGTAGACATCGACATAGCCGTTGCCGGGGCCCGGCACGTCATCGTGTTTGTCGGCGTCCTGCTTGGCATAGGTGACCACCAGCCGGTTGTTGCCGATGTTCTGGATGCCGAAGGGTGCGAAGCCTGCCGGGATGGTCGTGTCAACGAAGGCGTTCGGGCCGAAGGAGTGAGAGGCGAAAACGTGGTCGTAGACCTCGACCGTTCCCGCATGGAAATTGGTCGCGTAGAGGAAGTTGCTTCCGTTCGCGGAGGCAAGAGCCAGGCCCTTGTAGACGGCATTGTTGATGCCGTTATTGACGGCGATAAAGGCGCTGGTCCCTCCATACCAGCCGGAGATGGTGCCGTCCTCGGTCGAGAACAGGAACTGCGCCACCTGGCCGTTAATCTTGAAATCGGTGGTGCCGTTGAAGACTGTACCGGTTGGCGTTCCCGTACCCGAACCGTTGGCGGTGGGGATGGTGACGATCAGTCCCTGGTTTTGTCCACTCGCGTTGTACAGAGTGGATAGCCCGGTGCCATTGTCCGAGATCCACCATGGGCCGCCCGGGCTGATGGACATGCCCCAGGGATTTACCAGATCATTGTCGGCAACTGTGGCGGCGTTGGGTATATCGGAGGTCAAATAGGTGATGTTCACTTTTTGCGCCGAAGCGGGCAAGGCCAGGAGTGCAGCAGTTAAGAACAACAGCACCGGCCTCCAGGCGCTTCGCAGGGTGGGTGTTTGGGCGTTCGTGAGCATATTCCTCCTTGTTGCTGGTTGGTACCGCGATGATTTAACAGTCTTGGGCGGGTGTTACCGGGGACTCTGGGCAATGTAGCGGCAGCCATCAGCAGAGTTGTCGAAATCCAGTCAGCATCTTGTCAAATTTTGTTCACAGTGTGACTCCGGCAAGAAAAAAGGGAGAGCCGACGCCCTCCCTGATCAAGCAATCACCTCTGCTATTTTTGCCTGCGCAGCCTGCTTAAATGTTGCATATAGGTAGCCGTTCCCTGCCCGGGCAGAGGTACGATCATGCCGAAGTTGCCATAGGCCTCGCCGAAGGTCCCGGCGGTGTAATAGAGAGTTGTGGTGGGGCCGGCGGAGCCGCCGTTTCCGAACTCCAGCGCCCACAGTCCGTCGATCCTCATCTGCAGATCGGCTTCATCCTGCATCAGTCCGATGAAGGCGCCGGTGTTGGCGTCGAAAGCCATGATGGCGCCGCTGCCGAAGTTGCCGATCAGCAGGTCATTGCTGAAGGCG
The DNA here is from genome assembly GCA_035651035.1 of Terriglobales bacterium. Classification (GTDB taxonomy): domain Bacteria; phylum Acidobacteriota; class Terriglobia; order Terriglobales; family Acidobacteriaceae; genus Bog-257. Next base: position 14,904 of record DASRGM010000056.1, read on the forward strand.
CCGAAAGCCGAAGGGGCCAGCACAATCGCCCAGGGCGAGTTCATCTGAAGGATGTGCGGCAGCCGCCGAATTAAGTTGCCCTCGGTGTCGTAGACATCAACATAGCCGTTGCCGGGCCCAGCCACGTCGTCGTGCCTCTCCGCGTCCTGTTTGGCATAGGTGACGATCAGGTTGCCGTTGATCAACTGAATGTTGAAGGGGGCAAAGCCCATAGGAATGGTCGAGTCGACGAAGGCATTTGCGCCGAAAGAATGCGGCGCGAAGTTCGCGTCGAAGACGTCCACCGTGCCGGCGTGAAAATTTGTCGCATAGAGGTAATTCGCGCCGCCCGCCGAGGCCAGCGCCATTCCCTTGTAAACGGCATTGGCATTGTTTACCTCGATCACCGCGCTGGTCGGGTTGACGTTATGGTTCCAGCCTTGCACCGTGCCGTCTTCCGTCACAAAGAGGAAGGTTGCGGGATTACCGGTTGACAGCTGGAAGTCGTTTGTACTGTTAAAGGCGATCCCGGTCGGCACGCCCGTGCCGCTGCCGTCCGCCGACGGGATGGTGACGACGAGGGGCTGCGGAACCCCCATGCCGTCATAAAGTGTCGACAAGCCCGTGCCATTGTCGGAGACCCACCACGGTCCCGAACTGCTGGCAACAAGTCCCCATGGGTTCTCCAGGTTGGCATCGGTGTTGTTGCTGATGTTGGCGATGTCGGAGGTAAGTCGCGTGGCCTGGTAGCTCTGGGCGTAAGCTGGCAGGCCTGCAAACGCGAGCCCCACTACCGCGAGCGTCAAAATCAATACTTGCCACGGAGCGGTTTGTGCGCGATTCCCTTGCATAAAGCTCTCCTTGTTTTTGTGAGTCGGTTGCGGCGAGTCGCCCAATGGCTGCGCCGCAATTTACCCCGTTAGTTGCCGGCGTAAAACTTCTGGTGCGTCAACAGGATGTCAAAGATTCGACACAATTCGTTCACAGCGTGGAAGTGCAGGTTTGCCGGAAGTGTGTCGATTGTCACAGATTTGTCAACACTCGATTGACTGCGCATTTTCGTCTGGTATTAGCTGTAATCAGCAAAGCTGGACAGGTGTTATGGAAAAGATATTGGTGATCGAAGACGACCCGGCGGTGCAGCGCGCCCTTCGGCGGACTTTCGAAAGCGCTGGGTTCGATGTGTCAGTCGCCGCCGATGGCGCCGTTGCCATGGAAACTTTTCGCGCGGCGGTGCCTCGCATTGTCGTTCTGGATCTGCGATTGCCGGGCAAGTCCGGCCAGGACATCTGCCGTGAGATCAAGCGGGAGTCCGCCAACACGCCGATTCTTGTGCTGAGCGCCGCCAGCGACGTTCTGGACAAGGTGCTGCTGCTGGAGCTGGGCGCAGATGACTATGTGACCAAGCCCTTCAGCCCGCGCGAACTTCTGGCCCGCGTGCGTGCCGCCGTACGACGGCTGAACCAGGCGACCGACAAGGTGGAGATCTTCAGCTTCGATGACGTTGAGGTGAACTTCTCCAAGATGGAATTACATCGCAGCGGCCAGCTGGTTCCCTTGACCCCGCAGGAATTCAAGACGCTGCGCTTCTTCCTCAACAATCCCGAGCGCGTAATCTCGCGAACCGAGCTGCTGAACGAAGTGTGGGGCTATAACAACTATCCCACCACGCGCACCATCGACACCCACATCCTGCGATTGCGACAGAAATTGGAAAAGGACCCCACCGATCCGGTACATTTCCGTACCGTCCATGGCACCGGGTATAAATTCGTCAGGTGAGCGGGCATAGGAGAGGGCGATGAGTCGATGGCGGTTGCGCACGAAATTTCTCATCGCCATGCTGCTGACCTCGGCAGGCCTGACGGCGGTTTCCCTGCTCATCGTGCAGCGCACGGTGGCCAGCCATGTGCGGCGCGGCCTGAGCAGCGATCTCGCCGATTCGGTCGAGACCTTTCGCGATCTGCAGGCCGAGCGGGAAACCGACTTAGCGCGCCTTGCCGAACTTATGGCCGACCTGCCGAGCCTTAAAGCGCTCATGACCTCGCAGCACGCGCCTACCATCCAGGACGGGTCGCGGGAGATGTTCCACGTGGCCGGCGGAGACCTCTTCGCACTCATCGATCCTTCAGGCAAGCTGATGGGATTTCACACCAAGTCGCCTGGCATCTCGCCTGAGCAGGCACAGCAGTTGCTGGACGCGCGCGGCCCAAGCGGGCCCGCGCTGCAATGGTGGTTTGCCGGCGGTCATTTGTACGAAGTGGAATTTGCGCCGATCTACTTTGGACCCAGCTCACAGAACGCGGTGCTGGGAATGGTGGGCGTCGGCTACGAGATGAATGCAGCCGTGGCCCGCCAGGTCAGCCAGATTGCGGGCAGCGAGGTGGCCATCGTGTGCGGCGACGCAGTCGTGGTGAGCACGCTGAACCCCGCTCAAAGCGACGCTTTGGCCTCGCATATCGCGCAAGGACCCATACCGGCGGGGCCCGCAAACTGGAAGCTGGGACAGGAAACCTTCATGCTTTCCTCGCTGCCGTTGAATCCCGAGAAGTCGCCGGCGGTGAACATGGTGGTGCTGAAGTCTTATGACGAAGGGGCTGCGTTCCTCACCCATCTTCGCCAGTTGCTGCTGGCTGTCGGCCTGGGTGCGGTGCTGGGAGGCACAGTTCTGGTGTATTTCATTGCCGGCACATTTACGCGCCCCCTCGATCGTCTGGTGGATGGCGTGCGAGCGCTGGGCGGCGGCGACTATCGCTATCCGGTGCATGCGCCTGCGGCCAGCGAAGTTGCCGAACTGACGGAGGCGTTCACGCGAATGCGCGAAAGTCTTCGCCAGGCGCAGCAGCGGGTGCTGGAGGCGGAGCGCCTCGCCACCATTGGACGAATGGCCAGTTCCATCTCCCATGATCTACGCCACCCGCTCACGGCCGTGCTGGCAAACGCCGAGTTCCTCGCCGATGCCGAATTGACGGCGGCGCAGCGTGAGGAGCTGTACCTGGAAATTCGCGTCGCGGTCAACCGGCTCACCGACCTGGTAGATTCGCTGCTCGAATTGTCGCGGCCGGTGGAATCACTGAACCTGATCGAGATCCCGGTCGAGCGCACCATCAGCCGCGCCATCGAGCTGGTGCGCGCTCACCGCGAGTTCCAACGCATCGCATTGTCGATTGAGTCTGCAGGCGTTCATACGGCGCAGTTCGATCCTCGAAAGATGGAACGCGTCTTCTATAACCTGCTGCTGAACGGCTGCCAGGCTGCGCAGCTGTCGGGCGGCCATGTCGGAGTAAGTGTGGCGGAGCGCAACGGCGACATTGCAATCCGGATTACCGATGATGGCCCGGGCGTGGAGTCCTCGATCCGCGACAAACTGTTTCAGCCCTTCGTCAGCTACGGCAAGGAAAATGGTACCGGACTTGGCCTGACCATCGCGCAGAAAATCGTGCAGGACCATCATGGCAGCCTGCAATTGGAAAGTTCGGCTCCCGGGCGGACGGTGATGCAGATCATATTGCCGCGCGCGGTGGAGGCAGCCGCGCCGGAAGACGCCCGCTCTGCCAAGGCTTCGCAATGGTTCAAGACCTGAACCTTCGCCGCTTTCGGTCCCAGACTGGCCCGCCAGCAATGAGGTGTGACATGCAACTTGCCAACTGTCTCCGGCTCTTTCACAGTTACCGCTGCCGAAGCGCGAACCCTCGTTTCCCGGCGGTCAATCGCGCCTCAGAGATACGGAATCCGGCAACGGTGTTCACGCTGGTAACGATCCTGTGCGTCGGGGCCGTGGCCCAGTCGCCGAACGCTGTCTCAGCCGCCAACGCCGAGGACCAAAGCACCAAGGCTGCCCTGCAGGAGCTGCAGTCCGAGATCCATGAACTGAAGGACCTGATCGTGCAGTTGCAGCAGCAGACCGTCTCCAGCCGGACCGAGATCACGCGCTTGCGCGAGGAACTCGCCGGTCAGCGCAGCAACAACGCCGGAAGTGTCATCGACGAAGCGTCGCCCGCGTACTCCTCCAACGTGCCGCTGCAACAGCGGGTGGAGCAGCTTGAGGAAGGTCAGCAACTGCTCTCAAGTGAGCTCGACACGCAATACCAGACCAAGGTTGAAAGCGCGTCGAAGTACCGGATTCGCCTATCCGGTATCGTGCTCTTCAACCTTTTCGGCAACAGCGGATCGGTAGAAAACCAGGATGTGCCCACTTGGGCAACGCCCCCGAATCCTCCCGGCTCGTCAGGCTCCGTAGGGGCCACAATGCGGCAGTCCATCATCGGACTGGAGGCCTTTGGCCCGGACTTCCTCGGAGCACACACCAGCGCCAACATTAACTTCGATTTCGGCGGCGGCTTCCCTGCGGTTTATAACGGCGTCAACTCGGGGCTCGTCCGCCTGCGCACCGCCGCCGTTCGTCTGGACTGGGACAACACGTCGCTGATCGCCGGCCAGGATGAACTGTTCGTTTCGCCTCTGCAACCTACTTCGTTCGCATCGGTCATTGTGCCGCCCTTGTCGTATTCGGGGAACCTCTGGGCTTGGACGCCGCAGCTGCGAGTCGAGCACCGATTCGAACTGGCAGACAATGCAAAGGTGACTATCCAAGGGGGAATACTGGATCCGCTCACCGGGCAGCCTCCGGACAACACCGACTACACCTACTATCGTAGTCCGGGCGCGGGCGAACTGACGCGGCAGCCCGCGTTTGCCGCTCGCGTCGCGTATTCGCGCCCCCTGTTGGGCCAGACCTTCACCGTCGGTGTTGCCGGTTATTACAGCCGGCAGGATTGGGGCTTTGACCGCACCGTCAACGGCTGGGCGGGAATCATGGACGCAAACCTGCCGCTGAGCAAGAAATTCAGCCTGAGCGGCTCGTTTTATCGAGGTGCGGCCATCGGCGCCCTGGGTGGCGCGCTGGGACGCAGCGTGGTCTATAACGGGCCGCTGTTCGATCCCGGCACTCAAATTGAAGCCCTGAATACGTTGGGAGGATGGGCGCAGCTCAAATATCGCGCCACTCCCAAGCTGGAATTCAACGGCGCCTTCGGCCAGGACAGCCCCTTCGCCTCTAACGTCCGCTACTTCGGCGACCAGGCGGTGAGTTACGCCCCGGCGTTCTTTACCGCTAATCGCAGCGCCTTCGGCAACGTGATTTACCGGCCGCGTTCGGACTTGCTCTTCGCGGCGGAGTATCGCCGGCTGCGTACGTTTACCATATACGACAACAGCTACGAGGCCGGACAGGTCAACATGTCGGTGGGGGTGTTGTTCTGAGTTTCCGCAAAACAGGGTTTTACGTTTTGGGCATAGCCTGTTGGCTCGCCACCCTCGGCGCGGCGCAGGATGTCAACGTAACCGGCAAGGTCTTGCCGCAAGGCGTCGCATCTTCCAATGCGCCGGAGACGGTGGTGTGGCTGTCGCCACTAGGCGCTGCCGCTGATGCCACGCCCGTCACGCCGATGCACGCCGTCCTCGCGCAGAAGAACAAAATGTTCGTGCCGCACCTGGTCGTGGTCACCCGCGGCTCGGTCATCGACTTCCCTAACCGCGATCCTTGGTTCCACAACGTTTTCTCGCTGTTTAACGGCAAGCGGTTCGACCTTGGGCTTTACGAGGCGGGCAGCTCGCGCACCGTTCACTTTGATCGCGAAGGGGTTTCGTTCATCTTCTGCAATATCCATCCGGAGATGAGCGCAATTGTGGTCGTGCTGAGCAGTCCGTATTTCGGCGTGACGGGCAAAGACGGCGACTTCGAGATCGCCGCGGTGCCTCCCGGCCGTTACATGCTGCACCTGTGGAATGAAAGCGCGATGCCGGCAACGTTGCAAGCGCTCACTCGTGAGGTGCAGATTGGCGAAGCGGAGCGCTCGCTTGGAACACTTCGCCTGCCGGTAACCAAGGGCACGACGCTGGCGCACAAGAACAAGTACGGTCAGAGCTACGAGCCGCCTTCGCCCAACAACCCGGTTTATGCTCAGCCGTAACACCTGACACCGCCGAAACGCGGATCCCCCCATCTTTTCGCCTTCGTTTGGCAAAATGGTGGGAGCGACCGTCATCGGGTGGGCCATAGCATTCTGGCGACGCCGGGCCTTGCGCGATCATCTTGTTAGCAGAGGAGAAAGCGCAATGTCCTCCGCCTCCCACTCGCAAACCCGCCGCGAGAAAGACTCGCTCGGCGAAAAAGAAATCCCCGCGCATGCGTATTACGGTATCCAGACGGCGCGCGCAGTCGAGAACTATCCCATCAGCGGATTGAACGCGCACTCCACGTTGATTGTGGCCATTGCGATGGTGAAAGAGGCGGCCGCGCTGGCCAATCGCGAGCTGGGGCTCATCGACGCCAAGACCGCAGACGCCATCGTCCAGGCCGCGCAGGAGATCCAGCAAGGCAAGCTGCGCGATCAGTTTGTCGTTGATGTCTTCCAGGCCGGCGCGGGCGTCAGCTTCCACATGAACAGCAATGAAGTAATCGCCAATCGCGCCTCAGAGCTTCTGGGCGGCGCGCGCGGCGAATACAAGCACGTCCATCCCAACGATCACGTTAACTATGGGCAGTCGACGAACGATGTTTTTCCGACGGCTATGCGCCTGTCGGCGCTGCTGGAGCTCAACCGGCTTTACCCCGTGCTCGATGGCCTGATCGCAGCCTTCGAAGACCAAGGCAAACAGTTCCACCACATCCTGAAGTCAGGCCGCACGCACATGCAGGACGCCGTGCCGATGCGGCTGGGACAGGAGTTCACCGCCTATTCGGGCGCGCTCCAGCGCGCGAAAAAGGCTATCGAGGAGCAGTCGCACTGGTTGCGCGAGGTCGGACTCGGCGGCTCCGCCGTGGGCACCGGGATCAATACCCATCCCGACTACCGGCACAAAGCCATCGCCGAGCTGGCGCGCATCTCAGGCCAGAAATTACATGCGGTCGACGACATGCGTTACGCCATGCAGTCGAACCTGGCGATGTCGAGCGTCAGCGGCGCGCTGCGCAACCTGGCGCTGGAAGTCATCCGCATCTCGAACGATCTGCGGCTGCTCGCCTCCGGCCCGAACACCGGGCTGGCCGAGATCAACCTGCCTGCGCTCCAGCCGGGCTCATCGATCATGCCCGGCAAGATCAATCCCGTAATGCCGGAGCTGGCCGCGATGGTCTCCTTCCAGGTCGTCGGATATGACACCGCCGTCGCGCTCGCGGTGCAGGCCGGGCAGCTGGAGCTCAACGTCATGATGCCGACCATGGCGTACAGCGTGCTCATGTCCATCACCATCATGACCAATATGTTGCGCCAGTTCACGGATTTCTGCGTGAAGGGAATTACCGTGAACGAGCAGCGCACCAGCTACTACGTCCAGAGCACCGTGTCGCTGGCGACGGCGCTGAATCCTTACATCGGCTACTCCAAAGCCGCGGAGATTGCCAAGGAGTCGGTGAAGACGGGCAAGTCGATCATCGAGATCGCGCGCGAACGCGGCGACCTGAACGAGGCGCAGATTAAGGAAATCCTCGATCCGGCGCGCATGACCGAGCCGGTATCGCCGCTGGAGGTCGCGAAAGAGCGGGAGAAGATCAAAGCGAAGTAGCCGCCGGCGCAGCAACCTCGATGGCGACGTCAATCTTCGGCGGATGCAGCAGCGTGTTGTGAATCAGGCAGCGGTGCACCGCCTCCTCTAAACCCTTGACGTGCTCCGGCGCGATCTCTCCGGGCACGTTCACTTCGACGCGAAAGTTGTCCAGGCGCAATGGCCCTTTGACCTTTTCCGCCATGACCCGCGCGTTCACACCGTCCGGCAGAATGCGGTTTCGCTTCAGATAATCCACCGCATAATACGCCGCACACGATCCCAGCGCAGCCAGCAGCAGCTCCGGCGGCGTCATGCCCTCGTCGTAGCCGTTGCTCTCGACCGGCTGATCGCTGACGATTTCATGCTGCCGCGCCCGGATCGCGAACTGGAGCGCTCCGAGATGCTCAACCTGCACTTCCATAGCTGCGCCTCAGCGGACCCGGCTTGAACGCAGTGCGGCGACGCAAAAACCCGGTACCTGCATCATTCTGGCATCGGCATCAACCGTGCACGCGTGATAGCGGACACCTGTCGTTGTGACAAATAATTGACCGAGGGCCGTGGTGTAGTTGCCCTGGCAGATCGCAGATGGCTTATTGCTTGTAGATGACCTTGCCGTCGCGAATCGTGTAGTCCACCTTGGCAAAATTGCGGACATCGCCGGCGGGATCGCCGCTGAGCACTACCAGGCTGGCATCGTCACCGGCGCCCAGCTCTCCACTGCCTGCTTTGAAGAACGTTGCGGGATTCGTCGTCAGCGACGCAAGAATGTTGCGCCAGGTCATCCCGCTCTTCGCCATCAGGACATATTCTTCCGTGGTGTCGTAGTGCTGGGTGTAGCCGACGTCTGTCCCGAACAGCACCGTGCCGCCCTGGTCGAAGAAAGCTTTCAGTTCGTTGACGCCGCGCTGCTCGAAGGCCTGGATGTCCGGCTGTGAAGCATGGTCCTTTTCCAGCTCAACCTCCCACAATGTGAGAGTTGGCTCGAGCGCCGTATGCTGGCGCTTCATTCGCTGCAACTCTTCGTTCGTGTAGCTTTGCTCGATGGGAATGGTGTGGGCGAGAACGTCGACGCCGGCAGCTAAAGCGTTGTCGGCACCGACGTGGTTGGAGGGATGGGCGAATACCGGCTTCCCGTCCGCATGGGCCACTTCGACGGCGGCGCGAGCCACATCGGCAGGCATGGGCGTGATCTTACCGTGGCCCATGATCGAGCCGGTGAACAGCTTGATGCCGTCACCACCTAACGCCAGCTCCTGTTTTGCCAGACGCGCCGCGTCGGCCGGGGTGGCCGCCTCGAATTGCTTCAGTACCGGCACAAGCTCCCTGGGAACGTACACCGGTATGCCATCTTCCGGCAGAATATTGCCCGCGGTCGTATAGATTCGCGGGCCCGGTACCTCGCCGCTATTAACGCGCTTGCGCAGCGGCAGGGTGTCGCGCGGGTCGGAGCCGAGATCGAAAACCGCGGTGAAGCCCCAGCGCGTCAGCATCTCCCGCATGTGCTGCTCCAGGCCGCTCGCCGGCGCGTTCGCCGCATTCTTCCACGCGTCTTCTGTGAAGTGGACGTGGCTGTTCCAAAAGCCCGCGACGATCACCTTGTTCTTGCAGTCGATGACCTCGGCCGACTTCGGAACCTTGACTTCACTGCGCTTTCCGATGGCGACGATTTTGCCGTCGTGCACCAGCACAACGCCGTCTTCGATTGCGGCCGCTGTGGGCGAGGGATAGATCCTGCCGCCGGCCAGCGCCAGCTCGGGTGAAGATCCGCGATCTTCACACCAGCAGCCGCTCATGGCGCCGAAGATCATGAAGATCGCCAATATCAAATAACAAGCAGAGAACTGCGAGCGCAATCGCCGATCGAATCGCTCTGCGACAGGAAATATGGGTGCCCTACTCCAGATGGCTCTCATTTGTTGGGTATTCTCCGGCCGAATGCCGATTTTTAGAACGACCAGCGAAGCAGCGTCGCGCCCGACGTAAATCCCGCCCCCACTGCTGCCAGCAGCACCAGGTCGCCCTTCTTCAGCTTGCCTTCGTCGACAGCCGTTTGCATGGCCAGCGGGATGGTGCCCGCCGTGGTGTTGCCGTAGCGGTCGATGTTGATAATGACTTTCTCCATCGGCATCTTTAGGCGCTCGGCGGTGGCTACAATGATGCGCTTATTCGCCTGGTGAGCGATGAAGCAGTCCAGGTCCTTGCCGCAGAGACCATTCTTCTGCAGCACGCGCTCGGTCATCTCCGCCATCTTCTTCACCGCGTACTTGAAAACCTGCTGGCCATCCTGGTGGATGTAGTGCATCTTCTTGTCGACGGTTTCGTGGGAGGCCGGGTTCAGGCTGCCCCCCGCGGGCATTCTAAGGTACTGTCCGCCGCTGCCTTCGATCTGCGCGACCATATCGATGATGCCGTCCTCGCCGTCGTCGGCGGGCTCCAGCAGCACCGCGCCGGCCCCGTCGCCGAAGATGATGCAGACAGCGCGATCGTCATAATTCACCATCGACGAGTTCACGTCGGAGCCGATGACCAGCACTTTCTTGTAACGCCCGGATTCGATGAACTCGGCGCCGGTGTTTAGCGCATAGACGAAGCCCGAGCAGCCGGCCGAGACGTCAAAGCCCCAGGTGCGCGCGATGCCCAGCTTGTCCTGCACCAGGCACGCGGTCGAGGGATACATCATGTCGGGCGTCACCGTTCCGACAATGATCAGGTCGACCGTCTGCAGATCGAACGGATGCGACTTGAGCAGGTTCTTGACCGCCTCGATCGCCAGATCGCTGGCCGCCACCCCCTTGTCCGCCAGGTGCCGCTCGCGAATGCCGGTGCGCTCCAGGATCCACTGGTCGGTGGTTTCCACGATCTTTTCGAGGTCCGAATTAGTCAGGATGCGTGGCGGGACGTAGGTGCCGAGAGCGGTGATCTTCGCGCGAATAGCAGGCAATAGGAAGCTCCGATGATCGCTTTTCGCCTTTCGCTGTTCGCCAGAGGCGCGGCCATGCCGAGAAGTAATAGAAGAAAGAAGCCGCTCGCCAAAGTTACGTCAGGACCTTAACCGCATGGCGAAAAGCTAACGGCGAAAAGCGGTCTTTATGCCAGGCGCCAGTTGACCGCTGCACACGCACTGGCCTGCTACCGTTGCTTCCTTCCGGACCTGGCGGGATTCACAAGATTGCGTTGCGCGGGACCAGCGCCCGACTTCTCAATATAGCATCAGTTTTTGATGGTGTGGCCTGTGTCCAGGCAGGATGGCACCGGCGTAGCCCGATCGACGATGAAGCCTTCAGTCCAGTGATCTTGGTTTAGCTCGTATGGATAAATACGAAAGCCCTCTTGGAACTCTGCAAAGCCCTTCTGGTCCTTGAGCCGCTTGATCGCGGCTGTGCTTCGAGTTCGCTTGAATACACGCCAATGAGGAGTTCGCAGTCCTCGCAATCTTCGCGTTCCTGCTCAAACCAAAGCATGTAAACGGTGTTGTCCATCCTCGGCTCCCATCTGTGTCGTAATGATAAAATAATGAGATTCCATGCCTCTAAAGACCGATTCTGTAGCCCTGCTGGAGGATGTTGCTCAACCCGCGGCTACTCCCAAGAAAATTGGATTTGTGAGCCTGGGCTGCCCCAAGAACCTCGTCGACAGCGAGGTCATGATGGGGCTGCTCGCGCAGGGCGGCGCCGAGATCACGCCGCGCGCCGAGGACGCTGACATTATCGTCGTGAATACCTGCTCGTTCATCGACACGGCCAAGCAGGAGTCGGTGGACACCATTCTGGAGATGGCGCAGCACAAGACAAGCGGCCGCGCCCAAAAGCTCATCGTGGCAGGCTGCCTGGTCGAGCGCTATCGCAACGAAATCCAGAAGAACATTCCGGAAGTGGATGCGGTGGTCGGCACGGGCGAGTTGGAGCAGATTCTTGCCGCCGCGGGAATGGTGCCGTCGAATGCGGCCGAATCGCCGTTTGTAATTCTGGGTGGCCCACTCATCCCTTCGGTTGGGATGAGTGGGACCTCGCGTCCTGAAGGCGACGCGCGAGAGAGTGCGGGTCGCTTTTCGAAACAGGCCTGGGACGGCGCCCTCGCCGACCTTCCTAACTATCTCTATGACGACACCACGCCGCGCCTGCTGGCCACGCCAAAATCGTCGGCGTACATCAAGATTGCCGAAGGCTGCGACCATCCCTGCGCGTTCTGTATCATCCCGCAGCTGCGCGGCAAGTTCCGCTCGCGGCGCTTCGAATCGGTCGTCGCTGAGGCAAGACGGTTGGCGCAACAGGGCGTGCGTGAAGTCACGCTCATCGGCCAGGACACGACCTGTTACGGCGAAGACTTCGGCCTGAAGGACGGCTTGGCGCTGCTGCTGGATCGGCTGGCGCAGATCGACGAACTGCGCTGGGTGCGCTTCCTTTACGCCTACCCCAACAAGATTACCGGCAAGCTGCTGGAGACCATCGCCGCCAACGACAAGGTTTGCTCGTACATCGATGTGCCGCTGCAGCACGCTTCGCCCGATGTGCTGAAGCGCATGAAACGTGGCGCGGGCGCGGAGATTTTCCTGCGTTCCATCGAGAAGATGCGCCGCGAGATTCCCGGCCTGACGCTTCGCACCTCGTTCATCGTCGGCTTTCCCGGCGAGCAAGAGCGCGATTTCGAGCAGCTCTGCGACTTCGTGCGCGAGGCGCAGTTCGACTGGCTCGGAGTCTTCGGCTACTCCGATGAGGAGGGCGCGAAGGCGTTCGAGCTTGGGGACAAAGTCCCGCCGCGCGAGATCGAGCGCCGCCGCAGGAAGCTGATGTCGATCCAGAAGCAAATCAGCCGCAAGAGGAAGCGCGCGCTGGTTGGCCAGCAATTTGACTTGCTGCTCGAAGGTCCGTCATCCGAAACCGACTTGCTATGGGAAGGCCGCACCGAGATGCACGCGCCCGAGATCGACGGCAAGGTGTTCGTCAATGATTTCGGCGAGCGCGCAGACATTTGCGAAGGCGAATTCTACCGCTGCGAAATTACGGAAGCGCACGAGTACGATCTTGTGGCTAGAATTGTTTAGATGCGAAGCGTGACTGACGCGGATCGAAAAGCCGTTCTAAAGGAGCGAGATAGGCGTCGGCTTTTGCGCGGCGGAATAGGTTTGTACACCTATCAGCAGGAACGGAACACAACCCCATTTCAATTCGCTGCGCAGATCGTCGTCGGACTTATCGTCGCGCTTATCGGCCTACTTCTCGTGTGGGGAGTCTGGCAAACAAGGCGTCAGGAGATTTCAGCTTACGGACGAGCAGATTCTCATTTCGGCAGCTTTGCCTTTAGCGTTGCGTTGGTTATGGTGGGCGTCTTCATGGGTCATGCAGGCATCATTTTCTATTGGAAGCGGTTCAAGGCGCGTCAAAGCGAGCCGAAATAGCCATGATTCGTATCAGGGCACGACTTCAGTCGTGCCGATGAGGGCGTCACCAACTTCCGGGCTTCACCCTTGCCGGAACGGCGACAGGGCTAAAGCCCAAGCAAGCCGAAGAGCTTATTGCCGGCACGTCTAAAGACGTATCCTGATACGAATCACCCCCAAGAGTTAGAAGGAGCCTTTTCCTCCGACATCGAATTGGCACATGTCACGAAAATCAGTTCGCAGTCTTCGTTGTCCCACCTGCCGCAAGATCGTGTTGCGCTCCGATGCGGAGTTTCCGTTCTGCAGCGAGCGCTGCCGCATCATCGATCTCGGCAAGTGGGCGAGCGGTGCTTACGTCATCTCAAGTCCGCTGAGCGATCCGGAGACGGACGATTCCAGCTACCCTAATCCCGATGTCAAGAAGCCCCACTGAGCCGAAGTCAGTTGAGCCGGCGTTGACTACAACGCCCGCCCCGCGCTGGGCCACGCTGGTTGCGACCTTCTTCGGCATCGGGCGTTTACGTCCCGGCCCCGGCACATGGGGCTCATTGGCGACCGCCCTGCTGTGGTGGCTGATCGCATCGCACCTGCCTCCCGCCGCACGCTTGCCCGGCATTCTTCTGCTGATCGCAGCCGCGGTGGCGATCGGTATCCCTGCTGCGACGCTGGAAGCGCGCGGCTGCGGCAAGAAAGATCCCTCGCACGTCGTCATCGACGAAGTTGCCGGACAACTGCTCACGCTGGTCGCGTGTCCCGTCATCTGGCAGGCGCTGCTCGCCGGCTTTATACTTTTTCGTGCATTCGACATTCTGAAGCCGCCCCCGATTCGCCGCCTGGAGCGCCTGCCGGAAGGCACCGGCATCGTAGTCGACGACCTCGGCGCGGGCATTTACGCTCTGATCGTGTTACAACTGCTGCTGCATTTTGGGGTTCTTCACTAAGGCACGCGCGCTCACCACTCGCATGATGGACCGCAAGGCGGGAACGAAGAACGTTAACGGCAAGCCGCACATCGATGCCATCGATCCGCCCTGTGCTATGCCGGGAGGCGAGGTGCGCATCCTGGGCAGCGGCCTGGGAATGCACGAGCTGCGCCGGCCGCGCGTCAGCTTCGGCGACGTCGACGGCTCGGTCATCATCAGCTCGGAGCAATTCATCGTGGCGCGCGTGCCTGAAGGCGCGGCATCGGGCCAGGTCGTGGTGGCAGCCGATGGATCGCGCAGCAATCCGCGCGAGGTGCGCCTGGCCGTGCCCATCGCCGAAAACCTTCACCCCGTCGCCAATCCCGCTATCGACTCCCATGGGAACATCTACGCCACCTTCTCCGGCTCGCGCGGACAGAAAGTTCCCGTCGCCATTTACCGCATCGACACCAGTCACAACGTGAAGCCGTTCCTGCACGAGATGATGAATGCCACCGGGCTGGCCTTCGATCGCTCCGGCAGCCTGTACGTTTCGTCGCGTTACGACGGCACCGTGTATCGCGTCGCGCAGAACGGGACTATGACCTCCTATGCCGAAGGCATGGGGGTTGCGACGGGAATCGCCTTCGATCGCGAGGGCAATCTTTACGTGGGCGATCGCAGCGGCACCATTTTCAAGATCAGCGGCGACCGGCAGATTTTCGTCTTTGCGACGATGGAGCCCAGCATCTCCGCCTATCACCTCGCCTTCGGCAACAACGGCAATCTGTACGTGACCGGGCCTACCACGTCGAGCTTCGATGCTGTCTACCAGGTCGATCCCCACGGCACCGTCTCCGAGTTCTATCGCGGACTGGGGCGGCCGCAGGGCATTGCGGTAGACGTGGACGACAATCTCTACGTCGCCGCATCGCTGAATGGACGGCGCGGCATCGTCAGAATCACTCCCGATCGCAGGTCCTCGCTGGTGGTCGCAGGGTATAACCTGATAGGACTGGCCTTCGCCCCTGGAGGCGCGGCGGTGCTGGCCACCACCAGCGGTGTGCATCATCTCTCGTGGGGTATCGAGGGACGCTCGTTACTTCCGCGGAATTAGTGCTTAGCAAGTGGCAATTAGCTCCAGGCCCGGCGTGGCGACCTGGGCTGGTACGCATCCTGACCGCTGTGCAGAAGTTCGCTTGTTCACCAATCGGCGTGTATCCTGCCAGTTAACCTGATTGCTAATCGCTAGTTGCTGATTGCTGCCTTTATGATTGCGGAGATCATCGCCATCGGCTCGGAGATGCTGACTCCGTTCCGCCAGGACACAAACTCCCTCTTCCTCGCCGAGCGGCTCAACGAATTGGGCATCGGCGTCGCCTTCAAGACCGTGGTCGGCGACAACCTCGAACACCTCACGTCCGCAGCGCGCACCGCGATCGCGCGTGTCGACCTCGCCATTTTCATGGGCGGCCTGGGTCCCACCAAAGACGACCTGACGCGCGAGGCTGTCGCCGCCGCGCTGGGAGTTGAGTTGAAGCGCGACAACGAGCTCCTTACCGAACTCTACAAGCGCTTCGCCGAGCGGCGTCTGCAGATGCCCGAGAACAACGCGCAGCAATGCGACGTGCTGCGGGGCGCAGTCGTGTTGCCCAACACCAAGGGTACGGCGCCTGGCCAATGGCTGGAGACGGAATTTGAAGGCAAGGCGCGGAGGATCGCGCTGCTGCCCGGGCCGCCGCACGAGCTTCACACAATGTGGGACACGGAGATCATGCCTCGGCTGCGTGAGAAGGCGCCGCCGGCGGCAATCGCCGCTCGCGTGCTGAAAGTCGCCATGATGGGCGAGTCGGCCGTCGATCTCCGTGCCGCGCCGATCTACAAGAAATACCAGAATATTGAAACTACGGTGTTGGCCGGGCAGGGGCAAGTGGAGTTTCACCTGCGCGGCACGGCTGCCACGCGCGAAGCCGCCCAGGCCGAGGTCGATTGCCTGGCCGGAGAGCTGGAAGACGAGCTCGGCGACGCCGTCTTTTCGTCTAACGGCGAGTCGCTGGAAGAGATCGTCGGCTATTACCTGCAGATGCGCAATGCGAAGCTCGCCGTAGCGGAATCGTGCACCGGCGGCATGGTGGCGGAACGCATCACGTCGGTCGCCGGCAGCTCGCGCTTTTTTCTAGGCGGCGTGGTCGTGTACTCCAACGACCTGAAGACCTTGTTTGCCGATATTCCGCCGCTGATGATCGAGGCGCACGGCGCCGTGAGCCGCGAAGTTGCCGTGGCCCTGGCCGAGAACATTCGCGAGCTGTGTAATGCCGACATCGGCGTGGGCGTCACGGGGATCGCCGGGCCGGGCGGCGGTACTGAGGACAAGCCCGTTGGGCTGGTGTTTGTCGCAGTGTCCAACGGCCATAAGAGCGATGTCGTGCAGCGGCGTTTTTTTGGCGACCGCGAGCGCGTGCGGCGATGGGCCAGCCAGTTGGCGCTCGACATGGTCAGGAAGATGCTGATGTGAAAGAGGCAGCAATTAGCACTTGGTATTTGGCACTTGGTGCTCGGCCATTCGGAATGTCTGACGCAGTTTTCAGCATCGACTATGCGTCTGTTTATAGCCCTCGACATCGATCCGGAAATCCGCAAGCGCATTGCCGGCTTTCGCGAGCAGATGCGCGCTTACGCGCCCGACGTGCGCTGGGTTGGCCCGGAAAGCTTTCACATCACACTGCAATTTCTGGGCGAGACCGAAAAGCTGGAAGCCATTAAGGCTGCGTTGCAGCAGGTGCACGGCGCCCCCATCGGTCTGCGATTCGGGGGCACGGGATTCTTTCCGACCCCGCGATCGCCACGTGTTTTCTGGGTCGGCATGGAAGCTGACAATAACCTGCAAGCTCTCATAGACGCTATCGGGGAGTCGCTGCGGCCGCTCGGCTTCAGGCGCGACGCGGGGCCTTTCAAACCGCACCTCACGCTGGCGCGCGTCGGCAGTGGACGACCCAGGCCGGTGCGTGGCGAGCATTCTTCGGCGGGCCTGCGCGCCCTGGCGATCAAGCTGGAGACTCTTGCACCGCCCGACTTCGGTACAATGACGGCGCGCGAATTCTGCCTCTACCAGAGCACGCTATCGTCGAGCGGAGCGAAGTACACTAAGCTGGCGAGTTTTCCGTTGGCATAGCGGCGCGCCCTATCTGTGGGAAGACTCTTACTCACCGTCGCCGTAGTTTCTTATCTGCTGGGATCCATCCCCTTCGGCTATTTGCTGATGCGCATTTTTCGCGGAGTGGACGTGCGCACCAGGGGCAGCGGCAACATTGGCGCAACCAATGTCGCGCGTACAGGGTCTAAGGGCCTGGCGATCGCCACCCTTCTGCTCGATGGCTGCAAAGGTTATTGCGCCGTGCTGCTGGCCAAATTTCTCTTAAACATGGAGCCCTCGGACTTGGACACCGTTCTGTTGGCGGGCCGCATCTCGGCGGCGGTCTGTGCTCTGGCAGCGTTCTTCGCAATCCTTGGGCATGTCTTCACGGTCTGGCTGCGCTTCAAGGGCGGGAAGGGAGTCGCCGTGGCAGCAGGCGCATTTGCCGCGCTGGCCCCGCGTGCTTTTCTGTTCGCGCTCGCAGCATTCGTGGTGGTGGTCGCGGTGACGCGCTATGTATCGCTGGGCAGCATCGTCGCTGCGGTCTCATTCCCCATTTTCTTTTATGTAACAGCGCCGCCGGTGCGCACCAACTACGCAGTTATATTCTTCACCACGGTCTCTGCTCTGCTCATTATCATTCGCCATAAGGACAACATTCGCCGCCTTCTGGCGGGCACAGAGAACCGCTTAGGGAAACCTGCGTGAGTGAGATTGCGGTCATCGGCGCGGGAGCTTGGGGCACGGCGATCTCGGTTGTGCTGGGCCGCAAAGGCACGCACAGCGTGCGGCTGTGGGCGCATGAACACGAAGTGCGTGCCAGCATCGAGGCGCGCCATATCAATCAACTCTTCCTTCCCGGGCAGCTCATCCCCGAATCCGTGCGCTGCACCAATAATTTTTCCGATGCGCTTGCCGGCGCCGACATCGTGGTCAGCGTGATGCCTTCGCATCACACCCGCCGCGTCTTCGAATCGATATTGCCCTATGCGCGCGCGGAGATGCTTTTTGTCAGCGCGACGAAAGGCATCGAGAATGACTCGCTGCTCCGAATGACGGAGGTCATTACCGAAGTCCTGCGCGATCGGGATCACGGGTTTATTCCGCGGGTCGGTGCACTCAGCGGCCCCAGCTTCGCCAAGGAAGTCGCCAAGGGCGACCCCACCGCCATTACGATTGCCTCGGCCGACGCCGACCTCGCCTCCTGCGTGCAGCAGCAGTTCAGCGACCTGCGCTTTCGCGTGTACACCAACGACGACGTGATCGGCGTGGAACTCGGCGGAGCTCTGAAGAACATCATCGCCATTGCGGCGGGCATTCTCTTCGGTCAGGAGCTGGGACACAACACCGTCGCCGCGCTGATCACGCGTGGGCTGGCGGAAATCACGCGGCTGGTGGTGGCTTGCGGGGGCAAAGCGGCGACCATGTCCGGACTGGCCGGCCTGGGCGATCTGGTGCTCACCTGCACCGGCGGGCTCTCGCGCAATCGCAGTGTAGGCGTGGAGCTTGGTAGCGGCCGCAAGCTGGACGAGATCATCGCCGGCATGCACGGCATGGTGGCAGAAGGCGTATTGACTACCAACGCGGCGATTGGTCTGGCGCGTAAAGTCGATGTCGAGATGCCCATCACCGAGCAGATGCACGCCATTTTGCAGCACGGCAAGCCGGTTGCCGACGCGATTCGCGACTTGATGCGGCGGCCATCGACGCGCGAAGTAACGTTGATGTAAGTCTTTCGCCCGAACGAGCTCCGCAGGCACAATAGGAAACGGCGCAGCATCAGGAACGCACGCCACGGAGTTCATTCAAGCCAACCGCAGGAGAGAGCTCCTTTTCGCAACCGCTGATTCCGCAACGCGAGCCTCTGTTGTCACATCTAAGTTGCGACGAGAAAACGCGATGCGTATTCGCGAGCTGCTAAAGACAGAATGGAACTGAAAGCCAGAAATGTCCGCCGTTACCCATCGCGAAGATATCGGGTAACGCTGGCAACGGCGGCGGTTTTGTGCTTTGGCTGCGTGGCTCTGGCGCAAACCCAGTCGCCGGGGCTCACCTCGCTGCCCACGGCGGAACAGATTTTTCAGCGTTCGCAGAACCCGTTTTCCGGTTCCATTCCGCAAGGCCAGGCGACGCCCGAGGTCCTCGACCTCACGGTGCAGGACGCACTCGACCGCGCCTTGAAGTTCAACCTTGGTCTCTATTTGAGCGATCGCGCAACCGAACAAGCGCGGGCGGCGAGACTACGCGCGCTCAGCGAGCTGCTGCCCGACATCAACGCCGGGGTCACGGAAGAAGAACAGAAAGTGAACCTGAAGGCCTTCGGGTTTGCCAACTTCCCCGGGTTCCCCAGCTCGGTGGGACCCTTCGGATTGTTTGAACTTCAGGCCACAGGAAGCTGGAAGCCGCTGGACCTGCACTACATCACCGGCGTGCGCTCGGCCGACCAGAATGTGAAGGCTTCGCAGTTTACCTATCGCGACGCGCGCGACACCGTGGTGCTGGCCGTGGGGGCGAATTATCTGCTCACCATTGCCAACGAATCCCGTGTCGCCGCCGCCGACGCTGAGTTGAAGGCGGCGCAGGCGCTTTATCAGCTGGCGGTCGACCAGGAGAAAGCTGGTATCGCTCCTAACATCGATACGTTGCGCGCGCGGGTGCAATTGCAAACGCAAACGTCGATTCTGATTCGGGCGCAGAACGATCTTGAAAAACAGCGCATCGCGCTGGCCCGCGTGATGGGCCTCCCGGTCTCGCAGAAGTTTCGT
The DNA here is from genome assembly GCA_035651035.1 of Terriglobales bacterium. Lineage (GTDB taxonomy): Bacteria > Acidobacteriota > Terriglobia > Terriglobales > Acidobacteriaceae > Bog-257. The sequence continues at coordinate 34,611 of DASRGM010000056.1, forward strand.
TTAGTCGACCGGGTTCCCTATCATCCGCTGCCCGAGGCTGATGCGGCAAACGCCTTCGAACGGGCCTTGCGGACCCGGCCCGATTACCAGGCCGCCCTCGCCTCATTGCGCGCGGCGCAGTACAACCTGGATGCGGCGCGGCAGCAGCGCCTGCCGTCCATCGGATTCTCGGGGAACTACGGCGTTCTGGGATTTACCCCGAGCTCGCTGGGGCCGAGTTGGACTGCGGCGGCGACCTTGGCCATTCCGATTTTTCAGGGCGGAAAAATCGAGTCGGACATCGAGCAGGCGAGATCCGTGCTCAAGCAGCGCCAGGCGCAGGTCGATAATCTGCGCGGCGCGATCGAGCAGGACATCGACAACGCTCTGCTCGATTTGAAGGCCGCGGCGCAACAGGTCGAGGTCGGCAAAATCGGACTGGACTACGCCCAACAGGCGTTGCAGCAGTCGCAAGACCGGTTCTCGGCCGGCGTAACCAACAACGTTGAGGTGATCCAGGCGCAGCAGCAGCTGGCCTCAGCCAACGAGCAGTACATCGACAGCCTCTATGGATACAACATCGCAAAGGTGCTGCTGGCACGCGCCATCGGCAATGCGGAGCAGGCGGTGACACAATATCTTTCCGAGCCCGGCAATGTGACTCCCACGCCGCCGCCAGCTCCGAATGGGCCGGCCGCGTCGCCGCCCGCCACCGCACCCGCACCGGCGTCGCCGCAGTCTAACTTTAGTACTGGCCAGCCAGCACAGGTGAACACACAATGAGCCCTACGACAGCAGAGCCAAACGAAGCCGAGCGCGCCGAGGTACAGGGCGAACGACAACCGGAGCATCACGATCCCGAAGTACGTGACCGGGAAGAAGAGCGCCGCGGTTTTTTTCAGCGCCATCCGGCTGCGAAACCGATCGTCTTCCTGGTGGCGATTGTCGCAGTGGTCCTGGTGGGCTGGTTCTGGTGGGAGAGCCGGCACTGGGAGGATACCGACGACGCTCAGGTGGACGGCCACATTTATCCCGTCAGCGCGCGAGTGAACGGCCACGTCATCAAGGTGAACTACGATGATGGCGATTTTGTGAAGAAGGGTGACGTGCTGGTGGTGGTCGATCCTACCGACTACCAGGTTGCGCTGGAGCGGGCGCGCGCCGACTATGCCGATGCTCAGGCGCAGGCGGACGCGGCGCGCTATGGCGTGCCGGTGTCCAGCGTAGGATCACTGGCGCAGATTCGCTCCGCCAGTGCCGATATGGCCTCAGCCCAAGCCTCGGTGGCCGCCGCACAGAAGCAGGCCGAAGCTGCGCAGGCGGACGTAATACAGGCGCAGGCCGACGCGTTAAAACTCAATACTGATGTGGAACGTTATCGCCAGCTTCTGGACAAGCGTGAGATCTCGCAACAGCAATTCGACGCTGCCACGGCTGCCGCAACCGCCGCCAACGCCACGGTGCAATCGCGGCAGGCCGCGGTGCTGGCCGCGCAGGCGCAAATCCGGGTGGCACAATCGCGCATCGAGCAGGCCAATTCGGAGCTGCGCAATGCTCAGGTCACTCCCAAGATGGTGGCCGCAACCCAGGCCAAAGCGCAATCGGCCGACGCGCAGGCGCAGCGCTCGAAGGCCGCCCTCGATCAGGCACAGCTCAACCTGTCTTACACCACCATCGTTGCGCCGGTCGATGGCGTGGTGGGCAAGCGATCGGTCCAGGTCGGCTCCAATGTCGCGATCGGGCAGGACCTCATGGCGGTTGTGCCCCTCAATGACGTCTGGGTGACAGCGAACTTCAAGGAGACGCAGCTCGCGTATATGCGCCCCGGCCAGTACGTGAAGGTAAAGGTGGACACCTATGGGGGCAAGACTTGGGACGCGCATGTCACCGATGTGGGCGGCGCCACCGGCGCACGATTCAGCCTCCTGCCCCCGGAAAACGCCACCGGAAATTACGTGAAGGTGGTGCAGCGCATTCCCGTACGCATCGACTTTGACGGCCACGGAAAGCCCGATTTCAACAAAGATGGCAGGCTGCGGCCCGGCATGTCAGTTGAACCCGATGTAAAGGTCCGATAAGTTAGCCTCTTGCTCCGCCGGAGGTGTCTTTCGTAACCCACTTTCCAGCCGAAGCCCGCCCTTTAGTAAGTAGTTCCACCGACCCGCCTCCACCCGCCTCGAAAGATCTTCTAAGAAGCACTTTTTGGTAGTAATTCATCGGCAACCTGTCATACTCTGTTGCTGCCAAAACCCGCATGAACTTCACGATCCTACCTAACCTGATCGCGCTTGCCGTTCTTGTGGTAGTTTTCTGGGCCGTTTCGCGCAAGACGATCACGGAACGCCTCTCCCTCTGGCTCGCCGGATGGGTTCTGGTTCTGCTGCACTTCACTGCGAAATTTCTATCGGGCGGCGGAGCGGTTCGGAGCATGCTGGCAGAGATGGTAGCGGTTGATCTGCTGCTGCTTGCAGGGGCCACGTTTCTGATCTCGGTTAGCGCTGTGGCATCGAGCGCAAAACGGCAGCTGACCCTTGCGCTGTGCATCGCCGTTCCTGCCATGGCCTACGCTTCAGGAGCCGTTGCAGGGGTCACCAGCAAGAACTATTACTACGTTTTTCTCGCGGCTGAATTTCTGGTCCTGGTGGTTGCCTGCCGGCGTTTGGCGCTGCAAAGCAAGCTCCCGATGGTCGGCGTGCTGGCGGCTGCGAGTTTCGCGATCGGTGTCACGGTCTCCGCCGTCTCCTACGGCAACGCGAAATTCGGTATCGGAATTATTCTGGCCATGCTGAACTTCGCGGTCGCCGTCCTGTATGCGAGCTGCTATCGCCGCACCACCGCCGGCGTGGTTATAACGGTCACGGGCTTTGCCCTCTGGGGCGCCGCATTTCCGCTGGCCATCCGCTTGCGAATGCTTGCCGAAGGATTCCGCCCGGAGTCGGAGGCATGGAACATTCCCATTTACCTGGTCGCGGTGGGAATGATGCTCACGCTCTTCGAAGACCAGATCGAAATTAGCAAGTATCATGCGTATCACGACGAGCTCACGGGTCTGCCGAACCGCCGGCTGCTGGAAGACCGCCTGGGTTTGGCTCTGGCGTATGCCCGCAGATCCAAAGCCAAGCTTGCGGTCCTGCAGCTCGATCTGGACCGCTTCAAAGAAGTGAACGACACTCACGGTCACAGGTTCGGAGATCTGGTGCTGCAGGAGGTCGCCACGCGACTGGCTGCCTGCATTCGTTCGGGCGACACCCTGGCACGCTCCGGCGGCGACGAATTCACCGTCATCACTCCTGTCGCCGATCGCCAGGCGGCCGAGCCCCTCATTCGCGCCCTGATGGGAACTCTCACCGCTTCCATCGTGGTCGATGGCAGGGAAGTGCAAACCGGGCTCAGCATTGGCATCGCTCTATATCCCGATGATGGCATCAATGCCGATCAATTACACGCCGCCGCCGATCATGCCATGTACGCGGTCAAACGCGCGGGACGCGGCGTGCAATCCGACGCCTTGTTAACCCAGGCGACGTGGGGAGACTGACCTCTCGCCATGGCACGGCGGTCCGAACGGCCGCGTAGCATCAAAGTGCCGGTAGTAAGTGACTTCCTCAGATGTGCAATAGTTTTCGCTGCCAGGATGGGGATATCGGAAAGCTGCTGAGTCTCAAAGCACTTACAAAGAGGCGATCTGGAAGGGCAAATGCACTAACGATGTGAGATCAAGCTGCCGTGTCTTTAGTATGGCTGGCGCAGCGGTCGCTAACTTCGCGGGATTGAGAGGCCACTATGAAGAGTGTGGTAATTGCGCTTTCGTTGGTTCTGGCGTGCACTGTGGGAGCGTTTGCCAGCTCCTGTCCAACCACCACGTATGACCAGTATCTGGGAAGTGGTTTTAGCTGCACGATCCAGGACCAAACATACTCGAATTTCGCTTACACGGGAACCTCGAATCCCCCAGGTTTTCAGATTCCAGCCGGCTCCGTAGGCGTGACGCCGATCAACACACCAGGTAACCCTGGCCTTCAGTTCAGCGCTGGATGGCTCGCCTCGACCGCCACCGGCATCATGGAGCAGGACTCGCTGTTCCAGTTCACGGTTAATTCCAATACGCCCATCACCGATCTGACCCTGGCCATCGGCGGGGCCTCCTTCATCGGAACCGGTGAAGTGATTGTGGCCGAAACCGCCTGCCTGGGCGCCCTGCTGCCCAGCTGCACCGGCGGACAGCTCATTACCCTCACGGTGTTTGACGATTCGCAAGGACAGCAGCTGGTTGACACGGCCAACTTTGCCGGTGTCACCGAGATCTCGGTCTCCAAGGACCTCACGGTTGCTGCCGGTACTAACGGCGAAGCCACCGTTTCGGTCCTGACCGACCAGTTCTCCGAAGGCACCCAGACCGTTCCCGAGCCCAGCACCCTGAGCATGATCGGACTCGGCGGCCTAGGACTTCTCGGCTTCGCTCGCCGCAAGCTGAATCTCTAACTCGGCCATCTCGCGAAGGATTACCAAAGCCGGAATCTCTGATTCCGGCTTTTTACTTTGCCAGCGCGCTCTTGGCGTCCGCATGTGTTAGTGTGATGCTGTTGCCCAGAGCTGTCATGAGCCCGCGCAATTCCGGAATTCCGCTTGTCTTCTTCTGCGTTGCCATCCTTCTTGTCCCTGCATTCCTCCACGCCCAGAACGCTAGCTTTGCGCAGAAGCTCTACGGTAGGTGGTACACGTATCCGCTGGGAAACCCGAATACCGACCCCGTCCGGCACGAGTTCCGCCACAATAGTGAAAACGGCAGCGACGAGATGATCGTGACACGCGTCTGTCCCGGCGATCCCGGTCAGAAAGTTGCCCGGGCGGTTTCGCCCATCGAGGTCTCCGAAGACACGATTCGCGTCCTCAAGAATGCCTCGGACAACGTGCCCGGCCGCGGCACTGCTGTCTGCCAGGCCGGCATTACCGCCGGAAGCCTGGCGTACAGCTTTTCGGAGGACGGCCAGCACCTCATCCTCACCGACCCGGGCGGCAATCCCGATATCCTCGAACTCGCGCCCGAAGCGACGGCCCAGGACAAGCTAGTGCCGAAAAGACTCTACGGGACCTGGATCCTGCCGCCCGCTGATGGTAAAGAGTTCCGCATGCTGGTTCGGCTGGTCTTCTATACGACCGCCGATCGCCAGGACAGAGTGCGCAAGATCGCCGTCTGCTCCAAGGGAACCGACAGCCTGGTGGCGCATGTCGATTCCGAGATCGCGCTGGAGAAGGACCGCATCACGGTGCCGGAGTCGGCAACCCACCAGGAACAGCAAGGCACCTTCACCTGTACCGCCAGTATTGCTGCCGGGGCGTATCGCTATGAGGTCGCTCCGAGCGGAATGACCATGACCCTAAGCGCCGCGGGCAGCAAGCCGCTCACGCTCACCCGCGACCAGAATAGCGGTCTAAACTAGAGTCATGCCTCTCCGGTTGCTGCGCTGCGCCCTCATGTTGATGGCGGCAACGGCCTTGCTTTGGCCCATTCCTGCTGCGCACGCGCAGCAGCGCAACCAGCGCCTCATCCTTAAGGACGGCACGTTTCAGTCGGTCAGCCAATATGAGGTGCAGGGAGACCGCGTTCATTACATGAGCGCCGAACGCTTCGAGTGGGAGGACATTCCGGCAGCGCTTATCGATTGGGATGCCACCAACAAGTACAACAAAGAGCTGAGCAGCGGTAAGCTGACGATCAGGACGGTCGAGACTCCCGAGGAAAAAGAAGCGCGCGCAAAGGAGGAGGCGAACTCACCTGAGATTGCTCCTGGCGTGCGTCTGCCCGGCACCGGTGGCGTCTTCCTGTTTGACCAGTTCGCGGGCAAGCCGGAGGCGGCGGAGATTGTGCAGAACGGCAGCGAGGTCGAGAAAACCTCGCGCAAGAAAGGCGTTTTACGCTCGGCCATCAACCCCCTGGCTGCCAGCAAGCAGGGCTTTTCCATTAAAGGGGAGCACGCCCCGGTCCAGTCGCACGTCCCGCGTCCCACCATCTACATCGACATCGACGAAGGGCCGCAGCCCGATGCGTCCCTCGGCGATCGCTTCCGAATCGTGCGCGCCACGCCCAGGAACGGCACACGAGTCATCGGCGATGTGAAGGTTACCGTCACCGGCAAGGTCTCGGAAGAGACTTCCAGTCTGCCCGCTACGCTGGAGAAGCTGGGCAAAGGACAGTGGCTGAAGCTCACCCCGGCTCGGGACCTGGCGCCCGGTGAGTACGCCATCGTGGAGATGCTCACGCCGCAAGAGATGAACCTCTACGTCTGGGACTTCGGAGTGAACCCCAACGCGCCCGCCAATCCGAATACGTGGCAGCCGGCGAAATAGCACTTGGCACTCGGCACTTGGCCGTTGCGCGTTGTCGGTGGGCTAATCCTGCATACCTAACTTTCAATTGCCAACTGCCGAATGCCAACTGCCCATTTGCAGGTGCTATCATTCCGACCGTGAGCTCCTTTGGTGAGCGTCTGCGGCGCCAACGCGAGATGCGAGGCATCTCCCTGGAAGAAATCGTCGCCACCACCAAGATCAGCCGTCGCCAGCTACAAGCTCTCGAAGACGAGCAGTTCGACCTGCTGCCCGGAGGGATCTTCAACAAGTCCTACGTGCGCGCCTACGCCAAGTGTGTCGGAATCAACGAAGAGGAAGCGGTTGCCGAGTACCTGGAGGCGGCGCAGGAAGTCCCGCCCAATACCAAGGTCATCGCCCACCAGCATGCCTCCATTCATACCGACCGGCGTCCGGAGCGCACCGGCTTTCCGCTTGTCCCGGTACTCGTGCTTGTGGTGGTTGTCGTCGGGGCCGTGGCCGGATGGAACCTGTACCAGGAGCACCAGCGCGAGCGGCCGCAACACATCGCACAGACAGCTCCGGTTGAGGCGCCTGCCCCTTCAGCAGCAACCACACCTGCCAACAGCACAAAGACCGCTGAGAACGGCCCGGCCCCTGCCGCCGAGCATGGGGTAGTCCAAGGAGTATCGGTCAACTCCACCGTGGAAGATCCTGGAAGGCCGTCGCGCGAGACTCCAGCCGGGAGCCCTGCCGGGACGACAGCGGCCGGTGCGCTCGATGCCGCCTCCGCTTCCGAATTAGAGGTCACCGTTCGTCCGAAGGACCGGGCCTGGGTTGCGATCAAGGCTGACGGCGACTACGTGGTTCGCGGCATCGTCAGGCCCGGCGCGGTGAGGACCATACACGCTCACAATCAGGTCATCTTCTACACCACGAATGCCGGCGCAGTCGACCTCGCCTTCAACGGCCAGGACGTTCCCGACACTGGCCGCCTGCATGAAGAACAGACGCTGGTCTTCAACTCGCATGGGCTGCTGCCCAAGGCTGCCAAACCATGAGCGCGCCTCGACGCGACACCCAGCAGTCCCTAGCCGGCCATACCGGCGAGAACGTTGTCCGGATCGAAGCGGAGGCGCTACGCGCCCTGGCTGATCGCCTGGCGGGCCCCATGGCGGAGCCCTTCGATCGCGCGCTAGACCTGCTGCACGGCTGCGCAGGGAGGATCGTGGTCAGCGGAATGGGGAAGAGCGGGCTGATCGCACGCAAAATCGCCGCCACGCTGGCTTCGACCGGCAGCCCGGCTCTCTATTTGCATCCTGCCGAAGCCTTGCACGGCGACCTGGGGATGGTGGTGCGCGGCGATGTCGTGCTGGCGCTTTCCGCCAGCGGCGAAACCGACGAGGTGCTGCAACTGCTGGCCAGCGTCAAGCGTTTGGGCATTCCGCTGATCGCCATGACCTGCGACGAGCTGCACGGACCGGAGGAGCCGCGTAACGCGTCTAGGCTGGCGCAGGCGGCCGACGTTGCCTTGGATTGTTCTGTGGCCCACGAGGCCTGCTCGCTCGGCCTGGCGCCCACCGCCAGCACCACCACCATGCTTGCGCTTGGCGACGCCCTGGCCGTCGCCCTGTCGGAGCGCCGGGGTTTTGCCGAGGAAGATTTCGCCAATCTCCATCCCGGCGGCAAGCTGGGCAAGCGTTTTGCCCGCGTCTCGTCACTGATGCACAGCGGCAACGCTGTCCCGCGCGTGGAGCCCGGTACGCCGATGACGGAAGCTATCTACGAAATGTCGCGCAAAGGCCTCGGCATGACGACGGTGGTGGACGGCGGCAAACTGGTCGGGCTGATCAGCGACGGCGATCTGCGCCGCCTGCTTGAGCGCCACGGCAAGCACGTGCTCGATCTTGCGGCCAGTGCCTGCATGACGCGCTCGCCGCATGTCATCGGGCCGCAGGTCTTTGCTATCGCAGCGCTGGACATCATGGAGCAGAAGAAGATCACATCGCTCCCGGTTGTCGATGACGGCGGCAGCCTGCTCGGCATTCTGCATCTGCACGACCTGTGGGGAACACAGATGCTGTAGCCGCTGGTTGCTTTGGAAGTTGGGTAAGCACGCGTCGAGGGATGCGTGCCGGCAGCCCGCTTTATCCGCCGGCCCGGCCCAGCGATGCTTGCTCTTCCGCGTTCGCGAAGGCGTCAACCGCATCGTGCAGACGGTCGAAGATCCGGTTGCTTCCTACCGCTTCGGTTACATGATGCCGGTTGAAGTCCGCCTGCAAGGGCTCGGGCAGCCGTGCAAATCCCAAGGTCACACCTGCCTGTGTCAGCTCCTGATTAAGCTCGCGTACCACGCGCGCCGCCGTGTAGTCGATGTTGGTGATGGCCTCGGCATCGACCACCACCCAGCGCACCGGCGATGGCTCAGCGCCCACGATCATGCGAATCTGGTCCGAAAACCGGCCCGCGTTTGCGTAGAACAGAGGAGCGCCGAAGCTATAGATCGTCAGCCCCGCATGAGTCGTCGCGCCGGGCGTTGGCGGAACATGCTTCCAGTGCACCCCGTCCACCACCAGCACGCCGGTATGCGGATGATAGCTGTGCCGCACGATGCGCAGCAGCGACAGCACCATGGCCAGAATGATTCCCTGTTCGACGCCAACCGCGACCACCACTACCGCGGTCAACACCGCCAGAACGTACTCGCCCGGGCTCTCCTTGCGCATCCGCGCCAGCTTGGGGAAGTCGGGCAGCCGCGTGGCAATCACAAAAACGATAGCGCCCAGCACGCAGCGCGGCAGATATTGCAGCGGCCAGGTGAAGAACATCAGGACCACGGCCACCACGGTCGCAGTGGAAATCTGCGCCAGCTGGCTGGCAGCTCCCGAACTTTCCACCATGGCGGTTTGCGTTGGGCTGCCATTGACCACAAACGTCCCGCTCACGCCCGCCAGTGCGTTGGCCGCCGACAGGCCGAGCAAATCGGAGTTCTCGTTGAGCTCCATGTGATGGCGCTCGGCGTACAGACGCGCCGTGGCCGCGCTCTGCGCCAGGATCATCACAAAGCACGAGGCGGCGATTGGAATCAGCGCCTGGAAGTCCTTCCCGCTGATCGCCGGCAATCCAAGATGGGGCAGCCCGCCTGCGATCGATCCGATGACGGCAATCTTGTGCCCGCCGAAGTCCAGGAACTTGCTGGCCACGATTCCCGCAATCACCGCAATCAGCGAAACAGGTATCTTGGGCGCTACCCGCTTCACCACCAGAATGAAGGTCACCACCGTCACTGAGATGGCCAGCGTCGCCCAATGCAGCGTGGGCAGCTTTCGTATCACCTCTGCCAGTTGTCCCAGCGTTCGGTGCGAAGCAATGTCGAGTCCCAGCATGCCGCCCAGGACCGCGATGCCCACCTGAAAACCCACGCCCGTCAGAAAGCCGACCAGCACGGTGCGCGAGAGAAAGTCGGCGAGAAACCCCAGCTTCAGCAGGCGCGCCAGCAGCAGAAGGGCAGCTGTGAGCAGCGCCACCATAGTCGCCAGCTCGACATAACGCGGGCTTGCGATCGGCGCCATGGAAGACAGACCGCTGAAGATGATTGCTGCTGTCGCCGAGTCCGCAGCCACCACCAGATAGCGCGAGGAGCCGAACGCCGCAAATCCCACCGGCGGCAGCAACAGCGTGTACAGACCTGTTACCACCGGCATGCCCGCAATCTTGGTGTAGCCGAGCGCTTGCGGGATATTCATCGCCGCCAGCTGCACGCCGGCCAGGATGTCGCGAATCGCCTGTTGCCGCCGAAGCGGCCGCAGGCTCTGGAACAGGCCCCGCGCTTTGGGGCTCCCGTTCGTCGGTCTAGCGGGTTGGGTTGCCGGGCTCGACAAGGATGTTAATGTCCGGTTAATTCGTTAGCAGAGAATGTACCACCTAAGGAAACTCTGGGTAAGCTGGTTGCTGCCTGTGGAGTCAAAACGAGCTGCGAAGCAGCGGCTGCGCGCTTAGGCCCGGTTGCAAGCCTGGGGGTAACGGCTGGGAAGGATCAAGCCTCTCTAGCGGCGTCCACGCCGTCAAAGCCCGATGTTATCCTTATCCCGCTATCCTCAGGGGCTCACCACGCGATGTCCGACCGGGATTTACAACCATCTCAAGACGAATCCACCGAATCCTTCGGCGATCTGCTCTCGCAATATGAACGCAGTCACGCGCGGCGCTCCGAGGAGGGCAGCCGCCAACTCGAAGGAACAGTCGTCGCTCTCACCGAAGACTCTGTCCTGCTCGACATCGGATACAAGAGTGAGGGCATTCTGCCGCTGGCCGCGTTTCAGAGCGCCGGCGAGACGCCCCATGTAGGCGACAAGCTTCCCGTCACCGTGAAAGGCCGCGATCCGGAGGGCTACTACGAGCTGACACGCTTCCAGGTGGCGCGGCCCACGGACTGGCCCGCGCTGGAACGCGCCTTCGCCGAGAAGGCCACCATCGTCGGCACCGTGACCGCCATGGTGAAGGGCGGCTTCAGCATAGACGTTGGCGTCCGCGCTTTCATGCCCGCCTCGCGCAGCGGGGTGCGAGAAGCCTCCGAGATGGAAGCCCTCGTCGGGCAGGAAATTCGCTGCCGCATCACCAAGCTCGACACCACGGAAGAAGACGTCGTTGTCGATCGCCGCGTGATCGCCGAAGAGGAAGAGCGCTCGGCCAAAGAGCGCCGCTACTCCGAGCTGCGCGAAGGCGAGATAGTGACCGGCGCCGTCCGCAACTTGACCGATTACGGGGCCTTCATCGATCTGGGCGGCATCGACGGCCTGCTGCACGTGGCTGACATCGCCTGGAGCCGCGTCCAGAAGCCCGCAGATGTGCTCTCGCTTGGCCAGCAGATCGAAGCCAAGGTGCTCAAGATCGATCCCGGCAAGCAGCGCATTTCACTCGGCATGAAGCAGCTCCTGCCGCATCCCTGGGACTCGGTCGCCGAAAAATACCGCGTCGGCGAGCGGGCCCACGGCACCGTGTCGCGCCTCGCCGACTTCGGCGCCTTCGTCGAGCTCGAGCCCGGCGTCGAAGGCCTCATCCATATCTCGGAGATGTCGTGGACCCGCCGCGTGCGCAAGCCCGGCGACCTGGTCAACATCGGCGACACCGTCGAGGTCGTCATCCTCGGCGTCAACGTCGGCGAACAGCGTCTCTCGCTGGGACTCAAGCAGGCGCTCGGCGATCCCTGGGCCGACGCGACGCAGCGCTTCCCGGCAGGATCGACCGTCGAAGGCCCTGTCACCAGCATCACCAAGTTCGGTGCTTTTGTGCAGGTGACCGAAGGCGTCGAAGGCATGGTCCACGTCAGTGAAATTAGCGCCGAAAAGCGCATCAACCATCCCCAGGACGTGCTGAAGCCGGGGCAGGTAGTGAAGGCGCAGGTGCTCTCGCTTGACCCCGAGCGGCGCCTGATGCGGCTGAGCATGAAACAACTGGTGCCCACGGACCTCGACGAGTACCTCGCCGAACACAACCCGGGCGACGTGGTGACCGGGCGCGTCAGCGAAGAATCCGGCGGCATCGCGCGCGTGGAACTCGGCGAAGGCGTCTATGCCAGATGCCAGATTGCAGCCGCCCCTGCACCCGAAGCGGCAAAGCAGGCGGCCGCAACCGATCTCTCCTCGCTCACTTCCATGCTGCAGGCACGCTGGAAGGGCGGCACATCTTCCGCAGGAACGAAGACGCCGGCAGCTCTCCATACCGGGCAAGTCCGGAGCTTCCGAATTATCCGGCTGGACCGCGAGGCGAAGGCAATTGAGCTGGAATTAGCCTAACCAGCAACAAAGACCGTTTTGTTTGCGCTTCGCATCCAATAAAAAGATCGGTTTTCTCTCCAGAATGCCCACACTGTGCCGCAGTTCTGCAACATTGGCACAAGTGTTGACATCCTAAGCTTGGCGGCCCATGAAGTTGATGGTTATCAAGTCGGAACAAGATCAATTTCAAAGGGCCGAGCAGCTTTTGGAAAGAGACTTGACCCCTATAGAGCGGAAATGGCTTGTCTTAGCCGATGCTATGCTAAGAAAAGCCGAAATTCGACGCTCCATAACCCGCCTGGGATCAGGCGCAGCCTGAGTTCCTGCCTTCTTTTCCCTTCGTAAGCGATTTTTTCCTGGGAGTTGTTGACAACCTGAATTCCCCGTAGCAGAATCTCCTTCTAGGCGAATAAAAAGCGAAAACGCTGCCGCAACTCCGCCCGCCTCTGAGGTTCCTATGTCTTCCGTCGCCCTTCGCCCGCTCATGACTCCGGCTCTTGCGAAAGCTTCTGCCGATCGCCTCCGCGCCACCCTTGAATCCTCGCTGGGGGAGCAGCTCTCGTCCACCCTGCTGCTCCGCGAACGTGCCGCGCCGCTGACCGTCCCCTTCGGAATCGCTGCTTTAGATCGGCTGACGGGCGGCTTGCCTCGCGCTGCGCTTAGCGAAATCACCGGGCCGCCTTCGTCCGGTCGCACCGGCGTCATGCTGGCGGCCTTGGCCGGAGCCACACGCCGCCAGGAGATCTGCGCCCTGGTGGATGCCGGCGACAGCTTCGATCCCGCTTCGGCGGCCGCCGCAGGTCTCGATTTGGAGCGGCTGTTGTGGGTGCGGTGCGGCCCGGGATCGGCCCCTCCGGCGCGAAGCAACGCAGCCCGGCGCGGCAACTCCGCAGCGGGACCTGCACGCAGCGCCGGCTTTGCCTACGGTGGCGCGCTGGAGCAGGTGCTGAAAGTGACCGACCTGCTGCTGCAGGCCGGCGGCTTCGGCATGGTGGCGCTCGATCTGGGCGATATTCCTGCGGAGAGCGCGCGGCGCGTGCCGCTCACTTCATGGTTTCGTTTTCGCCGTGCCGTGGAGCCCACGGCAACCGTGCTTTTGCTGATCGAGCAGGAGCCTTGTGCAAAGAGCTGTGCCTCGCTAGTGCTGCGAATGCAAGCCGAGGCGATCTGCGCGTCGGATACGGGCGGCGTTGCTGCCCAAGCTGCCAGCTCCGGGCTTCGAGCTACAAGCTCGCGGCTCGTAGCTCCGGGCCTCCGCCATCGCCCCGATGATGACCTGCGCATCCCCCCAACCCCTGCCGTGAGCCATGCCGCAGTGTTGCAGGGACTGCGCCTGCGCGCCGAGGTCACACGTTCCTGGGCGCAGCGCAGGCCGTCGCAATCGCAGGGCGCGCAGTTTGAATTGCGCACTGCCGTTTGAGATAGAGCTGGCCTTCAGGCCAGCGTCTCAGGCTCTTTTTCTAACTTTCGAGCCGGCTTCAGCCGGCGACACCATGTTTGCCTGCATCCATATCCCCGACTTTCCCGTCGAAGCCATCGTCCGCTCCGGGCCCCTGCTGCGCGAGCGGTCTGTCGCCGTTCTGGAAGGCAAGCCGCCGCTTACCCGTGTCGTCGCCCTGAACGATAACGCCCGCCGGCTGGGAATGGAAGCCGGCATGACCAAACTGCAAGCCGCGGTCTTCGCCGAAAGCAATGTCCCACAATCAGGTACTACAAACAGGCACACGGCAGTCCTGCGGCAACGCTCTCCGGAACAGGAAAATGCCGCCCACGCCGCGCTGCTCGATGTGGCGCACGCTTTTTCGCCGCGCGTGGAAGATGCCGCGGCCGACACGTTGTTGCTCGATCTCTCCGGCCTCGATCGACTCTACGGCCCCTCTTCACGGATGGGCAGCGACCTCAAATCGCGTGTGACCGCGGTGGGAATGGAAACCAACATTGCTGTGGCCGCCAATCCGGATGCTGCCTTGCACGCCGCCCTTGGATTTGAGGGGATTACGGTCATTCCCGCCGGACGGGAGGCCCAGCGCCTGGGCGTGCTGCCGGTGCAGGTGCTGCTGGATGGCTTGGCAATCTCCTGGCAGAAGGCAAGTAAAACTGTCTCGGAAGCCGATTGTGAGAAGCTGCGCGCACAGATGCTCGACACCCTTGAGCGCTGGGGGGTACGCGATTTCCGCAGCCTGGCGCTTCTGCCGGAGCATGCTCTGGCTTCGCGCCTGGGACAGGCAGGAGCGCAGTTGCGGCGGCTGGCCCGCGGCGAAACCATGCGCACGCTGGTCTTATGCGAGCCGCCCGCGCAATTTGAAGAGTCGATGGATTTGGAAGACCCGGTAGAAGCTATTGAGCCCTTGTCGTTCCTGCTGAACCGCCTCTTGGAGCAGCTCTGCGCCCGCCTCGAAACCCGGGCCCTGGCGGCACAGGAGCTGTGCTTGCGCCTGCAGCTAGAGCCCCGGGTTGCCGACGAGCAAACTACCACCATTCAGGAGCTCAATGGTCCGACCACTACATCTCACAATGTGGTACATAAGCCTATTGTGGAACGTGTACAGCGGCTGCCGGTTCCCATGCGCGATGGCAAGACGTTCCTGAAGCTGCTGCAACTGGACCTGGCTGCCCATCCCCCCGGCGCCCCGGTGAGCAAACTTTGGATTTCGGCCCAGCCGGCACCACCGCGCGCTGGGCAACGGGGATTGTTTCTGCCTGTCAGCCCCGAGCCGGAAAAACTGGAAATCACGCTGGCGCGAATCAATGCCGTTGTCGGCGAACGGCGGGCCGGAATCGCGCGGCTGCTGGACAATCATCGCCGCGACAGCCTCAAAATCGATCGCTTTATGGCAGCACCGGGCACCAACGCTTCTCCTCCGACAATGTCGGATACAGGCGATCGTGTGCTCGTGGCCATGCGTCTCATCCGCCCCGCCCGCCGGCTGAAAGTTCGGATATCGGAAGAGGGTAGTCCTGTGGCTCTGGCCACTGACGCCAGACAATCGGAGCAAGCGGAATTGGAGGGAAAGGTAATGTGGTCCTCCGGTCCCTGGCGCTCTTCGGGTGACTGGTGGACCGAGAGCGGCAGCGGAATGCAATCCGGCCCATGGGATCGCGAGGAGTGGGACATCGCTTTGGCCTGCAAAATCAATGGCGCAAGTGGGCCAGAGGAAAATGTCGCGCTATATCGCATTTATTGCGATATAGGCACAGGTCAATGGTTCGCCGACGCCAGCTATGACTGACTGTCGTAAATATTGATGAGGATGAGATTTGCTGTGTAACAGGGCACGGCTTCAACCGTGCCGAACGTGTTTTTCCCCTGGCCACTGACCACTGACCACTGCTTTGTACATCGAACTCCACGCCCGCTCCGCCTTCAGCTTCCTCGAGGGAGCCTCCGTCCCCGAGGAGTTCGCCGAGGTCTGCTCCCAACACGAAATGCCGGCTATGGCACTGCTGGATCGCGACGGCGTCTATGGCGCACCGCGTTTTTATCTGGCAGCCCAAAAACTGAAGCTCAAAGCGCACATCGGCGCGGAGATCACCTCGCTATTTCCCGGCGGAGATCTCGCAAATCCTGCCGAACTGCCTCGCTTGTCTCTGCTATGCGCCTCTCGCGAGGGCTACCAGAACCTTTGCCGCCTGATTACCCGCACCAAACTGCGCGCCCCAAAATATCCCGCTTCACTCCCACGACGTAAGACAAAACTGCACAACGATATACCACAATGTGAGGCTGAAGAACTGGTTCAATACCAATCGACGGCTACCCTCGCCGATCTCGCCGAATATTCTCCCGGCCTCATCTGTCTGACCGGGGGCGACGAAGGTCCGCTGGCGCACGCACTGGAGCGCGGCGGTCTCAGTGAGGCGCGCGCGCAGCTCGAGCGGCTGGTCTCGCTTTACGGGGGAGAAAATGTTTATGTTGAGCTGCAGCGCCACTATAACCGCGCGCAGGAGGCCCGCAATCAGGCTGCAATCGAGCTGGCACGCAGTCTGCAACTTCCGCTGCTGGCAACCCAGGGCGCGCAATACGCTCGCCCGCAAGAGCGCCAGATCCTCGACGTCTTCACCTGCATCCGCAATCACCGCACGCTCGATACCGCCGGCCGGCTGCTGGCGCGCAACAGCGAACGCCACCTGAAAACGCCGCAGCAGATGATGCAGCTCTTCGCCGGCCTGCCCGAAGCGTCAGCGAATACGCTGGAGCTGTCCTCGCGCCTCGAATTCACGCTCCACGATCTCGGCTACGAATTCCCGCGCTACCCCGTGTCCGACGGCGAAACGATGGATTCCTTCCTGCGCGCCCGCACCCTGGAAGGCGCGCGCAACCGCTATCTGCGTCCCGGGCAGGGTGAGCTGTGGCAACGCGCGCGGCGGCAAATCGAGCGCGAGCTCATGCTCATCGAGAAGCTGAAGCTCGCCGGTTACTTCTTGATCGTGTGGGATATCGTGCGCCACTGTCGCGAGCATGGCATCCTGGTGCAGGGCCGCGGCTCGGCCGCCAACAGTGCGGTCTGTTATTCGCTCGGCATTACTGCTGTCGATCCCGTCGGCATGGACCTGCTCTTCGAGCGCTTCCTCTCGGAGGAGCGTGGCGAGTGGCCTGACATCGATCTCGACCTGCCTAGCGGCGACCAGCGCGAGCGCGCCATTCAATATGTCTATGAGCGCTACGGCAAGCTGGGCGCGGCCATGACCGCCAACGTCATCACCTATCGTGGGCGGTCGGCGGCGCGCGAGGTAGGCAAGGCGCTCAGCTTCGACGGCGAGACCCTCGACCGGCTGGCCGGCCTGGTCAGCTCGTGGGAGTACAAAGACCCGGGCGACACGCTGGAGCGGCAATTCCGCGATGCCGGTTTCGACCTGCGCCACCCGCGCATCCGCAAGTTTTTCGAGCTCTGCCTGGCGGTGCAGGACCTGCCGCGCCATTTGGGCCAACACTCCGGCGGCATGGTCATCTGCCAGGGACAACTGGATTCCATCGTGCCGCTGGAGCCCGCAACCATGCCCGGCCGCGTCGTGGTGCAGTGGGACAAGGAAGACTGCGCCGACATGGGCATTGTCAAAGTCGATCTTCTCGGCCTGGGTATGATGGCCGTGCTGGAAGATTCGATCACCCTCATCCGCAATCACTGCAGGGAAGAAGTGGATCTGGCCAAACTACCGGCTGACGATCCCACAGTGTATGACACGCTGCAGAAGGCCGATACGGTGGGCATGTTTCAGATCGAGAGCCGGGCACAGATGTCGTGCCTGCCGCGGCTGCGTCCCACCCACTTCTACGACATTGTGGTACAGGTGGCGATCATTCGTCCCGGCCCGATTGTGGGCCAGATGGTCAACCCGTACCTGATGCGCCGGCAGGGCCGGCAGGCGGTGGTCTATCCGCATCCTTCGCTGGAACCGGTGTTGGAGCGCACCCTCGGCGTGCCGCTCTTCCAGGAGCAACTGCTGCGCGTGGCCATGATCACCGCCGGCTTCAGCGGCGGAGAGGCGGAAGAGCTGCGGCGCGCCTTCGGCTTCAAACGCAGCGAAAAGCGCATGCGCGATATCGAGGTCAAGCTGCGCGAAGGCATGACGCGCAATGGCATCCCGCCCGCGGCGCAGCAGGAGATCATTCAGTCCATCACCTCGTTTGCGCTGTACGGATTTCCCGAGTCGCACGCCGCCAGCTTCGCGCTGATCGCATATGCCAGCGCCTATTTGAAGTGCCACTATCTGGCGGCGTTCACTGCCGCGCTGCTGAACAATCAGCCGATGGGGTTCTATTCGCCGGCGACAATCGTGAAAGATGCGCAGCGGCACGGGCTGCGGGTGAAGCCGGTGGACATCACGCGCTCGGAGTGGCTGTGCACGCTGGAGGGCGAGAAAGATCTGGCTATGTGGAATGGAGCAGAGAGAAGGGAAGTAGACAGAAATCGCGCAGACAGAAACGGCGCCGAGAGCAATCGAGCCGAGAGAAATTGCGCCGAAGCAGATGGTTTTGAAGGGGCACGGCTTCAGCCGTTCCGTAAGCTGCCCGGAATGGGTTCGGCTTCAGCCGCTGAGGAGACTCGCAGTTCATACCAACCCGAAGCCCCTCGGCGGCTAAAGCCTGTCTCGAGTGATGATAGGTACGGCACCGCTAAAGCCGTGCCCTTTCAAAATGACGAAGAGGCTTCAGGCGCGCCCTTCGACAAGCTCAGGGCAAGTTCTGAAGGCGCGCCGCTTCAAAGCCGGCGTTTCGCTTTGCGCATGGGGCTTCGTTATGCCAAGGGACTGCGCGAAGAAACAGCGCGGGCGATTCTTCGCGAGCGTGAAAAGCGGCCGTTCGAATCGATTGCCGACCTGGCGTATCGCGTTCCCCAACTCCGCCGCGATGAATTCGTGCTGCTGGCTTCGATCGGAGCGCTGAATTCGATTGGCTGCGTCGAGGGAGTCTCAGAACAAGGTAGAGCAGGCCTTCAGGCCCGCGTCCCGCAACGCCGTACGAAATCAGTTCAGGCGCTGAAGTCATCGGCCTCATCGCATGAACTCCAGAATGTTATGTCTGGAGACGCGGGCCTGAAAGCCGGCCATGAGCTTGTCGAAGGGCCCCGCTCTACCCTCCATCGCCGCGATGCCCTATGGCAGGTGGAGCGTGCGGCGCGCTTCGCCGGGCCGCTGCTGGAGAGCATCCCCGAAAGCGACAGCGCATCGCCGCTGGCGCGCATGAGCGACGAAGAGCGTCTGGTCGCGGATTTTCATGGCACCGGGCTCACCGTCGGCCCACATCCAATGTCGTATCGCCGCGCGCAATTGCGGCGCGCGCGCGTTCTTTCGGCCGAGGATTTGAAGCAGGCGATACATGGCCGGCGCGTGCGCACTGCCGGCTGCGTAATCGCCCGCCAGCGTCCGGGCACGGCCAAGGGCTTCGTCTTCCTCAGTCTGGAGGACGAGACCGGCATCAGCAATGCCATCATCACGCCCGATATCCTCGAGCAGAACCGGGTCCTGATTACGACGGAGAAATTTCTGCTGCTGGAGGGCGTGCTGCAGAAGCAGGAAGGCGTGATTTCGGTGAAGGTGGATCGCGTGCGGCCCATGCGCAAGGCCTACGCCGCCGATAATATCGACATCACCGACGCCGACGTGCGCTCGCACGATTTTCATTAACGAAATTGCATCCGGGCTGCGACAACAGTTCTCCTCGCCTGAAACAGTCGATATAATAAATCTGTTATATTCATTTTGATATCTGCTACTCTGAGGAGTGGACGAAGTCGATACACACCCTCTGGCGGAGATTCGCTGGGAAGGAGACTCCCGCGAGATTCTGGCAAGCTTTCCGGAAGAGGTTCGAGGCAGCTTGGGTTTTGCTCTTTACGAGCTTCAGCTTGGCAGGCCGCCGTCAATTTCGACGCGCCGCATGGAATCGATTGGGGCAGGCGTCTACGAGTTGAAGGAAAGCGACGCAAAGAGCTGGTACCGAGTCGTATACCTCTCGAAGATTAACGATCTGATCTACGTACTGCACTGCTTTGAAAAGCAGCATCGCAAGACCACTCGGCGGGACCTTGACGTTGCCAGGGAGAGGCTGTCACGTGTCCGGCAGCGAATACAGGAGTATAAAAAACATGCGAGGGGCAGAAAATAAGCCGGCCCATATTACTCGAGGCAATGTCTTCCTCGATCTGGGATTCCCGCCGGAGAAAGCTCTGGCCCTGAAGTTCAAGGCCAGGATTCTCATCGCCATACTCGATGAGGTGAAGCGCCGCAAGTACCGCCAGGCTCAACTCGTCAAGGTTCTTGTCGAGCACCAACCGGTTGTCAGCAATCTGCTGCGCGGCAAAGTCACTCAGATGAGTATTGAGAAGCTGCTGATTTATGCGGACCGCCTGGGACTACCCCTTGACGTTCAAAGGCCGCGAATTCACTCGCGCCGTCGCCAGGCTGCCTAGCGACGTCAGCCGGACCGAGATCGTCACAGAACAACAATTTCGCTCGGGAGATGTCGTCAGGTCGCGGACTGCTTCTTCTCGGTCTCCCGCCCCGGCTCCTGCCCGGGATACTCATACACTCCGCGCCCCGACTTGCGCCCCAACCGCCCGGCCTTCACGTACTGCACCAGCAGCGGCGCGGGACGGAATTTCTCGCCCAGCGTCTTGTGCAGGTATTCGAGGATGTGCAGCCGCGTGTCGAGCCCAACCAGGTCGATCATCTCGAACGGCCCCATGGGATGGTTCAGCCCCAGCTTCAGCGCTTTGTCGATGTCCTGCGCCGATGCGATGCCCTCCTGCAGCATGTAAAACGCCTCGTTGCCGATCATGGCGTTGATTCGGCTGGTGATGAACCCGGGCGATTCTTTGATCGCGACCACTTCCTTGCCCATGCACCTGCCGACTTCCACCGCCGCGGCCAGCGTATCCTCGCTAGTCTCCAGCCCGCGCACAACCTCCAGCAGCTTCATCTTGTGCACGGGATTGAAGAAGTGCATGCCCACGCATTTCGGCGCGCGATACGTCACCGACGCAATCTCGGTGTTGCTCAGCGACGAGGTATTCGAGGCCAGAATCGTTGTCGGCCGGCAGACTTTGTCGAGCAGCGTGAAGATCTCGATCTTCGATTCCATCTCTTCGGGCACAGCCTCGATCACCAGGTCGGCTTCGCGCGCCGCCTGCTCCACCGACGATGCGTACTCCAGCCGGCCAAAGGCGCTGTCGGCCTCCGGCTTCGTAACTTTGCCCAGCTCGACCGCCTTGTCGAGGTTGGAGCGGATTTCCGTCTCGGCCTTGCGCAACGCGGTGGGCAGAATGTCTTCCAGGATGGTGCGATAGCCGCCGAGCGCAGCCGCGTGCGCAATGCCGCGGCCCATAATGCCGGCGCCTATCACGGCGATAGTGCGGACTTCGGCCATCCGGCTACGCTCCCTTTTCCAGTTGCTCGACCACGCCGATGAAGTTCGGGTCCGACTTGCGCATGTACTCGGCCAGGCGGCGCTTCTCGTCGGGCGTAATCAGGTAGAGGCTGGCATTAATGCGCCGCAGGGTGGCGGCAATGTCGTCGACATAATTCATCATACGGATCAGTTCACCGGTGGCGGTCATAAGGTCCTTTCACACGACGTAAGAATGCATTGAGCCTCTCCAGCCAAGCGAGCGGCCAATCCACTATTCTCTTCGTCGCTTGCGCTTTAGTAAAGCGCCGAGCGGCGCGTTGGGTCCGCTTCAAATTCGTTTCATCATCACGGCGAAGGGGAGTGCTCCACCCGCTTCAACAAACAGAAAACCAGAAGTGTTTGGCGGCATCCCCGGCCCGGGCAGCGGGGCCTGGCTCCGGCGCATCTAACTACTCCGATTCGGTCCTACGCCGTAGTGTCTGTAAACCGGTCCGGCAATGAGAACAGCCTCCAGCACCCTCATCGACGAAGCTACGGAGCTGTGCGCCTGCATGGAAGAGCTGGCGCGCACCAAGCGCGACCGCATTCCGCTGTCGACCTACCGGCTGCAGTTCAATCGCGATTTCCGCTTTGAAGATGCGCGCCATCTAATCCCTTACCTCGCGCAACTCGGCATCACTCACTGTTACGCCTCGCCTATCCTGAAGGCCCGCGCCGGCAGCCCTCACGGTTACGACATCATCGACCACACGCAACTGAATCCCGAGATCGGCACAGAATTCGAGTTTCGCGAATTCGTCGGCGAGCTGAAGCGTCATGGCATGGGGCTGCTGCTTGATATCGTCCCCAACCACATGGGAGTGGGACACGGTGACAATCCCTGGTGGCAGGACGTGCTGCAGAACGGCCGCGCTTCGGTCTACGCCGATTTTTTCGACATCGATTGGGAGCCGCTGAAGCCGGAGCTGTGGAACAAAGTGCTTATACCCGTCCTCGGCGATCCCTACGGCGAGGACCTCGAAGCCGGCAACATTAAACTGACCTGCGAGGACGGGCATTTCTGCGTGAATTATTTCGACAAGGTCCTTCCCGTCGACCCGCAGACTTTGCCTCTGATCTTCACGCCCTACAACCACGCCGGCCCTGTCGCGCAACGCGGCGGCATACCGCCAGAGCTCGATTCGCTGCTGGCTGCCTTTGGGCGCTTGCCTGTAAACTGCAGCACCGATCCTGGAGAGGTACGCCGGCGCCAGCAGGAGATGCCGCGGCTGATCGAGCAGCTCGAGCGCCTGTATCGCACCTCGCAACCGGTGCGCGACAGCATCGCTGAACATCTTCGCCGCATGAACGGCACGCCGGGCAACGCCGCCAGCTTCGATGCGCTGCACGAGCTGCTGGAGCGCCAGGCTTACCGGCTTGCCTTCTGGCGCGTCTCCGGAGAGGAAATCAATTACCGGCGCTTCTTCGACATCAACGACCTGGTCGGACTTCGGATGGACAACCCGCGCGTCTTCGCCGAGACGCACAAGCTGATTCGCCGCCTGCTGGCCGACGACCTGATCTCCGGCCTGCGCGTGGACCATCCCGATGGGCTGCTCAATCCGGCGGAGTATTTCATGCGGCTGCAGCGGCTCTATGCGGCCAGCCGCTGCCTGGGCGCAGAGCCCGCGTCCGCCACCGCGGGCGACGGAATCGAGCTCGAAATCCATAGCGCCTTCGCCGAGCGCCCGCCAGGGCAACAGCAAGCGCCGCTGTATCTGCTGATCGAGAAGATCCTGGAGCGCGGCGAGCATTTGCCTGCGCAGTGGCCGGCCGATGGCACGGTGGGATACGACTTCGCCAACCTGGTCAATGGAGTGCTCATCGACGGGCGCCACGAGCGGTTCTTCACCAAGCTCTACCAGCGCGTGATCGAAGGCGCAACCCGCGTGGACCGCCTGATCTACGAGAGCAAGAAGCTGGTGATGCGGCGCGCGCTGGCCAGCGAAGTGAATGTGCTCACGCACATGTTGAACGAGATCTCCAATGGCGACCGCCGCGCGCGCGATTACACTCGCGGCGTGCTGCGCGAGGCCATACGCGAAACTATCGCCTGCTTTCCCGTCTACCGCACCTACATCGACGAGCGCGGGAACGTCAGCGAAATGGATCGCGAGTACATTCAGCAGGCCACCGACTGCGCCAAGCGCTACAACGGCACCATCGCCCCGGCAGCCTTCGATTTCCTGCGGCGCATCCTGCTGGATGGCGGCAACGGCGATGGCGCCATTTACGGATATCACCGGCGGCTGTACTTCACTTTGAAGTTCCAGCAGCTAACCGGACCGGTAATGGCCAAGGGGCTGGAGGACACGGCCTGCTACATCTACGCGCGCTTCCTCTCGTGCAACGAAGTGGGAGGGACGCCGGCGGAATTCAGCTTGCCCGTGGCGGAGTTCCATCGCGGCAACCAGAAGCGGGCGGAGCACTGGCCGGCATCGATGCTGGCAACTTCCACCCACGATACCAAGCGCAGCGAAGATGTCCGGGCGCGGCTCGACGTCTTATCCGAGATGCCCAACCTCTGGGCGGCGCAAGTGATGAAGTGGCGGCGCATCAACCGCAGCCGCAAACCTGAGCTGCCCGACGGCCGCGTTGTCCCCGACAATAACGAGGAATATTTCCTCTATCAGACGCTGGTGGGCGCATGGCCTCTAAACGTGCGAGGCGACGAAGAGCGCCAGGACTTCGTGCGCCGCATTCAGCAATACATGCAAAAGGCCCTCCACGAAGCCAAAGTCAACCTGAGCTGGCTCAATCCCAATAGCGAGTACGTTGCCGGCGTCGACCAGTTCATCGACAGAATTTTGTCGCCGCGCTACCGGGGCAAACCCAATTTGTTCTGGGACTCGCTGCAGAAATTTCTGCCGCCCGTTATGTTCTTCGGCGCCATCAATTCACTCACCCAGACGCTGCTGAAGCTGACCTGTCCGGGCGTGCCCGATGTCTACCAGGGACAGGAGATGTGGGACTTCAGCCTGGTGGATCCCGATAACCGGCGACCCGTCGACTTCGAGGTGCGCCAGAAGACCTTGGATGAGATTTGCGCGCTGGCGCGAGCGCAAGACCTCCGTACCGTCTGCCACGAACTGCTCCAGGATTACCGCGACGGCCGGCTGAAGTTATGGACCACCGCGCTCACGCTGCGCTTCCGCGGGCAAAATCGTGACCTGTTCCAGCTGGGAAGCTACGTGCCGCTGCATGTCGGCCGCAGTCGGGAAGAGCACGTGATCGCCTTCGCGCGCCTGCACCAGGAACAACTGGCGATCGTGGCCGCCCCGCGCCTGAGTTACACGCTGATGAAGGGGAAGGAAGAGCCGCCCTTGGGAGCGGCATGGGGCGATGCGGAACTCGTTCTGCCTCCCGAGGCGGCAGGCCGCCACTTGCGCAATGTTTTCACCGGTGAGAGATTTGCCGCCGGCCACTCGCTGTTATGCCGCGAAGTCTTCGCGACTTTCCCCATCGCTTTGCTGGCTCCGGAATGAGGCTTGCTGTTCGCAGCTCTCGCGATCGGTGATTTCGACCAGGTGCGCCAGCTTCGCCGCCAGTTCGTCGGTGAGGACGTCGCGTTCCAGCCGCCACTTCCAGCTCCCGTCCGCCTCACTGGGAACATTCATCCTGGCTTCGCTGCCCAGGCCAAGCACATCCTGCATCGGTACCACGCACAATCTCGCTACCGAGGTCAGGATGGCGCGAATAAATGCCCAGTTGATCTCGTCATCGCCATCGCCGATGCCCAGGTAGGCGCCCGCATGCTGGCGCTCTTCCTCGCTGGCCGTTCGCCACCAGCCCAGCACCGTGTCATTGTCGTGCGTCCCGGTGTAGGCCACGCAGTTGGGCTTGTAGTTGTGCGGCAGGTAGATGTGCGCTCCCTTATTGCCGAAGCCGAACTGCAGGACTTTCATGCCCGGAATCTTCAGCGCATCGCGCAGCTTATGCACCTCGGGGGTGATGTAGCCAAGGTCTTCGGCGATGAAGGGCAGCTTGCCCAGCGACTCCTGCAATGACTGGAAGAAGGTCTGGTTCGGGCCCAGCACCCAGCGCCCGTTCACTGCGGTGGGCTCGTCCGCCGGGATCTCCCAATAGGCCTCGAAGCCGCGGAAGTGGTCGATGCGGATGATGTCGCACGAGGCCAGCGCCCAGCGCAGCCGTTCCACCCACCAGCGATACCCGATCGAGTGCAGCGCCTCCCATTCGTACAGAGGATTTCCCCAGCGCTGCCCGGTCTCGCTGAACGCGTCCGGCGGGACGCCCGCGACCACCTCGGGCGTCAGGTCTTCTTTCAGGCGAAACAGTCCGGGATACGTCCACACGTCGGAGCTGTCGTAGCTGACGAAGATGGAGACGTCGCCGATGATGCGGATGCCCCGCTCGCTGCAGTAGGCGCGCAGCGCGCTCCATTGCTCGAAGAATGCGAATTGCAGGAATCGTTCGTGGTCGAGCTCGGGACGCAGCTGGGTGTGCAGCTTCTTCACTGCCTCTGGATCGCGCCGCGAAAAGTCCGGGGGCCAGGTGTTCCACGGCTGCTCGCCGAGATGCTCGCGCAGCACGCTGAACATCACGTAGTCGTCGAGCCAGGCGGAATTCTGCCGGCAGAACTCTTCGTAACGGGCGCGCGCGCTGCTGGCGGCGTTGCGCATGAATCGCGCGGCGGCCTTCTTCAGCAGCGGCATCTTGTAGGCGCGAACTGCCTCGTAATCGACGGGCGACTTGCCGTCCCAGCCGTCATGCAAGCGCGCCGCGTCTACCAGGCCGCGTTCTGCCAGGCGCTCCAGGCTGATCAGCAATACATTGCCGGCAAAAGCCGAGGTGCAGGAGTAGGGCGAGTTGCCGCAGCCCACTGGCTGCAAGGGCAGGATCTGCCACAATGTCTGACCCGCAGCGGCCAGCCAGTCGGCAAACTCATACGCCGCCGGCCCCAGGTCGCCAATGCCTCCGCGCGAGGGCAGCGAGCTGGGGTGCAGCAGGATTCCGGAGGCGCGCTCAGAAAGCATAGGGGGATCGGATGCGTGCGTGCTGCAAGCTCGCATACATACTAGCGTAAGAAGGGTGGTAGTGCCGGGACGCCCCACCAGCTGTCATCCTGAGCGGAGCGACCGCGCAACTGCCCTGACAAACGCGGCTTCTTCGCGTTTGGTGGCGCAGTTGTCCCGGTCGCGGAGTCGAAGGGCCCTACATCGCAGCGTCGTTTGCGGCGCACTCATCCGCGGGCTTCGGGGTGAGTGGGTGGCTCACCTGGAACGCTGGTGCGGGTAGAGTGGGCCTTCAGGCCCGCGTCTATGCCCTCGTCGATTGTTTACCATCGGGTGCCCCATCCTTCCCACTTCAGCGGGAGGATGGGCCCGCATCGAGACCACGAGTGAAAAGTGACCGCGACCAGCGTACGATTTCGGCCCGCGCTTGAACGATATGGTCCACAGTGAAGATGAGAACCCGCACCCGATCTTTATAGGTGAGATAGGAGGCTCGTCATGGTTGGAAGGGGTGGCCCAGCCGCAACCACCCAACAAGCGTTCGGCTGGTTGAGGGACTCAGTTCCTTCTGACTACGCCGGATGCCCCACGCATCCGCGGGTTCGGATCAGTGGGCCACCCGCACCGGTACCCGGCCCAAATTCGCTAGATCGAAAAGCGAATGGCGAACAGAGAAGAGCGAACAGCGGCTCCTCTACGAACCCGCCAGGCTCGTCACCCGGTCCATCTCTTTCTTGTTGATCTTGATCTTGCCTTGTTTTTCCAGCGTGCTGCGCAGGTTATCGACGTAGAGGTTTTCGAACTCCTGCCGCCGCTGCTCCACCAGCGCCTGCCGCGCCTTCTCCCAATCCTGTTTCGTTTGCGCTTCGGTGGGCGTCTCGACCTCGAGCACCTTCACTACCGCGCCGTTGCTTCCCGCTTGAATGGCGCCGCTGATCTCGCCCGGCTTCATGCCGAAGACAACCCCCAGAGGTCCGCTCATGGCGCCCAGCTCGGGCAGCTGCGCATTGCTGTCGACCAGGTCGCTGGTCTTGACGGTGGCCCCCGCTTCCTTCGCCGCCTTGTCCAGATCATGCTCGGAGTGGGCGCGATCGGCAAGCTCCTGCGTCTTCTGCGCCAGCAGTTGATCGGCGCGCTGCGACTTGAACTGCTGCTCGATCTTGTCCTTCACTTGCTCGAATGTGGGCGTCTGCGGCGGCTGAATATCGGTCACCTGGTACACCACGTAGCCCGTCGGAGTCGCGGCGACCGCCGGCGGATCGTTCTTCTTGGCTCCCAGCAGCGCGGTCATCAGGTCCGGAGCGACCCCGACATCGGGCAATTGATCGCCTTGCGATACAAAGTCGGTGGTCGTGACCTTCAGGTTGCGCTCCTGCGCCGCTTTGTCGAGTCCCACAGTGTGGGCTAGCGCCTGGAGCGTATTGGCCACGCTCTGCGCCTGGGTTTGCGCCTTCTGCTTCTTCAGGATGGGCTCGATCTCCGGCTTCACTTCGTCGAGCGGCTTCAGCCGGGCCTCCTGCTTGGCCTCGACGTGAATGATGTGGAAGCCGTAGGTGGTGCGAATCACGCCGGTGGTCTGTCCGACCGGAGTGTTGAAGGCTGCCTGCTCGAACTCGGGCACGGTGCGGCCGCGCGTGATCGCCGGCAATAGGCCGCCGTCTTTCGCGGTGCTGGGGTCTTCAGAGTACTTCTTCGCCAGATCGGCGAAATTTGCGCCCGCCTTCAACTGCTTGGCGATGTCGTCGGCCTTGGCCTTGGCGGCGTCGACGGCTTTCTGGTCGACCTTGCCGCTGGCGTCCGGCGTGGGCGTCTTGATCAGGATGTGGCGCACCGTCACCGTCTCAGGGATGCGGAACTGGTCCTGGTTCTGCCGGTAATACTGCTGCAACTCGGCGGGCGTGACCGTCGCCTGCTGCTCCAGGCTGTTGGTGTCGATCACGATGTACTTGGCCTTCACCTTCTCCGGAATCGAGTTCACATACTGCTGCTTGTTCTGGTTGTAGAAGGCCTTCAGTTCGGCGTCGGTGGGCTTGATCTGCTTCTTGATGTCGTCCAGCGAGAGCACGGCGTACTCGAACTTCACCTTCGTGTCCTGCCGCTTCAACTCCTCGCGAATGTCCTTCTCGCTGACCGTGACTGCCGAGCCGATGGCGGCCAGCAGCTTGTGCTGCGCGATTTCGGCCTTCACCTCCTGCTCGAACTGCTGCACTCCCATGCGAAACTCGGACTCGATCAGCTGTTCGTAACGGTCTTCGCCGATGAAGACGCCGTTGGGAAACAGCTGCTTGCCGAATTCGCCCTCATGGAGATAGTCGCGCAGCTCGTCGTCGGTGACACCCAGCCCCATCTTGTCGGCCTCATACACCACCGCTTTTTCGGTGATGACGTTCTCGGCAGCGCGCGACATCAGGTAGGGCATGAGCCCCTCGGGAACGTTGCCCCTAAACTGCTGCTGGCCGATGAGCCGCGCCTGCTGCGACACTTGCTGAATGCTGATTTCCTGGTCGCCGACTTTGGCGAGCACCCCTTGGGTCGTGAGGCTGCCGCCAAGATAGTCGCCGAAAATGCCGCCGGGAACGAGGGTGATGACCATCATCACGCAAACCACGACCAGAAGGCCGCCAAGGACAATCTTCTTTATCGGTCCCGGCTGCTGCAAAAATCGAATCATGTGGTTGGATACTCCAGAAGAGTGGGCTGAAACACTGATTATAAACCAGGCTCAGCCCGTCTCGAAGAAACAGACGATGCGCTTGGTCGGCGTCGATGTCGCAAGTAGAGCAGGTTGCTTCGACGCGCCGAACGCCTAGGGTTGCCGTTCATGGTCGTCGGCATATTCCTAATAAGCGGCGCATTTTCATGAGCTTGGAAATTGTTCTACGTAGAACATTTTCGTAGGGGCTCGATGTCGATTCGGATGCCAGCTACTGCCGCTCGCATCGCAAATGTCGCCGCTCAGGCGACACTCATTCCCGCCATCGAATCGCTTATGTTGTAATAGAAATTGCTGAAAGCTATGACGAAATCCTCCCAGCGCCGGCGCCTGCTCATTGCCAAACGGCGCATTCGTGAGTTGCGGGTCATCACCAGGGGGCTGCGCTCGACCGACCATCCCATCCTGGCGCACATCATCCCCATCCGCCGCTGCAATCTCTCCTGCGAGTATTGCAACGAGTACGATGACTTCTCCAAGCCCGTGCCGCTGGAGACGATGAAGACGCGCATCGATCATCTGGCGCGACTGCGCACCTCGATCGTCACCCTCAGCGGCGGCGAGCCGCTGCTGCATCCCGACCTCGATGAGATCGTTCGGCACATTCGCCGGCAGCGCATGATTGCCGGCATGATCACTAACGGCTATCTGCTCACCGCCGATCGCATCCAGCGCCTCAACCACGCCGGCCTCGACCACCTGCAGATCTCCATCGACAACATCATGCCCGACGAGGTCTCGAAGAAGTCGCTGAAGGTGCTCGACAAGAAGCTGCAGCTGCTGGCCGAGCACGCCGAGTTTCACGTCAATATCAATTCGGTTGTCGGCGGCGGCATCCACAACCCGCAGGACGCGCTGGTCGTCGGACGCCGCGCCATCCAGCTCGGCTTCACCTCCACCATCGGCATCATTCACGACGGCGACGGCCAGCTTCGTCCGCTGGGCGAGCGCGAGCGCGAAGTCTTTTTGAAGATGAAGGAGCTCGACAAGCGCCACTATTCGCGCATGAACTGGTTCCAGAACAACATCGCCAACGGCAAGCCCAACAACTGGCGATGCCGCGCCGGCGCACGCTATCTCTATATCTGCGAGGACGGCCTGGTGCACTATTGCTCACAGCAGCGCGGCTCGCCCGCCATTCCGCTGGAGAAGTACACCGTCGACGACATCCGCCGCGAGTTCCTCACCGAAAAAGGCTGCGCGCCGAACTGCACCGTCTCCTGCGTCCATCAGGTGTCGTACATGGACCACTGGCGCGCCCCGCAAACCATCCGCACCACCCCGCAACCACCGGTCGCCGCCGAACAGCTCGTGCAGATCGAGTAAGCGATGTGCCAATGATGCTTCGTGGTCGCCACGCTCATAACGTCGTGGCATAGCATCGAATCGCCACACACTCCTGTGGGTAGAGCGGCGCTTCAGCGCCGCGTCATACCGCACCCGTCCATCGCCCGGATAAATTATCGCTTCAGCGATAATTGAAACAATCGGTTCATCTATCGGTGCGCAGCTTCAACGGCTGGTACACGGTGCGGGGCAGTTCAGCATATCGAACTCGATGCGCATTCTGGAGGCGCTGGCTGCGGCTGGCCTTGATTGTGCTGGTTGCGATGGTGTGGATCCTGGTTCGCCTCTTGCAGCGCAGGGCCCGCGCGTAGAAGCTCAACAATGCCGCACGCGCGCGAGGCCCTTCGGCGGCTCGAACGCCACGCAAACCCGGATCGGCCCAAACGAGCGGCTTCGCAAAAGGTATCGCGAGCACCGATCGAATTCCGCGCGTTTGGACCGCTGCCGGGATCGTAGATTCGCCGGGGGTACGTTATAATCGGGATGCCCTTCTGCAAGGCCTCCTGCAACAAATGGGCGCGTAGC
Source organism: Terriglobales bacterium (assembly GCA_035651035.1). Lineage (GTDB taxonomy): Bacteria > Acidobacteriota > Terriglobia > Terriglobales > Acidobacteriaceae > Bog-257. The sequence continues at coordinate 65,121 of DASRGM010000056.1, forward strand.
TCAATTGGCAGAGCAACTGACTCTTAATCAGTAGGTTGAAGGTTCGATTCCTTCCGCGCTCACCACTCTCTTTGTTCCCAGCCCTATTTTTCCTTTGCAATCTATGACTCCCGCGGACGCCGGTCCGGCCATAGAATGGCGTTTTTCTATGTTGTCACGGCAACATATGTTATGTTGTAATAGCAACATGGAGGACGCCATGAGTGACATTTTGGGCGCGATTGTTGGCCGGCGGGCTGTTAAGGTTTTTGAGCCAGTAGAAATATCTCCAGAGATGCGCGAGGAGATTCTCGACGCGGCGCGACATGCTCCCTCGAGTTTTAACGTGCAGCCCTACCGCTTCTATTGGGTGGGATCGGCAACGAAGAAGGCGGCGGTGGCGAAACTGTGCATGGGGCAGAAACCTGCGGAAACCGCCTCGGCACTGGTCGTCGTGGTTGCGGATATCGGTTCGATGAAGGCGACGAGCCGCGCCCAAGCGCAGTGGATGCGCGCGAGCAACTTCGCCGAAGAGAAGATCCGCGATTATGAGCGGACAGCCAAGATCGGCCGCATCTTGTTCATGCCGGGGCCATTCGGTATTTTCGCCGCCTTCAAAAGGGCGCTCTTTCGTTTGCTGAACCTGTGGATGACGTGCGGAATGCCGCCGCTCTCCCGGCAGGAAATATTCAAATGGGCGACGAAGAGCACGTCGCTGGCGTGCCAGAATCTGATGATCGCTGCCGAGGCGCTGGGCATGAACACCTGTCCCATGGAAGGCTTTGATGGCCGCAGGCTTTCTCGATATCTCGGACTGTCGCGGCGGCATCATGAAATCGTGATGGTGATCGCCATCGGAAAGAAAGCGCCTTCCTACATTGCGCAGCAGCAGTGGCGAAGGCCGCTTCACACAACGGTAACCGTCCTATGAACATGCTTCCGAAGAGTGAGATTCCCGAAGACATTCTGAAAGGCTCAGTTCTTGCACATATCGCGGCGGCGTATTTTTCGGTGGGTAGGAGGCTGGAGCGGAAGACCCAATGTTCGGCGACTCGCGGCTTTATCCTGTCGACGCTGCGCGACGGCGTGACACTGAACCAGAATCAGATCGCCACGCTGCTGGGATTCGACCGAACCGTGGTGCATCGGGCCATCAAGTCGATGAAGCAGGAAGGGCTGGTGACGGAGCGGAAGGCGAAATCAGGCAGAGCAATCCACGTCCGTGTGACGGCCAAGGGAACCGAGTACAGGAAACGCCTCATCCAGGCCAGGATGGCCGCCGACGAAATCGTCCGGCAACTAATGACGTCAGAGGAGCGGGAGACGTTGGTTCGGCTCTTGAGGCTCGTCGCAGAATGTGAGTTTTGAGCCGAAGCAGAGTGTCTGTCGCCGGCTGAGCCGGCTCGAACTTTTAAATAGTGGCTCACACGCTGGCTTGAAGTGTGTGCGTGAGAACCCTGTCGTCCCTCCTTGATTTTGGCTCTCGTTCCCAGCTTACCCAGCGCTGAACGCGTTGGGCTAACCTCTTCCGCGCCTACGGCGCTGCATTCTGGCGGCAGAGCGATTCCTTTGTTCCACCAAGTGATTGTGAATCGGGTTCTCACCCGCTCATTGAAGTCCTTCGCAGAGCTCTTTTTCTATGAGTGCGTCCGCTGTTTTTGCACCAGCGCCAGCAGCTGGTCTCCAGTCATCCGATGCGCGGCATTGTGGGGGCACTCGCGGACGCAGCGCGGGTCGGGATGCTCCTCGCGGCCGGCGGCATCGCACAAATCGCAGGCAGCGGCCTTGGGCCGGGCGACGAGATGCACCTGTCCGGGATGCTCCAGGTCCTGCGCCTCCATCAAGTCGCGCTCGTTAGGCAGCATGGAGATGTTGCCGAAGGGACAGTTACGCGCGCACAGACCGCAGCCGATGCAGTGGTCCTCGATGACAATCTGCAGGTGCTTGCCGCGATGGATCGAGTCGACCGGACAGCCGATCATGCAGTAAGCGTCCTTGCAGGAGCGGCAGGAGGTGGCGACCAGGTAGTCGCCGAAGCGCAGGCCATCGCGCAGCAGCCGGGCGATGGGATAGCCGTGCGACGCGGTGCCGTGCTGGCGGATGCAGGCCTTGGTGCATTCGTCGCAGCGCGTGCAGCTATTCAGGTCGAGCGCCAGCAGGTTCTGTCCCTGATACAGCCCCTGTTCGAGATAGGTTCGCAGCGGCCCTTTATCGCGCGCCATCAACCGCTCCACGGCAATCGCGAGCAGGTTGCGAAGCACGTTGGGAAAGCGGACGATCATGGCCAGGAAGGTCTCGCGGTCCAGCCGCGCCAGCTCAACGTGGTCAAGAGCCGAGCAGGTGCCGGTGCGGCGGCCCGGCGCCAGCACATCGGAGAATCGCCCACTGGTATGCGAGAGGATGGTAAGCAGGTTGCGGCAGATTTCGTCGACCGGCTTGCCCAATTCCTGCGGCGAGATGGCGAGCATGCCGATTTCTCCCAGCACCGTTCCCGGCCCCTGGAAGAAGACGCCGGCCTCCTGCTCGTAGCGTCCGATTCCCACGCGCACGTGGCCCAGCCGCACCAGGTACAGATAGTCGGCGCGATCGCCCTGCAGGAAGATTTTCTGCCCAGGGTTCACGCGTACGAAGGCGAGCTGCGGCTGAAGGAACTGGCTGCACTCGCGGCATTCTTCGTCGCTGAGGCCGCGGAACAGGTCCGAGGTCTCCAGCGCGGTCTGCAGGGCGCGCTCGCGGTAGATGCGCTCGAACAGCGCGCGCTGTTTGGGAGAGCGCATCATGCGATCGAGAACGTTGCGCCGCACCTCCCAGACTTCGCCATCGTCGACAGCCGCGATGTCGGCAGTGCGCGGCATTCCGCTCAGCGATGCCATCTCGCCGAGGATGACGTCGCTTTCCGAGCGCACCTGGCGCAGCAATGGGGGGGTGGGCTTGCCATGCGGATCAACGCGCTTGCCGGCGGGCCAGACGGTGACCTCCAGCCGGCCATGCTTCATCAGAAACGCCGAGTGCCCGGGTTCGCCCTGGCGGCAGAGAACGTCGCCGGCGTGCAGTTTGCGCCGCAGCACCAGGTGCCGCTGCCACAACAGGAACTTTGCCGGCAATTCGGCGAACAGTGGGTCGCGCTTCAACTCCGCTATAGGGATGATTTCGGCGTTGCTGCCATTCAACTGGGCTTTGACTTCGCCGATAGGTTTGAAGGTGATGGCCGACGTCGGACACGAGACCATGCATTCGCCGCACTGCACGCAGCTGGAGCCGAACATGTAATCGTTCAGGTCGAATCCGATGCCGGCGCTTCGCCCTTTGCCGGTGCGGCCGATCACCTGGTTGTTCTTGACTTCGTTGCAGGCGCGCGAGCAGCGGTCGCACAGGATGCAGGCGCTGTGATCGACGAGGAAAACGGGTGAGGAGGCGTCGAGGCCACGGCTGCCGATGGGCGGAGGCGTGGGGGGAAGCGGGACCGGGCCTGCCGCCAGCGCGCCGGCCGAGAAACGCGAGCGGCTCATCTCCAGCCGGTCGGCCATCTGCTGCAATTCGTTGAAGGGCGCCAATTCGGCTGCGGGCGCCGGGGCCGGCGCAGGCTTCAGATGGTCCGCCATCAGCAGCTCGGTCACGATCCGCACCGAGCGCCGCACCCGCTCGCCGTCCTTGCCCGGATCGTTCATGGTGAAGACTTCCATGCCGTCCTTGACCTGGTGCTGGCAGGAGGGCAGCAGCTTGCGCTCGGCGGTGCGCTGACCGTTGCGCACTCCATACACCTGGACCATGCACATGCGGCAGACCGCCACCGGCTTCATGTGCGGCTGATGGCAGAGGACCGGAACTGAAATCTCCGGCTGCTCCGGTGAGAGTTGGCGATTCAGCTCGACGATGGCGTCATAGATGGTGGTATAGCGCGGGGTGGTGCGCCCATCCACGTCCTGCATGATGTTGCCCTGAGCGTCCTTCAGCGGCTCGGCCAGGGGCACGACCACCGGATGCCCGTCAACCTGGATCGTGACCCGCTTCTGATAGTCGGCCTCGACAGGCGCATCCAGGCGGACGAGCTGGCCGTTGATGTCGCGGCTGAATAAGCCCTCGTCGTAGTCGCGAGGGCCTAATGCCAGATCAGGTACTAATGGCATCGCGCTTGGTCCTCACGTCCCCACGGTTTTGTACAGCTGCTTCTGCTGCTGCGGATAAGCCAGATGGCGGCGCAGGTCGTCGGCAAAAAAATCGATGGCGGTTCCCATCGGCATCGGCACCGAACGTCCCAGGCCGCAGATCGAGGAAAGATTCAGTACCTCCGAGAGCTCCTTCACCAGCGGAAGGAGCGAGTCGTTCCAGTCGCCGGCGTCCACTTTGCCGGCCAGCAGATTGGCGCCCAGATTGGCCAGCTTTTGCGAGCCGACGCGGCAGGGCACGCACTTGCCGCACGACTCGTTGCGAAAGAATTCCAGCGCGTTGATTGCCTGCTCCGCCATATCGCGGCCTTCGGCATAGACCACCAGCCCGGCTCCGAGGGCATGGGTGGGGCTGAGCGCGCGAAATTGGTCCAGCTCCAGCTCGAGGTCCAGGACGTTGAGCTCCTGCGCGGCGGGATCGAAGCCGCGGCGGCGGGCCAGGTCTTGCCACTCCGCGAGACTGGTATGGTTGCGCGGCAGACCGCTTGCGGCCGTGAGTTTCGCCGGCAGAAATCCGCCGGATGGGCCGGAGGGCGCGAGGGCCTTCAGCTTGGCCCCGCCGAGAACGCCTTGGCAATAGCTCGCGCCGTAGACCAGCTCACGCAACGTCAGTCCCATCGGGACTTCGTACACGCCCGGGCGGTTCACATCGCCGCACACGGAGAAGAATCGCCGCCCCTTGCGGCCATTCACACCCTGCGCTGCGTACGTGAGGCCGCCGTTAAGCAAAATGTAGGGAACCCAGGCGTAGGTTTCGACATTGCTGAGCAGCGTGGGGCGATCGTCGAGGCCGTTGGTCTCAAGCCCCGGCGGCAGATTGCGCGGCTCGCCGCGGCGATCGCTCATGGCCTCGATCAACGCGCTTTGCTCGCCGCAGATGTAGCCTCCGGGGCTGACGAAGACGGAGACCGGAAACGGCCGGCCCAGCACGCGCGCATTCATGCCGCAGACGCCCAGCGCCTCGGCGCGCTGAATCTCCGCGCGGCAGGCTGCAATCTGTTCGGCGAATTCGTGCCGGATGTAGATGAACCCTTGCGTAGCGTCGGTGATGAGGCCGGCGACAATCACCGCCTCAATCACCAGGTGCGGACAATGTAACAGCAGCTCGCGGTCTTTGAAGGTGCCGGGCTCGCTCTCGTCGCCGTTGACGACCACGAAGGCGCGCCGATCGGCGCCACGGCGCCGGGCGAGCGCGACCGCATTGCGAACGTCGCGCCACTTTTGCGTCGCGGAGATGCCCGCTCCGCCCATGCCGCGCAGGTTGCCGTGCGCTTTGTCCAGCTCGGTCAACAGCGCTTCGACCCATTCGGAGGCAGCGCCGTTGCCGTTGGCGTGACCGTTTTGCGCCGCTTTCTCGGTTGCATAGCCGGGGCGGCTGGGCGTTAATTCGGCAGCACGCCGCTGCGCCTGGTCTCTCGCCTCGATGGCTTTCTTCACCACGCGATAGTCGCGGGCGTCGCCTTTGTATGGATCGATGAGCCAGTCGGCTGAGGGGTAGGGGCGGCTGCCATCGCAGTCGGCATCGCCGGCGGTGACCGTCCCGTCGAGGCACGAGGCGATAACCCGCTTCACATGCGCGGCATCGCGGCCCAGGCAGCAGAACTCCTCATGCTGCGCGCAGCCGGGAGCATCTTCTACGTTTCCGGCCGGGGAGGTCCCCGGGGGCATCGCGATCAGGACCGCGGCCGGCCGGTCGCAGCGGCCCAGGCAGGAAACGCCCTCAACGCACACTTTGTCGCCCGGCAGCGAGGCGAGTTCCTTCATCAGGTTGGCAGAGCCCGCCATGTGGCAGGCCATATCGCGACAGACCTTTACGGTGAGCGGTGGCGCCGGCACGAGGCGAAAGTGCGGGAAAAAGCTGGCGACCTCCTGCAGCCGATAAAGCGGAATGCCGGCGCTCTTGGAGAAGCGCCGCAACTCCTCCGGCTTCAGGTATCCAAATTGATCTTGAATACGACGAAGAGCGGGAAGAATCCGAGGTTCATAAATGGACAATGAACTCGGGGTAGACGCCATGCCTTACGAGCCTCCGACCGGAGCGCTCCATAAGGCCAGCGTTTGAGAGCCCATTGCTGCGCAGCGCATCCTGAGTTCCAGATCCCACGCCCGTGCAAGTCGGGAGCGAGCCGATCGTTTGGGACCGCAAACGCACAGCTCGACCGGGATCTTCTCGAGTAGATGGCAGAGCATACACCCGAGCGCGGTTGAATTCAATGGTGAGTTGCCGGGAGATCAGATTGGGGACGGAAAAAACTTCGTTTAGGAGGCGCCTCGCATCGGGGAACCGGCTTCAGAGGCTGTCGACACGATCCGGCATTGTTTCGTATCAGGGCACGACTTCAGTTGTGCCGAAACGAGCTACTCTACTTGTTTGGAGCCGCCTTCAGCCGACGGCAGGCTCTCGTTTCGCCGGCTGAAGCCGGCTCGGACTCGCAAAACCCCTATCGGCACGACTGAAGTCGTGACTAAAGTCGTGCCCTAATACACAGCATTCCCGATAGAAAGCGTTTCCCACGTAAAAGCATTCCCAATTCAGGAATTCAACTCATGCAGCGGTCTGGTCCGCCCCCCTCGCGACCTCACTTGGCCTTCACCACGATCAGCTCGAAGGTCCCGGGAACCATGGCGGGCCGCTGACCTGGCGCGGGCGGCTTGTCCTCTCGCTTGGCGGTCACCAGGTATGCGACGTTGTTCTTGGCATCGAGCGCCATGGTGCGCGCGCCTTTCACTGTCGCCAGGTTCTGCTGCACGCTGTATTTGTCAGGACTGTCCTGGTAAATGACCGTCAGCACTCCCTCGCCGCAGGACATGAAGACTTGCCGCGTGTTGGGGTTGAAGGCGCCCGCATCCACGCCCTCGCCGATCGGCAGGGTGGTCACCACCTTGCCCGAATCCGAATCCACAATCGCGGTCATCTTGTTGTCGCAGCCGGCAAACAGCCGATGGTGGGCCACATCGAAGGCGAGCGCGCTGGGCTCCTCACACGGCGCGATAGACCATGTGTTCAGCACCGCCAGATTAGTCACGTCGACCTCGGCAATCTGGCTCTTGTCCTCGATGTTGACGTAGAGCTTGCCTTTTCCGTCGCTGGCGGGGAACTCGGGCTTGCCGCCCAGCGGGACCGTGCCGACAACTTTGCCGGTGGCTGCGTCGACAGCCGTCGTGTCGTGGCTGCGCGCGTTAAACGTGAAGACGCGCTTGGAGAAGGGTTCGTACAGGATCGCGTCCGGCCGCTCGCCCACTTTGACGCTGTCCAGCTTCTTCAGCGTCTTCAGATCGAAGATGGTGACGGTGTTGTCGCCACCGTTGCTGATGAAGCCGCGATTCAGCGCGGGCGCCAGCGCAACGCCGTGAATGGCAGACAGGTCCGGAATGTCGCCGACTACCTTCAACGTATTCGCGTCGACGACCATCACGTGGCTGCCGCGCGTGATGAACAGGCGCTGGCCGTCAGCGTCGTAAATGAGGTAGTCCCAACCGCCTTCGCCGCCCAGGGTGACGCGATTGGCAACCTGGAACTGCTGGGCGACGCCAAATTGCGGCGCGAACAGCGCGGCCGCGAGGATCGATAAGAAAATTCGTTTCATGAGTGGCTCCTGGGTAATGAAGGCCTGGCACCGGGGTAACCGCGCATTTAGTGACCTGGGCAATCGGGCAACTCTCGCTGCACCGCGTTAACCGTACGGCTTTTGCGCTGCGTCAGGACCCCGAACACGGTAGAATAGCTGATAAGGAAACCATCAACAAAGGCGTGGCTCCCAGGGTGTATTAGTCCGCCTGTTCAGGTATTGCATGAAGAGAATTGCTTGTCTCTCGCTGCTCGTACTCCTCGGAGTACCGTTTCTGCTGGCCCAAACTCAGACTACCGGCAACGACACCGTTGTCGAAGAGATCATTGCCCGGGTGAACAATAGCATTATCACCCGTGCCGACCTGCGCAAGGCGCGCCAGGAACTCTTTGCGGAGGCGCAGCAGCAATCCAATACAACGCAGGCCGAACAGCAGGCCAAGGAGCACGAGAAGGACTTGCTGCGCGACCTGATCGACCAGCAGCTGCTGCTGAACAAGGCGCAGGAGCTGAACATCACCGCCGATACCGAGCTGGTGAAGAAGATGGATGAGCTGCGCAAGCAGATGCACGCCGACTCGATGGAAGACATGGAGAAGGCGGCCGAGTCGCAGGGCATCTCCTTCGAGGACTTCAAGCAGAACCTGAAGAACAACATCCTCACCCAGCGCGTGATCGGACAGGAAGTCGGCGGCCATATCAACGTGAGCAACGCCGAAATCCAGCAGTTTTACGACCAGCACAAGAGCGAGCTGGACCGGCCCGAGCAAGTGCGACTGAGCGAGATCCTCATCTCCACCCAAACCAGCAATGCCGTGAAGAACGATAAAGGCGAGAATGCGCTGCCCGACACGCCCACTCCGGAAGTTATAGCGCAGGCCAAAGCCAAGGCCGACCAGGTGTACGAAATGCTGAAAAAGGGCGGCAACTTCGAGGACCTGGCCAAGAAGTATTCCAGCGGGCCGACCTCGAGCATCGGCGGCGATCTCGAGTACTTCAAGCGCGGCACCCTGTCGAAGGACCTGGAGACCAAAGTTTTCGCCATGGATGCGGGCCAGTACACTGAGCCTGTCCGCACTAACCAGGGCTTCGTGATCCTGAAGGTGGCCGAACACCAGAAGCCCGGCATTCCGCCGCTGAAGGACGTCGAGAGCCAGATTCAGGAGCAAATCTACGTCACCAAGATGCAGCCGGCGCTGCGCGACTATCTGACCAAGCTGCGCGAGGATGCCTACATCGACATTAAGCCCGGCTATCTCGATACGGGCGCCAGCCCCAACGAGACCCAGCCGATCTACACTACGGCGTCGACCGACAACCCCGACAAGCCGAAAAAGAAGAAGAAGCTAGGACTGTTTTAGAGGCAGTTGTAAGTAGTCAGTTGTCAGTTGCCAGTCTCCGGTCGCCAGTTGCGCCCATAGCTTTTTCACCTAGGCTTCTGGTGCCGCTGTTATTTGGATACTGCACTCCGCTGCGCTCCCGTGTTGGGCTAACTTGACTTCGCGTGCAGGGCACTCGTCTCCGACAACTGGCGAGTGGCTACTGACTACTGATAACTGGCAACTGGCAACTGGCAACTGGCTACTGTTAAACTCGCTCAGCGTCAACTAGCGCCTCCGACACCGCTACAGGCCCTGCATGAAGGACTTCTACATCTGCGATTGTTCCCGGGTTGAGAACCAGACCATCACCTCGTTCTTCGTTGTCGCCGTCAAGCAGGTGAAGTCCAAGAAGAGCGGCGAGCTTTATCTGTCGCTCATGCTCGCCGACCGCAGCGGCCAGATCCAGGCCAACATGTGGGACAACGTCAACGATGCCATCTCGGCCTTCGACCAGGATGATTTCGTCAAGGCCAAGGGCGTCATCCACAAGTACAACGGGCGCTGGCAGCTCACCATCCACAAAATGCGCAAGCTGGGCGAGGCCGAGATCGACTACGCCGACTACCTTCCCAAGACCTCGAAGAACGTCGAGGAGCTTTGGCAGACGGTCTGCAACTATGTCGACAGCTTCGAAAACCCCTGGCTGAAGTCGCTGCTGAAAGAGTTTATCGCCGATGAGGCAATCGTTTCGGCGTACAAGACCGCGCCTGCGGCCAAGTCGCTGCACCATGCGTTCGTCGGCGGCCTCCTGGACCATGTCGTCTCGCTGTTCAATATGTGCGACCTGGCGGTGCGCAACTATCCGCAGGTGAATCGCGACTTGTTGCTCAGCGGCGCATTCCTGCATGACATCGGCAAGCTGCATGAGCTGGCCTATCAGCGCTCGATCTCCTACACGACCAAGGGGCAGCTTCTGGGACACATGATCATCGAACTTGGCATGTTGGGCGAAAAGATTCAGCGCGTCCCCGGGTTCCCCGACGAGCTGCGCGTGCTGCTGGAGCACATGATCATCAGCCATCACGGGCAATACGAGTTCGGCTCGCCGAAGCTGCCCATGTTTCCCGAGGCGCTCATGCTGCACTATCTCGACGATCTCGACTCGAAGATGGAGAGCATGCGGGCGCAGTTCGAGCGCGAGGCCGACCTGGATACGGCCTGGACCAGCTACAATCCTTCGCTGGCGCGCCCCCTGCTGAACACCCGGAAATTCCTCGAGAAGGGCTTGCGAGAGTCGCGCCTCGTCGAGCCGCCCAAGCCGGTTGTCACGCCCGCGGCAGAAGCGGCCGGCAGTGCGGCCGAGCCGGCCGAAGCCGCCGAACCGGCGACGCACGCGCCGGCCGAAATTGCTGCCGCGGATTCCGGCGACGATGCTGCGCCCACCGATCAGGCGCCTCTTCCAGATCCCGAAAAATCGGAAGCCTCGGGTTTTGCCGCCCTGCAGCGCAAGTTCGAGTCGCACAAAGTCACTGCCGTCGGCGACAAAACACACTGATCCGCCAATGCTCGACCTGGCGCAATTCGAGTGGCTCTCCTTCGACTGCTATGGCACGCTGATCGACTGGGAATCCGGCATTCTGGGCTACCTGCAACCACTGCTTGAGGTAAAGGGCCGCTTCGCCAGCGACGAAGAGGTGCTGAGTCTTTACTCGGAGCTGGAGCCGCGCCAACAGACTGGCCCCTACCGTACTTATCGCGAGGTGCTGAGCGGAGTGGTGCGCGACGTCGGACGCGAGCTGCGGTTTCCCGTCACCCCGACCGACGCAGCCGGACTGGCCGACTCGATCCGCGACTGGGAGCCGTTTCCCGACACAATCGATGCGCTGCGCCGGCTGCAATCCCGCTACAAGCTGGCGATCCTCTCGAACATCGATGACGATCTGTTTGCCTACTCGGCCGCCAAGCTTCAAATTCATTTTGATTCCGTGCTTACCGCCCAGCGATTGCGCAGCTATAAGCCCTCGCCGGAGAATTTTCGGGCACTGCTGCGCCGGCTCGGCATCGAGCGCGAGCGTCTGCTGCATGTGGCCGAGAGCCTGTACCACGATGTGGCACCCGCGCGGTCGCTCGGCATAGCCACCGTGTGGGTCAACCGCCGCCAGGGCAGGGCGGCAGCGGCCAGCAAACTGGCAAGCGTCAAGCCCAATCTTGAAGTTCGTAACCTGGCCGAACTGGCGGCGATGGCGGTTTCCCCAGCATAATTGCCCAGCCAAAGCCGCACGGTGTCCCACAATGTGGGAGTATATCCAAAAGCGGCTGAAGCTATGCGATATGGACGTGGCGGTTCGGCTTCGCACCCGAATTTCCCGCTTGACGCAGCCTTCCGAATACCTGAATATTCTGTAACTCGCGTCACCATCGGTGCCCCCGACCAATCGAACGGCCTGTTCGTTGAGGTCGCGGAGCGTGGTGTGCGCCGGTGATTCAATCTGGCCCAGAAAGGTTCTGTGGAATGAATTCCAGATTGACCCTGCTATTCGTGTGCAATCAACCCTACCTATATTCCAACTTCATCGCAGAATTCGGGAGCGCCGGATTTCAAGTGCTGCTGGCGCGTAATCTCGCGCAGGCCAAAGCCATGCTTCTCAGCCGTCCGGTGAACGCTGTCTTGCTACGCCACGATTGCAGTGGCGACGATCGCGCGCTGGCCCCACAACTGAAGCGGACCGCGCCTCACATTTCGATCTACCTGCTTACCGACCAGCAACAACGGCCGCCACGGGGAATCGATAGTGTCTGGAGCTGGGAGACGGCCGACGTAGTAGTGGCCCGCGGCATGGCGATTCTGTTCCGGCGGCTCTTCAGTCCGCGGGCCGTTTCCTCCAGCCCGGGGCTGGTGCTCGACGAGCCAGAGCCCCGCGTCATCGCCGTCGAAGCGAATGGCTCGCATTAACAGGCTCCATGGGTGCGGAGGCTTCGGCAGGCAAAGCCGTCAGGAACTTCTCCCGCTACGTGCCGGAGCGTTGCGGGGGCGGTTCTTGATCCAGATCGGCGTGCCGACGAACCCAAAGGCGGCGCGAATCTGGTTCTCCAGAAAGCGCTCGTAGGAGAAGTGCAGCTTCACGGCACGGTCGGTGAACAGAATGAATGTGGGCGGTGCGACCGCGGCCTGTGTCATGTAGTAGATCTTCACGCGCTTGGCGACGGGGACCGACGCCCGCTCGAAATCGATGCGGCTGAGGAAGCGGTTCATCTCGCCGGTGCCGATGCGCTTGCGCCGCTCGCGCGCCACCAGCTCCAGCGTTGAGTACAGCTTGTCCAGGCCCTGGCCCGTGGTCGCCGAGACGAAGACCACCGGCGCGTAGGACAGAAACTTCAGGTGCCGCCGCGCTTGCTCCTCGTAGAGGCTGCGGTCGGCGGGCCGCTTGCCGTCGCTACGCTTCGTCGTGACCAGGTCCCACTTGTTGATGACGACAATCACCGAGCGCCCGCTCTCGTGCGCGTAGCCGGCGATGGTAGCGTCTCCGGCGGTGACGCCCTCGGTCGCGTCGATGAGGATCAGCGCGACATCGGCGGCTTTCAGATGCTTGCGCGCCATCACCACCGACATCTTCTCCGCCATTAGTTCGGTCTTGCCCTTGCGGCGAATGCCGGCAGTGTCGATGAAGCGATAGGACAGCCCGTCGCGCTCGACCAGCTCGTCGACGGCGTCACGCGTAGTGCCCGCCACCGGCGAGACGATGGCGCGCGAGCTTCCCGTCAGCGAATTCAGCAGCGTCGACTTGCCGACGTTGGGGCGGCCGATGATCGCGACCTTGGTTTCGCGAGGCTCCTCGGATTCGGACTGAGCTTCTAGCTCGCTTTCGGCTGTCGGCCCTTGGCTTAAGCTCCCTTGTTGACCTTCCACCTCGACGAAAGGCTCCTGCCCGCTTGGAAAGTCCGCCCTGAACTTGTCGAGGGGGACCTGCTGCTCGGCCGCAGCCAAAGCACGGGTGCGCCGGCGGCTGCGGGTGCGGGTGCCCAGGGCCTCGCGCTTTTCGAGACCCGGATGTGAATCGTCGGGCATCACGCTCAATGCCCGCTCCAGCAGCTCTGCCACGCCGGTGCCGTGCTCGGCAGAGATCGGACACAACTCCTTGACCCCGAGCCGGCGAAACTCCTCCGCATAGGGCTCCATCTTGGGAGTGTCGACTTTGTTCACCGCCAGCAGCAGCGGCTTGCCGGTGCGCAGCAGCAGGCGCGCCAGGTCGATGTCGGGCGAAGCCAGCTCGGTGCGCCCATCGACGACCAACACGATCGCGTCAGCTTCATCGAGCGCCACCCGCGCCTGGCGAAAGATTTCCGCCGGGATCAGCGCCTGGTCATCGGGAATGATGCCGCCGGTATCGACCACACGCAGATGGCGGCCGGCCCACTCGGCCTCGCCATAGATGCGGTCTCGGGTGATGCCCGGCTCGTCGCCGACAATGGCGCGGCGCCTGCCAACCAGCCGATTAAACAGCGTGGACTTGCCGACGTTCGGCCGGCCGACGATGGCGAGGGTGGGAAGAACGGCGTTGTTCCTCGTTGCTGGCATCTCTAATGAGTTTGAGGGTTAACGTGCAAATTGTCACCCGCTGCAGCACAGTTAGGTTCACGAGATGAGCGTGTCGCGCCGATGCAGCCGGGAGTGACAATTGTGGTACCCGCCGACGCGTACGCCGCCGCCGCGTGCTCGCCGCCGCGTACCCCGCTGACAAGTATCCGCCGCCGTCCCGCGGACGCGTACCCCGCCCCCGCGTACGCCACCGCCGCCCCGAGTCGGAAGATTGTCATCACGAGCGCAGCGAGGGATCTGCTGTCCGCCGAGGCAAGCATCATTCGCCTGCGGGCAGAACAGCAGATTCCCCACCGTTCCGAGCAAATCGATTTCTGTCATCCACTCGCGTAACATCGTCGTGATGTCCTCGGCCCCGCCAACTCCTGCCTCCACCGCCGCCCGCCTGCCCTCGCTCTATCAGTTCTTCGGCCCCGGCGGCCTCCTGGCGCGCACTCATCCGGCGTACGAGTTTCGTCGCGGACAGCTGCAAATGGCCGAGGCGGTCGAGCAGGCGCTGCAGGACCGTCGTCATCTCATCGTTGAAGCCGGCACCGGCACCGGCAAAACGCTGGCGTACCTCTTGCCCGTGATTCGCTCCGGCAAACGCGTCATCATCTCCACCGGCACGAAGACCCTGCAGGAGCAGCTGTTCTTCAAGGACGTGCCCTTCCTGCAACAGCATCTGGGCGAGCTGCGCGTCTGCTACATGAAGGGCCGCGGCAATTATCTCTGCCGCAAGAAGCTCTACGACTTGACGTCGCAGCCGGTGCTGAACGGGCTGGAGGAGATCAACCACTTCCGCATCATCAGCGACTGGGAGAAGACGACCGAAACCGGCGACCGCGCCGAGCTGGCCGAGCTGCCGGAGACGAGCTATCTATGGCCCAAGCTGGACGCGCGCACCGATCGCTGCATCGGCTCCGAGTGCCAGCAGTTCGACCGCTGCTTCATCACCGAAATGCGCCGGCGCGCGGCCGAGAGCGATATCATCATCGTCAACCATCATCTGTTCTGCGCCGACCTGGCGATCAAGGCGGCCACCGACCGCCAGCAGGATGCGGGCGTGCTGCCCGATGCCGGCGTGGTTGTCTTCGACGAGGCGCACGAGCTGGAGGACGTCGCCGCCAACTACTTCGGCGTAACGGTCTCGAACTTGCGCGTGGATGACTTGCTACGCGATGTGGAGCACGGGCTGCGGCAGGCCGACATCCCAGTCGCGGATGTCCTGCAGGCGTCTGCGCGGGTGCGCGAGCGCTCGCAAGTTTTTTTCGCGCTGATTCCGCCGGGCGAGGGCCGCTTCGCCTTCGAGAACCGCGCCGAATTCCTCGAGGAAAACGGCGACGAGTATATGGGCCTGCAGA